>JALZJE010000016.1 GCA_030859955.1 Chloroflexota bacterium | reverse complement strand
GCACCATCCTGGCCCGCGGGGCCTTCGCCGAATCCACCGACATCAAGCTCAAGTCGACCCTTGGCGGCGTCAGCAGAGTCATGCACGTTAACGACTCCGCCGATGCGATCGTTCAGAACGTTACCATCGCACCCGGCGCCCAGACCGGCTGGCACTCGCACCACGGCCCGGTGATCGTCGTGGTGGCGGCTGGAACCATGACCCTCTACCAGGCGGACGATCCGAACTGCGCTGGCGAGACGTACACCGTCGGCGATGCGTTCGTTGACCCGGGTCAGGGCAATGTCCACAACGCCCGGAACGAGGGGAGCGTCGGAGTTCAGCTGCTGGCGACCTACTTCGACGTGCCGCCCGGTGCTGGTCCCGGCATTCCAGGCACCAACCCGGGAACCTGCACCGGATTCTGACGGACGACGCGTATGGGACGGTAAGCCCCCCACAACGACCTTGACGCCGGGCGGATACCAATTTCCGCCCGGCGTCTTCTTGTGTCCGGGGGAAGATTGAGTCATGCCGGTGACAAGCACGCCCATACAGTGTAGATGGCCGGCCCGAGCGTACAACCGGCCCGAGCGGAAGAGGAATGGATACCGATCTTGTGACTCGGGCACAGCACGGCGACGAAGAGGCCTTCACGAGCCTCGCTGTCGCCGCTGGTGATCGGCTCCACGCGGTCGCGCATCGAATTCTGCGTGACCTCGACCTTGCCGAGGACGCGACGCAGCAGGCGCTGCTCGCCATCTGGCGCGATCTTCCGCAGCTCCGCGACCCGGCGCGCTTCGACGCCTGGTCGTATCGGCTCCTCGTGCGCGCCTGCTACGCCGAGGGACGCCGGAGCCGCCACTGGACGCCGAACATGCACCTGCTTTGCTCTGATGAGCCGATGCAGGCGGATGGTTCGAGCTCGGTCGTCGATCGCGATCAGCTCGAGCGTGCTTTCCGCAGGCTTTCCATCGACCATCGTGCGGTGGTGGTGCTTCACCACTACCTCGACTGGCCGCTCGACCGGGTCGCCGATACCCTCGGCGTCCCTGCCGGGACGGTCAGATCCAGACTCCATCATGCGATGCGCGGGTTGCGCGCGGCGCTCGACGCCGATGCCCGGCCACCGGCAAGGGAGGTGGCTCCGTGAGCTTCGATCCCGAGACCACTCGCATTGTCCGGTCGTGGCTGGACGAGGGCGTCACGGCGCTCCCGGACCGAGTCCTGGATGCCGTGCTCGACCAGGTCCCCGCGACCCGACAGCGCCGCGCCATCTGGTGGCCGGCGCGGAGGCGTTTCGGCGCGAACAAGGCAATTACACTCGGCATCGCGGCAGCGACCGTCGTGATCGTTGCGGTCCTCGGCATCAGATTTCTTTCACCCGCCGGTTTTAATGTGGGGGGCACGGCTGAAACGGCACCGCCGACACCGGTGCCCAGCGCTGTCACGCTGCCGACCACGCAGGTAAATCTCGAAGCCGGCACGTACGCTATCGATGGATCGTTCCCGTTCCGAGTTACGTTTGACGTGCCGGACGGGTGGTGGTCATGCAGCCCGAGCGATGACGAACTCGGCGCGTGCAAATCTCCTGCCGCTGCCTCTGACCCTGACGTTGAGATGGCAATCGCCTTCTTGAACGTTAACAACGTTGTCGCCGACCCTTGTGACCGCGGGCGCGCGCTGCTCGACCCGCCGATCGGACCGTCCGTCGACGATCTGGTCACGGCGATTTCGAACTTGCAGGTCTTAAGCGCCACCGCCGCATCCGACGTGACGTTGGATGGGTTCCCCGGCAAGCAACTCGAGGTGACCGCACCCGACGGCGATGGTGGATGCAGCGACGACGGCGACGACGCGTTCGGGACGTGGTCGACCCCCTCCCGAACGAACGGCGTAGGCTCGGGTGAGGTCAATCTGATGCGAGTACTCGACGTTGAGGGACTGCGGCTCGTGATCACCGCCGCCTATTACCCGGCGATAGCTTCGGCCGGAGAGGTCGCTGAGATTCGCCGTGTCTTCGAGTCGGTTCAAATAGCGCCGTAGCAGTCTGGCCAACGCGCCATGGTCCCTGGTCAGCGGCCCGGGTTGCCTTGGCAGCGGATCCTTGACTGCGATCCCGCTGCTGCTTGTACTGGCAGTAAACATTTGAAATTCCTTACGGGACCAATCCGTCCATACCGGATGAAAGGATCGGGCTGAACCGATGCGAATGTGGGAATTGGCGATGCACACCGGGCACCACGCTTCTTGGGCCGATGACCCGCCATGTTCGCCGGTCTCACTGAAGCAGGAACGCTCGACGGAGCAACCAATACCAGCCATTTCGCGGCGTCGAAACTGGCGAGACCTTCGTGAGTTTGCGCGTCCGGCCCGCCACGTCTCGAAGATTGAACGCACGTCTTCGGACAGCCCCCATGCAAGGTAGACGCGCCACCACCCGAGCCATCTGGCCACCCCATGCGCGCCCGGAGGGATCTGCCCCATGAAGCTCAGGCCACTCATTTCGATCACGGCCACCGTGTCATTGCAACCGCTTTGATTTCGCGCAGAAAGAGGAGATGATATGAGAACCGCTCACCTGAAGAGGGCCATTCTGGTTGGCTTGGTGGCCCTGATGCTCGGCGTCACGTCCGTGTACGCGGCAACCAGTGTGATCAGCGCCACCGGCACCATCGCGAACTACGAGCCGTTCGGCGGCCCCGCGACGATGACCTCGCGGAGTCTGTTCATCGGAGCGAATGAAGTGTTGCCCTGGCACCAACACCCCGGGATCGGCGCCTACACGATCGTCAAGACCGGCACGCTGACGGTCCAAGATGGCTGCGGCGGCGAAGTCGTGTACCCCCAGGGGTCGGCGTTCATCGAGCCTCCGGGCCGCGTCCACAGGGGGATTGGCGGTAGCGTTCCCGTCGAAACCGTACAGACGTTTCTTGTCCCGGTAGGTTCGGCGTTTTCAGTGAACGTTCCAGAGGGGTGCGGTGTACCGCTGGCGGTCGATGAGTGCATGGGTAATGGCTGGTCTGCGTTTACGTATCCACTGCCCTTCTCGAATCAAGGCGCCTGTATACAGCATGTGATCCAGGACGGAGACCGATAAGTAGGGAGGCAGCTGACGAGGAGGTCTCAACCTCGCCAGTCCGGACGGAGAAGCGACGACAGTCACGGTCGTCGCTTCTCACTATGCCGAGAGTCGGTGTTTGACCCGCGGCTGCCTCGCCCTGAGTGCTGGCGTGATCTAACCGCGCTGGTCTCAGGCCGGAATTGCCCCGTAAGGAAATTCAGCGGCCGAACCGTCTCGATGCTGGCCAGAAATTGAACCGGACGGCACTTGCCTCCCTGCGTCGCTAACGCCTCTGCCGAGCCGTCCGCTGCCGAGCCGTCGAGCACACCTGAGGGCCTTCCCGTGGGCCCGTTTGTCGTGAGCCACGAACGAGGCTGGCCGCTGGTCACGGTCACTCCCGTCCCATGGCTGTTACGGGCAGCCGCAAAGAACGAGAACGGCGACCCTCCGGACGGTGCGGCGATCATCGGGCCGTTCGTCGGGAGCCTGTACGTGTACGGGGACCCTGCCAATGGTCAGCGACGATGCCGGATACCCGGCGACCACGGTCGATGAGCCGTGGCCGCCATGACAGTCCAGGCATCGTGCGATGCCTGGGCGCCGGTGGACATCACCTTGGACGGGTACGCCGGGAATCGATCACCCTCCGCGTGCTGGATGACGCAGAGTTCAGCGAACGCGACGAGGGCGCCTTCGCCAGCTGGGCGGGCGGCGGAGATCCTGTGAGCGCCGGTCCTTCGCGCTATCACCAGGACCTCGGCCAGATCGACAAGCTGTGGATCCTGGACATGGACGGTCAGCCCATATCGTCGATACCGCGTTCTTGGCGCCCAGAGCGACCCCCGCGGGGTGTCCCGATTGCGCCGCACCGAGGTCGCCCGGCTGCGCCGCCCATCGGCGCACTTGACATCGGGCGTTTGATGGAGGCGTATCTCGCCGTAGCTGCTCGGCGCCAGTGACATTAGGGGAGTTCACGCGATGCGCAGTCTGGTTCGTCGACCCGGTGCCGCTCTTGCCCTGCTGATCCTGCTCCTGGCCGCATCGGTCACCGGCCCGCCCGCCAGCATGGCGCGCGGAACCACGGCCACCAAGGTCGCCGGGATCGACGTCGACGCCAGCACCATTCCGGAGCTGCAGGCGCTCATGGATCGGCACCGACTGACCTCGGTGCAGCTGACGCAGTTCTACCTGCACCGCATCAAGAAGCTGAACCCATCGCTCAACGCCGTCATCACGGTCAGCCCGACTGCGCTCGCCGATGCCCGCGCCGCGGATCGCGCGCGACGGCAGGGCGACGACCGCCCGCTGCTCGGGATGCCGATCATCGTCAAGGACAACATCGACACGACCGGCATGGCGACGACCGCTGGATCCTGGGCGCTGGCGGGGAGCACGCCGGGGGATGCGTTCATCATCGAGCGGCTCAAGGCCGCCGGCGCCATCATCCTGGGGAAGGCGAACCTGTCCGAGTGGGCGAATTTCCGCTCCATTCCGTCATCGAGCGGCTGGAGCGGCGTCGGGGGACAGACGAACATGGCCTACGTGCTCGACCGGAACCCGTGTGGCTCGAGCTCAGGATCGGCCGTCGTCGCATCCGCCGATCTCGCGGTCGCGGCGGTCGGCACCGAGACCGACGGCTCCATCGTGTGCCCAGCCGGGGCCAACGGCGTCGTTGGGATCAAGCCGACGGTGGGCCTGCTGAGCCGCGAGGGGATCATCCCGATCTCGGCCGACCAGGACACCGCCGGTCCGATGGCGCGCAACGTTACCGACGCCGCGGTGCTTCTCGGCGCCATGACCGGCGTGGACCCTGCCGACCCGGCCACCGCAGGGCAGGTCGCCTTCAGCGACTACACGCAGTTCCTCGATGCCGATGCCCTCGACGGCGCGCGCATCGGCGTGTGGCGCGAGGGAGCCTACGAGTTCGACCAGATCCCGGTCGACGAGGACGTCTCCGCGATCATGGAGGACGTGATCGACGCGCTCGAGGCCGCCGGCGCCGAGGTCGTGGATCCGGTGGACATCGCCATCGGGGCGGCGTACGGGCCGGAGTTCGAGGCCCTGCTGTGCGAGTTCAAGTCCGACCTTCCCGCGTACTTTGAGACGTATACGGCAGCGGGCTACCCGAGGACGCTCCAGGACGTGATCGACTTCAACGAGGCCAATCCGGACCTCGAGGGGCCATGGGGCTCCGAGATCTTCGAGCTCGCGGAGTCGACCGGCGGCCGTGATGCGGGATGCGCTGCGGTCCGCGCGGAGGCCGATGCCATCGCCGAGCAGGCCCTCGCCGACGCGCTGGAGGGGCTGGACGCCATCGTCTCGCCGACGAACGGGCCGGCCTGGGTGACGGACCCGGTGAACGGCGACCTGGGCGGTGACTTCTCGACGTTTATCGGCTCGTCGACACCGTCTGCGATCGCGGGCACCGCGAACATCACGGTTCCGGCCGGGTACGTCGATGGGCACCTGCCGGTCGGGGTCTCGTTCATCGGCCGCGCATGGGACGAGCCCTTGTTGATCGGTCTCACCTACGCGTTCGAGCAGGCCACGCAGGTTCGGGTGCCGCCCTCGTTCCTGGCATCCCTCGACTGACGGTTCGACAGTCATTGCCGCTGAGCCGGCGCTCGGGTCATATCCCCGGCGCCGGCTTCGTGCGTGTCGAGTCGAATCCGAGAAGCTCTGCCGCGTCCGCTGGATCTGCGCGGATCTCCAGATGCGGCACGAAGCGCATCGACGAGTTGGCGGCAGGCGCTCGATTTAGGCTCCCGGGACGAATCCACGCCGGTACCCGGACAGATCCAGCGGCGAGCGCCACAGAGTAAGCCGAAAATTGAAGTTCTTAGCCGCGCCGCGAGCCCATACCGTATGAATGCATCGGACTGAACCGATGCCGCCAATGCGGAAGAGGCAATGGATACCGATCTCGTGGTCCGAGCCCAGCGAGGTGACAAGGCGGCGTATACGTCCCTGGCCACCGAGATTGCCGATCGGTTCCTTGCCGTGGCGCGCAGGATCCTGCGCGACATCGACCTCGCCGAGGATGCGACGCAGCAGGCGCTGCTGACCATCTGGCGAGACCTTCCGCAGCTCCGCGATCCCGCGCGCTTCGACGCCTGGTCGTATCGGCTTCTCGTGCGCGCCTGCTATGCCGAGGGTCGAAAGGAACGTCGTTGGGCACCGAACCTCCGTCTCCTGCCGGCTGACGAGCCGGTCACGGCGGGTGGCTTCAACGCTGTCGTCGACCGCGATCAGCTCGAGAGCGGTTTCCGGCGTCTCTCTCTTGATCATCGCGCGGTGGTGGTCCTGCACCACTACCTGGACCTGCCGCTCGAGCGGGTGGCCGAGCTGCTCGGCATCCCGCTTGGGACGGCCCAATCACGAAATCATTACGCGATGCGCGGGTTGCGCGCGGCGCTCGACGCCGATGCGCGACCCAGGCCCCGGGAGGTGGCGCAATGAGCTCCGAACGTGAAACCACGCGCATCGTCCGGTCGTGGCTTCGAGTGGACGAGCACGAGTCGGCCAACCGCGTCCTCGACTTCGTGCTCGACCGGCTCGACTCGACCCCACAGCGCCGAGCCACCTGGTGGCCGGCGTGGAGGCTTACAACGATGAACACGCCATTGAAGTTCGGGCTGGCCGCGGTCGTCGTGGCGGTGGCCGCCATGGTCGGAATCAACTACCTCGCCGAACCCAGTGTCGGTGGCCCGGGTCTTGCGGAGCCAACGCCGACCGCGACGCCGAACCCGACCCCGACCCCGACCCCCACGCCGGAGCCGTCGAGGGCACCCGTGGGCCTCCCCGAGGGCCCGTTCGTCGTTACCGGCACCGATGACCCCGTGCAGGTCACGGTCAACATCGCGTCGTCCGGCTGGAACCCGCTCCCGCAGTTCGATGCCGTGGACAAGGACGATGACGGGCTGGACGCGCCGGAACACGTCGGCGCTGCATTGCTGGCGTGGGCATGGCCGGCCGGGACCGGAATCAACGTGTACGCAGATCCCTGCCAGTGGCGCACGACGGTCCCGGAGACGCCCGCCACCACGCCGGACGAGATCGTCGCGGACTTCGCGGCCCAGGCGTCGACCGACGCGACGACGCCCGAGGACGTCACCGTGGGCGGGTACGACGGCAAGGTAATCACGCTCCGGGTGCCCATGTCGTATGACCTGCCGAACGCAAGCCGTGACGAAAAGTTCGCCGACTGCGACGACGCCACGTTCGCCTACTACGGGGTCGAGGGCGAAACTGGAAATGCGCGGAACGCCCAGGGAGGGGGCCAGATTGACGAGCTGTGGATCCTGGACGTGGACGGATCCATCGTCATCCTTGATGCGGGGTACAGCCCGGCGACACCGGCCGAGCTCGTCGAAGAGTTGCGTGCCCTGGCTGAGTCGGCCACGTTCGAGACGCCCTGACCGATCGCCACCGGGCCCGAAAACGGAGGGCGGTCCGACCGCCCCGCCGTTTCTGTCCCGATCCCGGGCTGATCGACGCCCACGCCCAGTGGATCGGGGAACTCAGCGAGTTCGAGACATAGCCGTCGTGGCCACGAGTCGTGGCTGTTTCGGCGCGGGACCTTGGCAGCGACGCGTCAAGAGCCTGCGGGCTCAGCGTGTCGATGGCACCATGGAGGAATGACCTTTCCAGCTGCCGTCGACACGTTCTTCGTCGACTTCTTCCGTCACTACCCCGTGCACGCCACGAACGCCGGGAACCACGACCACGATGGTGCCTGGCCGGACCTGACCGATGCCGGCACCCAGGAGCGCCTCGCCTGGCTGGCCGATGCGCGCGAGAGCCTGCAAGCCGCTGATGGCCTGAGTCGCGACGAGGAGATCGATCGGCGTGTGCTGCTCACCCAGATCGAGGAGATGCGCTTCGACGAGGAGGATCTCGACGAGGCCTCGTGGAGCCCGATCGTCTACAGCTACCTCCTGGGCGGCGGCCTCTTTGCCTTGGTATCGCGCGAGTTCGCGCCGCTCGACGAGCGACTGACGAGCGCCGCCGGCCGCATGGAGGGCATCCCGGCCGTCCTGGAGGCGGCGCGCGCGAATCTCACCTCGGGTCGAGGGCGCGCGGTGAGCGATTTCCACGTCGAGAAGGGCATCGCCACCATGCCCGGCGTCTCCGATCTCTGCCGAACGGCGGTCGAGATGGCCGCCGAGGTCGCCGGCCCCGTGCGCGACCGGGTCAGGGCCGCCGCCGCCCCGGCGATCGAGGCGGTCGAGGCCTTCATCGCCTGGATGCAGGACGAGCTGCTTCCGACGGCCGACGGCGATTACCGGCTCGGTCGCGACCTGTACGAGCGCAAGTTCACGCATCGGCTCAAGGCGACGGTCACGGTCGCCGAGCTCGAGGCCCGGGCGGCAACCGTCTACGACGAGGTGCGTGCCGAGATGCTGCGGCTGGCGCGTGGCCTGTGGCCCGATCGCATCGGCGACGAGCCGATGCCGGGGGACCCGGACGTCCTCACTCGTCGCGTCCTCGACGCGATCGCCATTGATCACCCGAGGGCGGACGAGTTGCTCGACTACTGCACCGCCGAGCACCAGAAGATCGAGGCTTTCATCCGTGAGCGCGACCTCATCGGTCTCGCGGACGACCCGCTCCAGATCATCTGGACCCCGCCGTTCCTGCGAGCGTTCGGTGGCGCCATGCTTATTCCGCCCGGTCCACTCGACCGCGGGCTCGACAGTTTCTTCGCCATCACGCCGCCGCCGGACGACTGGACCGATGAGCAGGTCGAGTCGATGCTGCGCGAGAACAACGCCCGCAGCCTGCGCATCCTCACCATCCACGAGGCGACCCCAGGCCACTACCTCCAGCTGGCCTGGTCCAACCGATGCGACTCGCTGCCGCGTGCCGTCTTCGCCTCTGGCGTCTTTGCCGAGGGCTGGGCGGTCTACGTGACCCAGGTGATGATGGACGTGGGCTACGGCGCCGACGACCCGGCGCTGCTGCTCGCGCACTGGAAGTACTTCCTGCGTGCGACCACAAACACCATCATGGATATTCGGATCCACACCGGCGAGATGACCGAGGACGAGGCCATGACGATGATGGTCGAAGGGGGCTTTCAGGAGCGCTCGGAGGCATCGGAGAAGTGGAACCGTGCGCGGCTATCTTCCACCCAGCTGTGCGAGTACTTCCTCGGCAGCGTTGAGATGACCGAGCTCGAGCGGGAGGCGCGCCGCCGCGCCGGCGCCTCTTTCGAATGGCGCCCGTTCCTGGAGTCCGTGGTCAGTCACGGCACGCCGCCGATGCCCATCATCCGCGACATCCTGTACGGCGACGGATAGGCAGGAGGTCAGGGAACGGGCGGCCACTCGACTCCCACGAGCTCGAGCAGCGACGGGCCGTCGGGCGGCCGGGCAGCAAGCATGCTGCCGATGTTGACGTCACTGCGATTGACGAGCAGGGCAAGCGTCAGGTCATGCTCGGGCAGATGGATGAGCAGCGAGGTGTAGGTGTTCAGCAGACCGGTGTGCCCATAGCCCACGGCGCCAGGCAAATGAAGGCGCTGGAGGCCCATGCCGTAGTCATTGCTGTTCAGCTCGGTCATGGCCGTGCGTGCCCGGGTGCTGAGGATGTCGCCGCCGTACAGGGCATCCCCCCAGCGCGCCAGGTCGGCGGCGGATGCGGTCATCGATCCGGAGGCCCAGAAGATCGTGGCCCACGCGGGTGCCAGCGGCCCTCCATCGTCAGCAGCGCCGGTCAGGATCCGCGTGTGCTCGAGCTCGAGCGGACCCAGGAACCGTTCATCGAGCTCGGTTGCCAACGATGACCCTGTGACGCGTTCGACGACGAGGCCGAGCAAAAAGTAGTTGGTGTTAGCGTAGGCCCAGCCCTGGCCGGGCCCATACCACGGGGCGTGGAGCGTCTCGAACACCTCGGCGGTGGTCCAGGCGTGTTCCGGTTGTTCCTCGAGTCCCCTGCGGGTGCGGTCATTGAACACGTCCGCCAGGCCGCTGGTGTGGTCGAGCAGCTGACGGATGGTGATCTCGGTGCTGATGCTCGACATCCCCGGCAGGTGATCCCTGAGGGCGTCGTCCAGTTCCAGGCGCCCCTCGTCGACCAATTGCAGGACGGTCGCCGCCACGAAGGTCTTGGTGACACTGCCGATGACGAGCGGATCGTCCGCGGCGAGCGACGTCCGCGCGTCACGCTGCCGGCCATCGGCTCCGCTCCAGAGCAGCTCCCCCTCGCGTACGGCAGCAAACGTGACGCCGTAGGCTCCGGCGGCCGCTCGCGCCGCCGAAATGGCTGCCGCGAACTGCCCGTCGTCCGCCCGGGATCGGACCACGTCGGGTATCGGGGCCGGCGTCGGGGCGATGTTGTCGATGGGCTGGACCCGCGGTCTTCGCACGGCCACGCCCACCTGGTCGATCGGCACCGGTCCTGCGCGGTGGGGTTCGCCCGCGCTCAGCGGCGCAAGGGTCAGGTCAGGAGAAAGGAAGACGAGCAACGAAAGCAGGATTGCGAACATGGGCGCGCGCAGGCGCGGCAGACCGCGGACACGCCGCTTCTCCCGCTCACGGATCGCCGGGACCTGTCGGATTGGGGGTTTCGTGCGTCCATCATCGCTCATCCGCGCCACATGACTCAAGCCCGACCGAAACTCGCGAGTTGTCTGGGGTCCGCATTTTTGTTAGCATAGCTAACGAATGACCATTCCGCGGCTCT
Organism: Chloroflexota bacterium; assembly: GCA_030859955.1. GTDB lineage: Bacteria > Chloroflexota > Limnocylindria > QHBO01 > QHBO01 > JACDBZ01. Next base: position 17,964 of record JALZJE010000016.1, on the reverse strand, counting down.
TCCCCCGTGCTTCGCGTCGCCCCGAGGGGGCGGCGGTGTCGCCGCGTGGTCCGGCCGGAAGGATGGGGCGTGGCTTCAGCGCCATGCGGCATCGCAACTATCGGCTCTACTGGTTCGGGCAGATCGGGAGTTTGGTGGGGGCGTGGATGCAATCGGTCGCCCAACCCTGGCTCGTTCTGGAGCTCGGCGGATCGCCGCTCCAGCTTGGAGCCGTCTTGGCCCTGATGTTCGCGCCGTCGATGCTCTTCGCCCCGATCGGCGGCGTGCTCGCCGACCGAGTCGACAAGCGGCGCGTCCTCATGATCGTGAACGTCGTCGCCATGCTCGAGGCCGGCGTGCTCTTCGGCCTGGCCAGCAGCGGCCTGATCGAGATCTGGCACATCTACATCCTTGCTCTGATGGCAGGCTTCGTGAACGCGGTCGAGATGCCGGTTCGCCAGGCGTTCGCGGCCGAGCTCGTCCCAGCCGAGGACCTGACCAACGCGATTGCGCTCAACTCGACCAGTTTCAACCTGTCGCGCGTCATCGGTCCGGCCATCGCCGGGTTGACGATCGCCGCGTTCGGCGTTGCCATCAACTTCGGCATCAACGCTGTGAGCTACCTCTCGGTGCTGATCGGGCTGTGGATGATCGATGGCAGGGCATTGCGGCGCATCGAGAGACCCGATCATTACCCGTCAATCCGCGCCAGCCTGGCGGAAGGCGTTCGGTATGCCGTCGCCACGCCCACCGTGCTGTGGCCCCTCGTCCTGCTCGGCGGGACCGCCCTGTTCGCCATGAACTTCCAGACGCTCCTCCCGCTCTTCACGCGCAACACCCTCGGCCTGGATTCGGGCGGCTACGGCGCCCTCTTCGCCGCGATGGGAGCGGGCTCCCTTGTCGGGTCGTTGATGCTTGCCTTCACCACGAGCCAACGACCGATGTTGCGCCTGATCCTCGGCGGAGGCGCGCTGTTCCTGGCTCTCGAGGTCGCGCTCGGCTTCGTCAGCAGCCCGTTGGCGGCATTTCCGCTCGTGGCGGGAATCGGTCTTGCCTCGATGTTGATGGTGAACACCATCAACGTCACCATCCAGAACAGCGTGCCCGATGTCCTCCGCGGTCGCGTCATGTCTCTGTACGTCACCGTCTTCGCCGGCACAGCGCCGCTCGGTGGTCTGCTGGCCGGTGCGCTCGCGCAGTCCTTTGGCGCGCCGTTGGCGTTCAGCATCGGCGCGACCCTGGCCATCGGCGTCCTGGCGTTGGTGGCATGGCAGTTGCGCTCTGTTCAGATGCCGCGCGGCGCCATCTCGGCACACGATCCGAAACCTGGCGAGCGTCCGCGCGAGATTGGCAGCCGGGCGGCATGACGGCCAGCCCCCTGATCGTTCGCATGGGCAACTTCTCGGAGACCTGACCGTTGACTGAATCCGCTCCCGGCGCCCGCCCCGACCAGCCGCGTCCGCTGCCGTTGCGCGCAGCACTCGGCGGCCTGAAGCGCGGCTTTGCGGCGCTGTCGGTGCGCAACTATCGGCTCTACTGGTGGGGCCAGGTCGTCAGCCTGATCGGGACGTGGATGCAGCAGGTCAGCCTGCCCTGGCTGATCCTGGCGCTCGGGGGCTCTCCCATCCAGCTTGGCTTCGTGGCTGCACTCCAATTCGGGCCCGCGCTCTTCCTGGCGCCATTCGGCGGCGTCATCGCGGACCGAATCGACAAACGCCACGCGCTGATTGCCTCGCAGTTCGCCGCCAGCTTCCAGGCCTTCGCGCTTTTCGTGATCATCGCCACCGGCGTGGTGGAGATTTGGATGGTGATGGTCATGGCCTTCGTTCTCGGGCTGGTGAATGCCGTCGACATGCCGATGCGCCAGGCGCTGGCGGCCGACCTCGTGCCGCGCCACCTGCTCCATAACGCGATCGCCCTCAACTCGATGGCCTTCAATTCTGCCCGCGTCGTCGGTCCGGCCCTGGCGGGGGTGATCATCGCGGTCGGCACCGGCGTGACCGGATCGACAGTGTCGGGCGTTGCGGTCAACCTCGGCATCAACACCTTGACCTACGCCGGCGTGCTCACCGGGCTCCTGCGCATGAACCCGCGCGAGATCAGGCACATGGAGCGACCCGAGCAGCATCCACCGGTCCTCGAGAGCCTGCGCGAAGGGTTCTGGTATGCGGTGCGCACGCCGCTCGTCCTGTGGTGCCTGGTGCTGCTCGGCGGCATCGCGGCGTTCGGGTTCAACTTCCAGATCCTGTTGCCGCTTTATGCCACCGGCGTCCTGGATCTCGGTGCCGACGGCTACGGAGCGTTGTTCGCCGCAATGGGGATCGGGTCACTGGCCGGCTCGCTGACCCTGGCCGTCATGCAGCGGCGACGGGCAATCCCGCTCATGCTGGGCGGGGGAATCGTCTTCTCCGTGTTGCTGGTCGCGATCGCGCTGTCAGGGAACGTTCTCCTGGCGGCGCCGCTGATCCTGGCGGCCGGCTACTTCAGCATGCTGATGATCAATACCATCAACGCCACCGTGCAGGCCAACGTCACCGATGTCCTGCGGGGCCGCGTGATGAGCTTCTACGTCACGGTCTTCGCGGGATCGGCGCCATTGGGCGGACTCTTCGCCGGATTCGTGGCGGAGACGTGGGGCACTCCGGCGGCCTTCATCACCGGGGCGGCGCTGTCCCTGGTGGCCGTGGGCATCGTGGCGTTCGGCCTGCGCTTGGCAGGACGCCGTGGGACGCTCGGCGTGACGATGCTGGATACCTCGTCGGCTCGTCCGGATCGACACCGCCGCGCTGCGGAAGCGCGACCGTCACCCGCGCGTTGAGCGTTGAGGGAGCAGGACCTGGAGCTCCTCGAGAGCGGCGGCCACACCCGCGCGTCGCTCTTCGGGGATCGGCTCCAACAGCTCATGCGCGGCAACCAGCAGGTCCTGCCGCATGGCGCGAGCCTGGCGCCGGCCGTCGGTCGTGGGTGCCAGCAGCACTGCGCGCTTGTCGTGCGGGTCGGTTCGTCGCTCGACCAGGCCGGCGTCCGCCAGCGTTCCCGCCAGGCGGGTGACCACCGGGGCGGTGACCATCAGCCGTCGTGCCACTTCCGCCTGCGGTTGGGGCCCGAACGTGTCGATCATGCGCAGCACGTTGTACTGCTGGTAGGTGAGATCTCCCCAGGTCTGATGTCGGCGTGCATGCGCCACGAGATGACGCATCACCGGGCCGACGGTGCCGATCAGGCTCGCCTCGAGGCTGGGTGGCTCGGGAGGCGGTGGATCGCTGATCCGCGTCTTCGGGCTCCGCACGTTGGCGGCTCTGGGGGCCATTGCCATGGATCGTAGCAGTCACACGAGGCCGATACTCGCCCTGGTCCTGCTTGCCGTTGCGCACGCCGCGATCCACGCCCAGTCGGCGTTGATGCCGTTGATCTACCCGATCGTGATCATCGAGTATGGTCTCGACGAGCGCGACATCGGCACCTTCATCGCCATCACCACCGCGGTCGGAGGGTCCATGCAGCTGGCCTACGGCTTCCTGACCCGGTACGTCGCGCGACCGCTGATCCTGGCTGGCGGCCAGCTCATCTTCGGCACCAGCCTCATCGTCGCGGGGCTGTCGCAGTCGATCGGGCATCTGCTCGCCGCCACCAGCGCGGCGCGCATCGGGTCCAGCCCGCAGCACCCGGTCGGCAACGCGCTCCTGTCCGACCTGTACCCGACGGAGCGGCGCGGCTTCGCGATCAGCGCCCATATCAGCGGAGGGAATATCGGCACCATCGCCGTTCCGTTCGTTGGCGGCGCGCTGCTGCTGGCGGTCGGGTGGCAGGCCACGCTCGCGCTTTTCGGCATCCCGGCGCTCGTCATCGGCGTGCTGCTCGCGATCCTGGTGCGCGAGGACCATGCTGCCTACCGCCGGCGAGCCCTCGCTTCCGGCTCCGTCCGCGGACAGTTTCGCGAGGTGATCGGACGACGCGACCTGCGGCTGATCCTGGGCGCGTCGCTCGTGGCGGCGGGCGGCCGCGGTCTCGACATCGTGGCGCCGTTCATGGTGCTGTACCTGTCGGGGCCGCTCGGTTTCGACGACGGCACGGTGCGCCTGCTCTACGCGCTGCTTCTCGTGGGCGCCGTGGTCGGGCCAATCCTCGCGGGGATGCTGTCGGATCGCTTCGGCCGGCGACCGACGCTCGTCACGTACTACCTGGTCTCGGCGGTCGGAATCCTCGCCTTTTTGGCGGCGGGCGCAAACCTGTTCCTGCTCGTGCCGTTGTTGCTTCCCTTCGGGACCGCCGTCTTCAGCGAATCTCCGGTCCTCCAGGCCTACCTGGCCGACCGGGCCACCGGGCCCATGCGCGACGTGGCATTCGCCGTCTATTTCACGTTCGCGTTCGGCATCGGCGCGGTCTGGGCTTTCATCATCGGTTTCGTGGCCGCGGAGTTCGGATATCCGGTCGCCTTCTCCATCATGGCCGCCTCCTACGTCGCGGCGGCCGCACTGCTGCTGGCGGTCCGAGAGCGCGGAGCATCCGCCTCAGTGCGCTGACCGGTCAGCAGACCGGGACGTTCGCGCAGATCTCGTCGATGCGCGCGTCGAGGTCGTCGATGCGCGCCAGCACATCGTCGAGCCGATCGAGCACCTCCGCATCCGCGTTCGCGCCGCCCGCGGGCGAGGCCGGGTCGCCATCAGACGGGACGTCGCTGCTGAATGCGACGACCCAGTCCCGGATGTCGTTCTCCAGCTCGGCAAGCTCCATCGACAGCTCGCTCATCGGGACGCCTCGGTCGAGATCCTCCACCTGGGTGCGCAGGACGCCGACTTCGGCCCGCGCGTCCACCAGTTCACCGCGCAGGCCGATGGTCTGGAGGAGCACAAGGACCAGCACGACGGACGTCACGAGGCCGAGGATGATGAGGACGGGCCCGATCGGTGAACGCATGACCGCTTCGCATCAGCAAGTGGCGCGCCTCAGCCCAGGAGCGCTCCCGCCAGCACCGCCACGCCAGCCACCGCGAACAAGACGGCGGAACCGATCCGAATGACCCGCGGCGAGAGACGATGGCCCACCTGGCGCCCGACGACGACCGCCACCAGATTGGCCGCCACCTCGCCCGCCGTCGATCCGATCCAGGTCGGCAGCGCACCCTGCGTGGCCGCCAGTGCGAACGTCGCCAGCATCGTCTTGTCTCCCAGCTCACTGAGGATGAACGTGCCGGCCACGGTCAGGACGAGGCCGATGCCCGCCAGTCGCCGATGGTCTGGCGACGTGTTGACCTGCTCCTCGTCGTCATCGTCGTCGCGCAGCGTCCACGCGGCGACCGCCAGGAATGCGATGCCCGAGACGACCGCCACCGCCGTGGTCGGGAGCGCGGCGCCGGCCACCGCTCCGATCACGACGCTGACACCCTGGATGATCGCGGCCGCCAGGACCAGTCCCAGCACGACCGGTCGCGCGGCGTAGCGGGTGGCGACGGCGAGGATGAGGAGCTGGCTCTTGTCGCCGAATTCGGCTACGAAGATGGCGCCGAACGCAAGCGCCGCGGCGCCGAGGAAGGTCAGCATGGGCTGCCGATGCTATGCGAGGTCGCGAAGATCGGCGATGGTGGGTGGCGTCTCGTGTCCCAGCCGCTCGGGCGGCTCGGCGCGCCGCAAGATGTGCACGACATCGAAGCCGAAGGCAGCGGCCCCGGCGCAGTCCCAGCCATTGCCCGATACGAAACGGACGTCGTTCGCGGCCACGCCCAGCCGATCGGGCACGAGTCCGTAAATCCGGGGGTCGGGCTTGTAGACGTGGACGTCATCGCTGGACAGGACGACCTTGAAGCGGTCGCCGACTCCCGCGTCGTCGCAGGCCGCCCGAAGCATGGGACGCGAGCCGTTGGAGAGAATGACGAGCGGACCCGGAAGGGCGGCCAGCGCCGGCGCCACGTCGGGATATGCAGGCAGAACTCGGTAGGCGTCGAGCATCGAGTCGGCCAATTCGGGTGTGGCAGTGACGCCGTGTCGCTCGCATGCCCAGCGCAGCGCGTCGGCGGTGACGGCGTCGAATGGTGCCCATTGGCCCATCAACGAGCGCAACCAGGTGTAGCGGAGCTGCGCTTCACGCCAGCTGCCACTGAGTGCCGCTCCCAATCCAGGAAAGGCGGCTTCCAGGCGTACGGTCAGGCCGTGCGGATCGAAGAGCGTGCCATACGCGTCGAATACGGTCACCGCGGTCATGCGCCGTCGGGGATCCCTGCGTTGAGCTCGGCGAGCGCCGCGCGCGCCTCCTCGACCGAGCCCTCATCCTCGATGGTGGTGATGTCACCCGGATCCCGCTCAAGCGCCACGGCCTTCAGGACGCGTCGCATGATCTTGCCACTCCTCGTCTTCGGCAGCAGTCCGACGAAGGTGATCTCGCCGATGACCGCCACCGGCCCGAGGTGATCGCGTACTGTCGCCAGAAGCTCGTCGCGCAGGGCGTCGGAAGCCACCCGATCGGCCTTCAGCACCACGAACGCGCTGATCACTTCGCCGCGGACGTCGTCTGGACGTCCGGTGACGCCCGCCTCGGCAACGGCGGCGTGGTGCAGAAACGCAGTCTCGACCTCGATGGTCCCGATTCGGTGGCCAGCAATCTTGATGATCTCGTCGGCACGCCCGGCGAACCACGCGTAGCCATCCTCGTCGAGGTGTGCCGCATCCCCGGTGTAGTAAACGCCCGGGATGCGCTCCCAATAGTCGGTGGCGTACCGCTCCGGCTCGCCCCACAGGCTGGCGATGAGGCCGGGGAACGGCCGCTGCAGGACCATGATCCCCTTCTCACCAACAGGAAGCTTGCGGCCATCGGCATCCACGACAGCGGCGGCGATCCCAGGCAGCGGCGGACCGGACGAGCCGGGCTTGATCGGCAGCAGTCCAAGCCCGTACGGATTGCCAAAAATGGGCCCGCCGGTCTCCGTCTGCCACATGTGGTCGATCACCGGCACCCGGTCCTCGAAAATGGTCCGCTGGAGCCACTCCCAGGCCGGCGCGTTGAGCACCTCGCCGGCGCAGAAGACGCGCTCCAAGCGGGCGAGATCGTGGCGGCGCGCGACCTCGTCGCCATACCGCATCAGCGCGCGCACTGCCGTCGGCGAGGTGAAGAGTCCGTTTACACCCAGATCCTCGAGCAGATCCCAGAAGCGTTCCGGGCCCGGGTGGTCGAGGGCGCCCTCGAAGGCAATCGTCGTGGCGCCGGTGATCAGCGGCGCGTAGACGATGTAGCCGTGCCCGACGACCCAGCCGATATCGGAGGTTGACCACCACATTTCCTCCGGGCGAAGGCCAAAGCACCAGCGGGCCATCGCGACGATATGCACCTGGTAGCCGCCATGGCAATGGACCGCCAGCTTGGGTCGCGCGGTGGTGCCCGAGGTGGCCAGGATGAATGCCGGATCGTTCGCCTCCATCTCTTCACAGGTGTCGGGACTGCCCTCTCCGGCGGCGAGGAAGTCTTCCCAATCCATGAATAGGCCCTCGGGCGCGGCGGCGTCGCGGTCACGTCTGAGTACGATCACGCGCTCCACGCCCCCGGGGACCTTCACTGCCGCTTCGACAATCGGCAGCAGTGGGACGGTTCGCCCCTTCCGGACGGTCATATCGGTGGTCAACACCAGGCGTGACCCGCTCGCGGCGATCCGATCGCCCAGCGCGGCATGCCCGAAGCCGGCGAACACGACGGAGTGGATGGCGCCGATGCGCACCGTGGCAAGCATGGCCGCGATGGCCTCGACGCAGGTCGGCATGTAGATCGTGACGCGGTCGCCGCGACCCACCCCGGCGGCCCGAAGGCCGGAGGCCACGCGCCTCACCTCGGTCAGCAAGTCGTCGTAGGTGAGCGTCTTTCGCCCGCCGCCCTCGTCGACGGCTATCAGTGCCGGCTGCGCGCTGCGTCCGGCGGCCACGTGGGCGTCCAGGGCGTTGTACGCGAGGTTGGTGCGGCCTCCCCTGAACCAGCGGAAGGAAGGCGCATCAACCTCGAGGGCTCGGTCGGGCGCCCGGAACCAGCCGATCAGGTCGGCGGCCTCTCTCCAGAAGCGCTCCGGGTCGCGATCCGCCGCATCGCGCATCGCGGCGTACGAGGAGGCGCGTGCTCCCATCTCGCTGTACCTCGCGTGCCCCAGCGCGCCGGTGCCCGCGTGCCTCAGCCGGCCACAGCTCCCGCCGGCGGACCCTCGCCGCGCGGCGCGTTCGGATCGATGTGGCCTCCCACCTCGTCCCATATGCGGTTCTTGAAGGTCTCCCTGATGAAGAGCCCGCCGACCACGACCGTCATGAGGGCCACGATGATCGGGTAGAAGAGGCCGGCGTAGATGTTTCCGGTCGCCGCCACGATCGAGGTGGCGATGAGCGGCACGAAGCCTCCGAACCATCCGTTGCCCAGGTGATACGGCAGCGAGAGGGAGGTGTAGCGGATCTTGGCCGGGAAGAACTCGACCAGGAAGGCTGCGATCGGACCGTACACCGCGGTCACGTACAGAACCTGGATGAAGACCAGGGCGATGAGCGGCACGATCTCCGGCGCGGCGCCGGCCGGCACGGCCTTGCCGGCCGTATCGAACGTCGGGTGCGAGAAGGCGGCCATGAGGTTGTAGATCGGGTAGTACGTGACGGCGGCGACCAGGCAGCCGCCGAGAATGATCGGCTTGCGTCCGATCTTGTCACTCAACCAGCCGAAGAAGATGAAGAACGGGCTCGCCAGGACGATGCCCGCGCCGACGATGATGTAGGAATCGACGAATGGCACGCCCATCGCGGTCTGGAGAAAGAGCAAGGCGTAGAACTGGCCCGTGTACCAGACGACCGCCTGGCCCGCTGTCATGCCGATCAGCACCAGCAGAATCATGCCCCAGCTCCGGCGGCTGCCCAGGCTGTCCTTCAGCGGCTGGGTGGACGCGTTCCCGGCGTCCTTCAGGCGAGTGAACAGTGGGGTCTCGCGCAGCTTGAGACGGATGTACAGAGCGATGGCCACGAGGACCGCCGACAGGAGGAAGGGGATGCGCCATCCCCATGCGCTGAACGCCTCCTCTCCCAGGGTGACGCGCGTGATGCCGATGACCACGAGTGCCAGCAACAGTCCAAAGGTGGCCGTTGTCTGGATCCAGCTGGTGAACAGGCCACGCTTGTTGTCAGGAGAGTGTTCGGCCACGTAGATCGCCGCGCCGCCGTACTCGCCACCGAGCGCGAGGCCCTGCAGGAGGCGAATGAGGACGAGGATGATGGGCGCCAGCAGGCCGATCGTGTCGTACGTCGGGAGGATGCCGATCAGGGTCGTTGCGCCACCCATGAGCGAGATGGTGACGAGGAACGTGAACTTGCGGCCGACGAGGTCGCCGATGCGTCCGAAGAAGACGGCCCCGAACGGGCGAACGGCGAAGCCGGCACCGAAGGTGGCGAGCGTTGCCAGCAGGGCCGCGACTTCGTTTCCGGGCGGGTAGAACTGGGATGCGAAGAGGGTCGCCAGGACGCCGTACAGATAGAAGTCATACCACTCGATCGTCGTCCCGGCGGCCGATGCGCCGATGACGAAGGGGATGTTGTACCTGTAAGGCTCCTGGGTCTGAGCATTCGCGACGACGGCCATGCTGGGTGTGCCTCCCTCAGTCTGGTGTCGGATCGCCGGTGCCATCGTCATCGGGAGGCGCACGCACGGAAGGTGGCCATCGACGGCCCGGCGTTGGTGCTGTCCATTGTCAACATCGTGTCAACGGCTCGCGGCCGAGTTGTCGCAGCGGACTAGAATCGGGCGCATGACGACTGAAGGGCGTTCCGACGCGATCGAAAATCTTCTGCGCGAGGATCGGAGGTTTGAGCCGGCCGACGAGTTCGTCACGAATGCCCTCATCAGCGATGCCGGCATCTATGAGCGGACGGCAACCGAGGAGGGCTTCCGCGAGTTCTGGACGCAGGAGGGCAACCGGCTGGACTGGATGCAGCCCTGGAACGAGTTGTACACGTGGAAGTCGCCGTATGCAGAGTGGTTCATCGGCGGCAAGCTCAACGTCAGCGCCAACTGCCTCGACCGGCATGTGGCCGCGGGCCTGGGCGAACGGGTCGCCTACTTCTGGGAGGGTGAGCCGGGCGACTCGCGCACCATCACGTACCAGGAGCTGCTGGACGAGGTCTGCCGATTCACCAATGCGCTGCGACGGCTCGGGGTGAAGAAGGGCGACAGGGTCGCGATCTACATGCCGATGATCCCCGAGCTTCCGGTCGCCATGCTGGCCTGCACCCGTATCGGTGCGCCGCATTCGGTCGTCTTCGGCGGCTTCAGTGCCGATGCGCTGGCGGACCGCATTGACGACGCGGCCTGCACCGTCGTCATCACGGCAGACGGTGGCTACCGCAAGGGCGCCACGGTGGCACTCAAGAAGAGCGCGGACGAGGCGATCGAACGCACCTCATCGGTCCAGCACTGCGTCGTCGTGAAGCGCACCGGCGATGAGGTGGCCTGGGACGAGGCCCGTGATCACTGGTATCACGAGCTGATCGAGGATCAGCCGACGACCGCGGACCCGGAGCCGATGGACTCCGAGGATCTCCTGTACCTGCTCTACACCTCGGGCACCACGGCTAAGCCGAAGGGGATCATGCACACCACCGGCGGCTACCTGGCCGGGGTCGCCACCACGCACCGGTACATCTTCGACCTGAAGCCGGAGACCGATGTCTACTGGTGCATGGCCGACATCGGCTGGGTGACCGGGCATTCGTACATCGTCTACGGCCCACTGGCCAATGCCGCGACCGGTGTCATGTACGAGGGCGCCATCGACTTTCCCGAGCAGGACCGATGGGCGCAGATCGCGGCCAAGTACCGCGCCACCATCCTGTACACCGCCCCGACCGCCATCCGAGCGCTCATGAAGTACGGCGTGGATGCCTTCGCCGATGACGATCTCTCCTCCCTGCGACTGCTGGGCAGCGTCGGCGAGCCCATCAATCCGGAGGCCTGGGCGTGGTACTGGAAGGAGATCGGCGGCGGCCGTTGCCCGGTCGTCGACACGTGGTGGCAGACCGAGACCGGCATGATCATGATCGCGCCGCTGCCCGGCATCACCACCCTCAAGCCTGGCTCCGCGACCTTCCCGTTCCCCGGGGTCGTCGCCGACGTGGTGGACGAGTCAGGCGCATCAGTGCCCCTCGGACGGGGCGGCTACCTCGTCCTCGAGCGGCCGTGGCCGGCCATGCTGCGCGGCATCTACGGCGACCCGCAACGCTACGAGCAGACGTACTGGTCGCGCTACCCCGGGCGGTATTTTCCGGGCGACGGCTGCAAGCGCGATGACGAGGGCTACTACTGGCTCCTCGGTCGCGTCGACGACGTCATGAACGTGTCGGGGCATCGGATCTCGACGACGGAGATCGAATCTGCCCTGGTATCGCATCCGTCCGTGGCGGAGGCAGCCGTCGTCGGCCGCTCCGACCCCGTGACCGGCCAGGCCATCTTCAGCTACGTCATCCTGCGGTCCGGCCACGAGCCCTCAGACCAGCTTGGCCGAACCCTCCGCGAGCACGTGGCGGAGATGATCGGGAAGTTCGCACGGCCGAAGCAGATCCTGTTCACCCCCGACCTGCCCAAAACCCGCTCCGGGAAGATCATGCGGCGCCTGCTGCGGGACATCGCCGAGCAGCGCGACCTGGGCGACGTCGCCACCCTGGCCGACGCGAACGTCGTCGACACGATCAGGCAGCAGTCGGGATCGGCCGAGGACTGACCACGCCGGACCCGGCGCTCCTTGCGCTCGGGTGTGCGCACCCGTATCTGCGCTCGCCTTCCGTGCAGATCGGCGGAAACGATCTGTGCACGGATACGGTCGATCAGAGTCACAGATCATCGTCAACCGCCCGTGAGGTACTCCTTTCGCGGCTAGAATCGGCGGATGGCGCAGCAGGGAACGATAGGAGTCGAGCCGACCGAGGCCGCCGCCGAGTACCTCATGACAATCCGCTACATGCATGGCGAGGGGCAGCCGGTGATCGCTGCTCGCCTGTCCGAGCGGTTGGGGGTCAGCGCCGCGACGGTCAGCGAGATGGTCACCCGACTCGTCCGCGAGGGGCTCCTCGGCGTTGATGGCGAGACTCGCCAGCTCAACCTGACCGATCGGGGCCGAGAGGCGGCCGAACGGACCTTCCGGCGCCACGCGCTGTCGGAGTGGCTGCTGACCGAGGTCATCGGCCTTGGATGGGCGGAGGCGGACGAGGAGGCCCACCATCTTCAGCACGCGTTCAGCGACCGCGTGACGGACCGCATCGATGAGCTTCTTGGTCGCCCGCCGACCTGTCCACACGGGAACCCGATCCCGCGCGATGGCCGTACCCCGGAACGGCCCGCCGGCCTTGCGTTGTCGGAGGCGGCCGCCGGCTCCGATGTGACGATCCTTCGCGTCACGGAGGAGGCGGAGGAGGACGCCCGGCTGCTCACATTCCTCCAGGAGAATGGCGTGCGGCCCGGACACGTCTTCGCGGTGACCGATGTCGCGACCCACATCGGGACCATGACCCTTCGGCGGGTCACCGATGGCACTCAGGACGGCCACGAGGTCACCATCGGCCTCGTCGCCGCGGCGAAGCTCCGCATGCTGGAGGGGCGTGCCGACCAGGCGCTCTTCCACCGAGTTCCCGAGCGCGCCCGGCTGGCCACGACCGCCTGAATCGGTCTGCTAGGATTCGGCCCAGCATGGTTCGAGATCGAAGTAAACGCGGGATCATCGCGGCCGTGGCCACCGTCCTCTGGTTGGGCTACATGGCCATCGGTCTCGCCGTGATCGATGGTTTGGCGCCAACCGTCGGTGGCGAGGGACCGGAGGGCACGGCAGCCTTCGTCGGTCTCGTCCTCGGTGTCTTCACCGTCGGCCTCGTCATGTGGGCCGCTTCCGACTGATCGGCTACCCTCTGCGGGATGTCCGTTCGTCCCCGCTGGCTCCTGCCAGCCGCCTTTGTGCTGCTCGGATTGATCTGGGGCTCGTCATTCGCCTGGATCAAGATCGCGGTGGCAGAGATCCCCCCGGCCAGCCTGGTTGCCCTGCGCATGGGCCTGGGTGCCGTCGGCATGCTGGCTCTGTTGGCGTTCATACGGGTGCCGATGCCGCGCGGAGCACGCGAATGGCTTCCGCTCGTCGTGCTCGGTGCCGTCAACGCGGCGATCCCGATCTTCCTGATCAGCTGGGGCGAGCAGTTCGTGGATTCGGGCACCGCGGCCGTTCTCAACTCGCTGACGCCCATCTTCAGCCTGGTCATCGCGGGCGTGGCGCTGCGCGCCGAGCCCGTCACCGCGCTTCGCGTGGGGGGCCTCCTGCTCGGTTTTCTGGGCGCGGTCCTCCTCGCCAGCCGCGAGCTTGACCTTCGCGCCGATGCGTCAGGTTTGATCGGCGCCGGAGCCGTGGTGCTGGCCGCATTCAGCTATGCGGTCGGGGCTTCGTATGCCAGGCACCGTATCCGTTCGACGCACCGGTACGTCGTCGCCGCAGGCACCCTCGTCTTCGCGGCGTTCGATACGGCGGTACTCGCCCTGATCACCGACGGCGGCGTGATCCTCCCGACCCAGCCCGACACGATCATCGCCGTCGCCTGGCTGGGTGTCCTGGGCTCGTTCGTGGCGTATGTGTGCTTCTTCTTCCTCATCGAGCACCTTGGCGCCACGGTCGCCGCGATGGTCACCTTCATGTTTCCCGTGGTCGGCGTGGCGCTCGGCGTCCTGCTCCTCGGCGAGCGGATGGACGTCCGCCTGGTCCTCGGGACCGTGCTGGTGCTGATGGGCATCATCGTCGTGACGCTTCGCTACGATCCCGCCGTGAGCCGGGTACCCAGTGGAGCTCGCGAATGAGCGGACCGGAGAAGCGGCCGCCGGCGGGCGATCCCGATGACAGCTGGCCGAGCGACGACCGCCTGGATCCGACCGTCGAAAGCCAGGTGACCGACCGCTGGTCCGCCGATGACCCATGGCCCGATCCGTCCGCGAACGCGTCGTCCGGATGGGCGGCATGGCCAGCGACGGACCCCACGCCCGAGGATGACCTCCCCGACGACGCAACGCTGCCGGTCAATGACCCGTGGGCCGAATCATGGACCGACGAGTCGCCGGCACCGGGTTCGGCAGAGCCTCCTCCGTGGTCGGCGCCGGCGTGGACGCCCTCAGCGCAGCACGATGCGTCCCCGCAAGACGTGTGGGCGCATCCCGCCATCCGCGAGCCCGAGCCGGAGACCGCCCCCGACCCGGACCCCGAGCCAGGGCCACAGCCACAGACGCAATACGAGCCGGACCCGGAGCCGGAACCGGAACCGGAGCCGACGTTAGGCCAAGATCCTGCATGGCCCGTTCGTGGCGATGCAACCCAGGTGCTGCCGACGTCGTGGTCGCCGCCTGAAGCGGTCACGCCGGACCGTGGCGCTGACCTCGAGCCGGCCGGCGGTCGCGTTCGGGTGTCGCTCGCGCAGGAGGCCGATGATCCGGACGCAGACGAGACGGCATCCACGGCAGAGCAGGCGGTCCCGTGGCTCATCGGCATCATCCTGTTCCTGACCGGTATGGTCATCCTGCTCCTGGCCCTCATCTTTGCCGGCGACGCCTCGATGCGCAGCGACGGTGCGGTCCCGTCCGGTAGCGCACTGGGCGTTCTTCCGAGCGCCGAGATGATCGCCAGCACCGCGCCGACGCCGACGCTCTCGGTGACACCATCCCCGACATCCACCCCGAGGCCGACCGAGGCTCCCAGTCCCACCGCCACGGCAACGCCCGAGGCGTCTCCCACGCCGGTTGCCGGCCCGGTGTACGGAGCTCTCGAGATGATCTACCAGGGTCGCAGCGCCGCGCTTGCGCCGATCTACCTCATCCGGCGAGACTTCACCCAGGGCGAGGACACGCAGCAGGTGCTGGCCCAGGATCCGAGCCTCGACGTGCGCGGCTACGCATGGTCACCTGATGGCACCGTCGGAGCGGGGCTGCTCGCCGATGTCCTCGTCTCGATCGAACCCGGGAAGAAGAAGCGCCGGCTGGCCGATGGAATCAGCACGATCACCTTTGGCGCCGACGCCTCGACCCTGTATGCCGTGCGCGTGGCGCAGGATGGAGGGAACGACGTGGCGCGCATCCTGGAGATCGACTTCAAGAGCGGGGACGAGACGGAGCTCGCTGCGCCAAGCTACACGCGTCCGGAGATCGGTGAGGAGGATGCGCTGTCCGAGGCCCAGTTCAGTGACGAGGGTGGCGCCGTCCGGCTCTACTGGATGGACGGAGGGACGCTCCGCTTGTGGGCGCTGGGCGCCGGAACCTGGGAGATCGACCCCGCGGACGGTTCGGTGACCGAGCTCGAGGAGGACGACCGCCCCACGCTCTGGGCACCCGACGCCGACCAGCGCATCACGACGAAGTTCGAGGGTGGATCGACCACGCTCGCGCTTGTCGACGAGGCGGACGAGGAGCTGTTCAGCACCATGGTCAAGGGGCGGGTCAGCCATATCCGCTGGGCTCCGGACGGCGAGCGCGTGGTATTCACGGCCGGTCGTGCGAACTCGGGTGGAGGCGTGCTCCAGGACCTCTTCCTGTGGGACCTCAACGAGGAGGGTCCGAACCAGCTGACCGCGACTGGAGCGGCATTCGGCTCCGAATGGCGCGGCACGCACGCGCGTTGGAGAGACTGATGGCCGCAGACATCGTGAACCCGATCGGGGTCGAGCTTGACGAGACCGCGCGGCGCATGCGGATTCGCTGGGACGACGGACACCTCGGTGAGTGGTCGTGGCTCGCCCTGCGACGCGCGTGTCCGTGTGCGCTCTGCGCGGGCGAGGGGAACCTGCCCGGCGTGGTCACCCTCGAGACATTCTTCGATGAGCAGCAGACCCGCATGAACGAGGTGCGCTGGATCGGCCGCTACGCGCTTGCGCCGATCTGGGCCGATGGTCACGACACGGGACTATTCACGTACACCAAGCTGCGCGGGTCGTGCGAGTGCGCGGAGCATGCCGCGGCGACCTGAGCCGATGGCGTGAGCACTTTTACCAACGGCTTCACGCTCGCCCTGGGCGGCGGCGGTGCCCGCGGTTGGGCACATGTCGGGGTGGCTCGCGCGCTCGCCGAGCGTGGGATGCGGCCCGATCGCATCGTCGGCACCAGCATGGGCGCCATCGTGGGTGCCGCACTGGCGGCCGGACGTTCGCCGGACGCCATCGAGGCCGGTGCGCTGCGGACGCCGGTGCATCGGTTGATGGTGAAGCGAGGGCGCTTCGCCCTCTTCGACCCACGGTCGGTACTGGAGCACCTGTCCCGGGAGCTTGGTGACCCGCAGATCGAGGATCTGCCGACGCCGCTCGGGATCACCACCTATGACCTGGTGGCCGGCGTTCCACGCCTGATCATCCGCGGGCGGCTGGTCGACGCCCTGGAGGTCAGCATCGCCGTGCCCTTCTTCTTCCCGCCGCGGCGCGACGCCGAGGGCGTCTGGTGTGACGCGGGTCCGTGGGAGGGCATCCCGGTCACCCTCGCCCGGGCATGGGATGCCACGCTGCCCGTCATCGGTGTCCTGGCCGACATCCCGAAGCCGGCCTTTCTCGCCAGCCGTGCCGGTGCCGCGTTTCTGCGGGCGGTCTCCGCGCGGCTGGGAGTCGGCAGCGCCGAGGACCGACTGACCGCGCGCCGCTACCTCGCCCTGCTGACCGGGCGCTGGGCGGATCCGGTGGTGCATCAGGCACCGGACCTCCTGATCGTCCCGCGCCTGGGGCGCATGAATGCGCTCCAGTTCAGCCGCGTGTCGGACGCCATCGCCATCGGAGAGCGCGATGCTCGCCTGGCACTCGCTACCA
The DNA here is from genome assembly GCA_030859955.1 of Chloroflexota bacterium. GTDB lineage: Bacteria > Chloroflexota > Limnocylindria > QHBO01 > QHBO01 > JACDBZ01. The sequence goes on along the minus strand of JALZJE010000016.1, from coordinate 1,189 downwards.
TCGGTGCTCCGAGCAGCAGAGAGGCATTGGCTCGTGCGGAGTGAGGCAACCGGCGGCGTTCTCTTTGTCCACGCGCATCCGGATGACGAGTCGATGGGCACCGGCGGGACCATCGCCCGCCTGGTTGCCGAGGGAGTGCGCGTCGACCTGGTGACCTGCACCGACGGCGCCGAAGGCGAGATCCATGATCCCACCCTCGACCCGGAGGAGGCGCGGCCCCGGCTTGCGGCGATCCGCGCGGCAGAGCTCGCCTGTTCGGTGTCGGCGCTCGGAGATGGCGCGATTCACCACCACCTGCTCGGCTATCGCGACTCCGGGATGATCGGGACCGATGCCAACGCCCACCCGGATTGCTTCTGGCAGGCGGACCTGGGCCAGGCGACTGAGCGGCTGGTAGAGATCGTGCGCATCGCGCGGCCATCCGTCATCGTGAGCTACGACGAGAACGGCAACTACGGGCATCCTGACCACATCAACGCGGCACGCATTGCGCGCCAGGCGTACCAGGCGTCAGTGAATCAACCGTGGGCGGTCGCGCGGTTCCACGAGCTTGCGTTCGTGCGAGAGCGCTGGTTCGAGCTGATGACCGCCATGAAAGGGCGGGGGATCGCTCTGCCGTGGGATCTTGACGAGGTCGTGTCGCCGCCCGCCGGCGAGCTCAACCCGACGAATGCCGCCGCTTTGTCCCAGGTTGGCGAGGCGATCGAGGCGGAAGAGTGCGACGCGCTCGACTTTGGCCGCAGCGAGGCCGATGTCACGACCCGCATCGACGTCTCCGCCTTTGGCGAGGCGAAGCGGCGCAGCATGGACTGCCACAAAACGCAACGTCAGGACCTCGGCTGGTTGCTTGACCTGCCCGACGACCTCGCCCATCAGGCGATCTCCACCGAGTACTACGTCCTGCGCTGGCTGAACGGCGCCGAGGTTCTCCCTACCCACCGCGACACCTGGCTTCTCGGCGAGTAGCCGCCGCGCCCCCGGGCGGATGCGTTGCCGCACGGGTACGCGCCTTCCTGCCCCACCGGGCTCTCGGTGCCCCGCAGTCACGCCACCGCTGAGCGGCGCTAACGCTACCGGAGTTCCATCCGCAACCGGCGGCCAGCGCACGGGACCCGTTGATCATGTTGGTGTCCCTAGAGTTGGTGTAACAGCGGATCCGGCCAGCACACGCAATGGCCACCGAGTCATC
>JALZJE010000013.1 GCA_030859955.1 Chloroflexota bacterium | reverse complement strand
CGGGCGTCGAAAGATCGGCGTACGAGCTGGTGCCGAGCCCCTCGTGGACGGGGACGACATTCACGGCGCGACCTCGGCATTCAGCCGAGCATCGGGTGCCCGGCTGCCACGCGGCGGCCGAAGGCGGGCGGGATCGTGGGTCTTCGGACCAGCCCTACGCCAACGACGATCGCCATAATCCCGGCGCTTCTTAGTCGCGCGCCGGCTGATCTCCGCCAGTAGGCGCGGGTCGTCGCTGGCGACGAGATCGGCGCCCGCCCGGCGAAAGCGCTCGGCCTCGAGGTGGCTGTTGGTATGCGGCGTCATGACCAGGAGCTCGGCGGCATGCAATTCCGCAATCATTCCCGGCCCGATCGGGCGCGCACAGGGATGGGCGTAGCGCGCGGCCACGGCCCAACACGTCTCAATCATGGTCGGCCGCGGAGTCTGTCGGAAGAGGACGCTGCGAGGTACGTCGGGAGCGGCGCGTCGCGCCTCGGCCACGAGCTCCGGCACGAATGAGCCGCAGATCAGCCGCGGAGCGTCCGTCCAGTCCCGCAACAGCGTGCCGAGCGCATCGGCCGTCCCCGCCGCCTTGAGCTCGATGTACACGCCGATGCGATCCGCGGCCAGCGCGAGGACCTGCGCCAGCGTCGGCACGACCTGGTCATCGCCTTTGGGTATGCGGGCGAGCTCGGCGGCGGTGAGCTCGGCAACTGGCATCCGTACGCCGTTCTGATCGACCACCTGCGCGTCGTGATGAACTACCAGCTGTCCGTCGCGGCTCAGGTGGACGTCGACCTCAACGTAGTCGAGCCGATGCGCGATGGCCACGCGGATCGCGAGCAGCGTGTTCTCCGGCGCCAGGGCGCTTGCCCCCCGATGGCCCACCGTCTGCATCGGCCGTCCGCTCAAGCCGCGAAGGAGCTCGCCATTCGAGAGCCTGTGTGGCCCGCGCGGCGGTCGGGCGTGTTGAGGCTGAAAACGGCAACCGCTGCCTGGCGCGCAGCTTCCTGAGCTCGGCTAGTGCGCAGTCTTCGGTGAACGAGCTGCTGCTCGCCACCACCCGCAACAACCTTGGTGGTGCAGCGGTCGGCGAACTCGGGGCGCTCGGCGACGTTGGTCGTGCCACTGAACTCGTTCTCGTGGCGCGCCAACCGCAGGCCATCGGCAGTCGGAACTAGATCCGGCTCGACATGATCGGCGCCGAGCTCAATGGTCAGCGCATAGGAGGCCAAGGTGTGCTTGGGTCGAAAGCCGGATGCGCTGCGATGGCCGATCACGATCGGATCGCGATGGCGCGAGTGGGACACGCCATCGGACGGCCCGGCCGCCAACCAGCGCCAAGACGCGTAGCCGAAGCGGGTGCGAGGCATGCTGCTCCACTGATGCGAGTGCGTGGACAGCGTGACGGCGCGGCGTGAAACGGCAGTCAAGACGGCGTTAGCAGCGCGTCAGCCCGGGCAGCGCCGACCGCCATGAACCTCTTCCCCCCATCAGGGTCGGCATGCTGACACCGCGACCGTGGAGATCGACGGTCTTCTCGTCGTGCGCGTCGAGGTATTCAACCTTGCGAGCCGTAACGGCGGCGCCGCCCCCATCCCCCGGCACCAGGCGGTCGAACCAGCGTGGCAACCTTGAGACCGGCACGGTCATGTTCAATGAAGCATGTGCGACGCATCGATCCAGTCCGACGCTGAATTCATGGCGGTCGAGGACCTCCGGGGCGCGGGGACTATGCGCGCCATACCGCTCACCCTATCCACGAACCTCTGCGCGGATGTTGATGACTTCTGGGGATAACGTACTGGTTGCTCAGGCGCCTCTGTCGTAGGCTCCAGACAAGAGGTGGATTGCCGCCTCAGTTGCTTCAATCGGGGCCGCATGACCTGGACAGAACCGGATGATCACCGCCGTCACGAGGACGCCGCCTGCTCGTTCTGCGGCAGCCGAGCCCCCGCCGATCCGGCGGAGCTGCGCCGGGCGGGGTGGCAGATCCGATACGACTACCCGCTGCGGTTCCGGTGCCCGCCTTGTCGGCAGCGGCAGGAGGGCGGCGCAGCGGCGGCGTAGGGCGGATCATCCAGCTCACGGCGCGCGGCGAGATTGGCATTCGGCGTGCAACCGAGTCCTGCCGCCCGTCACTCTGCGTATGTGTCCAACACGCGTATTGAGAGGGTGGGGGAACGGAAGAAGCCGGTCGCTCGTACTCGGGGGGAGAGAGCACAAGCGGACCGGCTTCTACGTCTGACGCTACCTGAGCCGTCAAGCCCAGATTTCCCATACCTTTCGGACTTCATGTGGCTCGGGACCCAGGATCGACGTTTATTGATGGCACCGAACCGCCGAAGGGTGAGCAAGGTGCAGTCCGGTGTGGTGCGGGATGCTGAGGTGCACAATATCGACTCCTCTGCTCGGCGTTCTGGGTCGATGTTCGGCTGCTCGAAGTGAACGGCCGCTGGATCGCCTCGGCCGATACCGATGACGGTCCGAGCCTGGGGGATGTGGCACCGACGCCTTCGCGGCGTTGTGGCAGGCCCTGGAGCCGTTTGATGACGTCGTGGGCGAGCTGCTGGCGTCGCTGCCGGGCGACGCTGGCTGATCGCAGTCCACACGCAGTCCAGTGTCCGGAGTCTGCGTGACGCCTCTGCGTCGCGCCGGTGCGCTCCATGGCACAACTGTGGCGGGTATCGCTTGATCACGCCAGACCTCGCAGCTCGAGGGTTGTGGACAGCCCACCCGCACGAAAACGTCGGCCGTGCTTCAAGTACGCCAGTAGCGCGCGCTGGCTGTCAGGGTCTCAGCAAGGTCGCTGACCTATGGTCACCGTAGATCTGGTCTGGTCGCTCTGGTGGGAGAACAGAGTGGCCGGCTGGATATTCCGAGTAGCGAAGCCGGCTGGGTCTTCCGAGGGGGAATCGGACTGACAGCCGGCTTCGCGTTTCCAGTCTGCACTAGCGGTTGGTCCTGGCCTCGCCGAAGGTGCGGTACACACGAGTGGCTCCCGTTGTTGGTACGCGTAATGCGGCCTTGGATGTTAGAGAGCCGAACTGCCCGCTCGGGTGCGTCCGGTTCTCTGCGCGTGCGAGTCACGTCCGCGTCCGCTTGACGCCGGTCACGACCTCAGCGACGGCGGCGTCACTGTCGCCTGTCTCGGCGACCGCTTCGCAGCGGCGGCGGCCACGATGCGGACTCGCGCCTCCGAGGAGCGCATCGGCTACGGATCGCCGGCGCGCTGTGGATCGCCGTCGCGGTATGTCGATCGCGACGACGCCGCCGCGATATACACCATCTCGTCCTCGGGCGCCCGTCGGCACAGGCTTCCGTTTCGACGGGATATCTAGCCCGAGTGGCCTTGCCGGTTAGCGGGCGGCAGTAAGTCTCAAGAACCCTTATAGGCACCCTTACGGCATCGCACCATGCGATCCACCGCGACTCAAACGTGCTCAATCGCCCCAGATTGGGTCGCATGACACGTTTATCCCGCGCATCCGGTATGCGGTACCAGCCCTTCACCAAGGCCGGATTCGTGCTCAAATCGAGCCGATTTCGGCGGTTCACCACGGGCTGAAGCACCCTTATCAGCACCCTTATGAGGCTGTCGCAGAAACCCCTCCCTGCTGGCCTGAGCGCGGGTACGCTGCGGTCAACGGTACGAGGCCACACGGAGGCGCCAAGGTGGGCTACAACTTCCGGCCGGTGGAGCGCAACCAGCAGTACCTGATGCCGGTCAGCCTGCGCGACTGGCTGTCGGCCGATGACCTCGCCTGGTTCGTCCTCGACGCGGTCAACGAGCTCGACCTGGGCCTGATCTACGCCCGCTACCGATCGGATGGCTGGGGTGCCCCGGCCTTCGAGCCGGCGATGATGACCGCCCTGCTGCTGTACGCCTATACCAGCGGCGAGCGCTCGTCGCGCCGGATCGAAGACCGCTGCCGGCGCGACATCGCGTACCGCATCATCACCGCCAACCAGGCTCCCGACCACGCCACCGTCGCCCGCTTCCGGGCCGACCACGAGCAGGCCATCGGCCACCTGTTCGACGAGGTCCTGCGGCTGTGCGCGCAGGCGGGCCTGGGCAGGCTCGGGCTGATCGCGCTCGACGGAACGAAGGTGGCGGCCAACGCCGCCCTCCCAGCCAACCGCACGGCGGACCGGCTCCAGGCCGAGATCGCGGCGATCCTGGCCGAGGCGGCCGCGGTCGACGCCGCCGAGGACGCCCAGTTCGGAGCCGACCGGCGCGGCGACGAGCTGCCCGCAGATCTGGCCAACCCGCGCAGCCGGCTCGCCCGCCTGCGCGAGGCCAAACGCGAGCTGGCC
>JALZJE010000346.1 GCA_030859955.1 Chloroflexota bacterium | reverse complement strand
CGGGCGTGGCCGTGCGGTTCGCGACCAACAACTCGATGGTGGCTCGCGCCGGCTACGTTCAGCGCCTGGCCGGGATGGGGATCGCCAGCGACGCGCACGAGATCGTCACTTCGACGTCGGCCACGATCGCGCACCTGGAGCGTCATGCCCCGGACGTGCGGTCGGTCCTGGCCATTGGCGCCGACGGGATGATGAGGGAGCTGCGGGCGGCGGGCCTGGAGGTCGTCATGGCGGGGGACGCGGCATGGGCGGGTCACGATGGCGGTCCGCTGGGGCGCGGGTTCGACGCGGTGATCGTCGGGCTGGATCCCGAGGTGGACTATCGGCGAATGGCTGTCGCCATGCGCGCAGTCGCCGATGGCGCGCGGCTGATCGCCACGAACGCGGATTCGCGATATCCGACCGCGGTCGGCTTCGTTCCCGGCGCGGGCTCGATCGTGTCGGCGCTTGCCACGGCCACGGGGGTGACGCCGGTGGTGATCGGCAAGCCGTCGCCCGCGATGTTCATCGCGATCGTGGAGGAAACCGGCGTGGCTGCGAGCGAGACCGTGGTCATCGGCGACAATCCCGACGCCGACATCGTTGGTGCTCATCGGGCCGAATGTTCGGCCATTTTAGTGCTGACCGGGGTGGCCGATGCGGCCCTTGCCGCGACACTCGACGGCGAGCGGCGACCCGATGCCGTTGCCGAGGACCCCGCGGCCGTGCTGCGCCTGCTCGAGCCGCTCCTCAGCTGATGTCGGGCTCCAGGCGCCACGCGTCCCACGCCAGCGCGGCGGCGGCCCGCATCGGCGCGATGACCGGCGGTGGCGCGAATGCGCGGGCGAAGGCGTTCAGGGCGACCGTGGCCAGCTCGTCCCTTGTCAGCGCAAGTGCGGTGGCGGTGCGTGCCAGCTCGTCGGTGAGCGAGGCGCCGGTCACGGTTCGGGAGTCCGACGAGATGGTCACGCTCACCCCGGCGCGGTGCAGATCCGCGAGCGGATGGCTCGCGAGATCGGCGACGACGCCAGCCTGGACATTGGAGGTCGGACAGAGATCGAGGGTTATGTCGCGCGCGCGCAGCAGCCTGATGAGCGACTCGTCCTCGCTGGCGCTCACGCCGTGGGCCACTCGGCTGATGCCGAACTCCAGCACCTCGCGCACCCGGTCCGCGCCGGGCGCCTCGCCGGCATGCGCGGTCAGCGCGAGTCCGCCCGCACGAGCAGCATTGAACGCCGCCGCATGTGGCGGGGCCGGCCAGGCGAGCTCCGGTCCCGCCAGGTCGAAGCCCACGATCGGTGGGCCGAACGCTGCCGCGGCGTGCGCCAGCTTCACGTTTGCGGCGGGCGGATGCGATCGCATCGCCGTCACGATCAGCCCGATCAACGGCATGGCTGGCCCGTGCTTCTGCGCCGCGCGCGCGATTCCTGACACGACGGCCTCGATCACGGCCGGCACGGAGAGGCCCTGTTGCAGGTGGAGGCGAGGCGCCCACCTGATCTCCGCGTATCGGACGCCGTCCGCCATGAGGTCCTCGACCAGCTCGGCGGTGACCCTCGACAGCGCCTCCTCGGTCTGGAGCAGCTGGATCGGCAGGTCGAAGAACGTGAGAAGCTCAGCTTGGTTCGAGCACTGTTCCGGCCCGACCATTCGCCGGCGCACGTCCTCGGGATCGAGCGTAAGCCCCATCGAGCCGGCCAGCTCCACGGCGGTCGCGGGACGGACCGATCCATCCAGGTGCTGGTGGAGCTCGGCCTTGGGGAGCGGGCGAAGCGCGTCGGCGGAGACCATCTGCGCATGATATCCACCCGTGTGGCTCCCGCTGCGCTGGCGGTCGTCGGCCTCGTGTTCCTGCTCGGGGCCGGGGCCGAGGATCCGGCCAACACCATTGGCGCCGAGCGGCTGATTCGTGACCGCGCCGCCGCCGCGGTGGTGGCGCTCGATCGGCTCCGTGCCGCCGTCGAACCGGGCCTCGACGCCGCCCGTGCGGCAGCGGCCGGCGTCCTCAGCGGAGACGACGCACCCAGCGCACGGATCGAGGAAGCGGCCGCGATGATCGTCGACGCCGGGGCCGCCCTGGCGCCGGCACGTCGGGCGGTAGGCGAGCTCGCATCGGCGC
>JALZJE010000196.1 GCA_030859955.1 Chloroflexota bacterium | reverse complement strand
TGCGACGGCGCGTCGCGGCGACGGGTTAGCACCTTCCGAATACCGCCGGCCTCGCGCCGGACGTCAGCGGTCACGCCGTTGAGCGGATTGTGGGGCAGCGATGTGCCGTCGGCCTGCCTAGTCATCGCCCATGGCCGCCCGTCGGCTCTGATACAGGATGCTACCCATTGTTGCTGAAACGGCCCGACGACCATGTGCCACGTTAGAGCCAGCAGCCCTCCCCCGCCGACGAGCGTGGGCGCCACCGGCCGACCGGAGTCGGCGAGGCCGGGCAGTTGATCCGGGTGGGCGGGAGGATGGAACTTTGGGAGCCTGCCGCTCGTAGCCTGGCACGCCGGCGGCGGCGGGCAGGCGAGCGTAATGGGGGGACGCGACGGCGTACATGACCACCATGACGCCGACGAGCATGGCGAGTGCGGTCCAGATCAACAAGCGCCCCCAGTGTCCCCCGACGAAGCCGGCGGCCACCCCGGCCGCGACGAGGACCGCCAGCTCGAGATACGTTGGCCCGACCGCCCTGCGAAGCGGCCAACAGGTCACATTTCGGTTCACGGTGCGGTACGGGCCTCGAACAACGCTTGGGCCAACGGCCGGCAGATCCAGCGGATGCCATTGACGGATCCATCGGCGGCGGGAGTCCCGACGAAGGCGATGACGAGATCGCGGGCTCCTGAGACGTAGAGCCCCTGGCCGCCGAACCCGCCCTTGAACCTGTCGCCGTCAGGCCACACGAAGTTCCATTGCCCGCTGGCACAGTGCGGCAGGTCGCTGCCGAAGGCACGGAGGACCCGGTCACCGAAGCCTCCCGGCTGAAGCAGGCGTGGTCGGCAGCGCGCGTGGACCAAGATGCCGTGGTCGTCATCGACGAGCTCATCATCGAAGACCCGATGACGGCTCGGCGTGAAGAGCATTCCGAACCGTGCCAGGTCACGCAGGGTGGTGGAGATCCCACCGTGGCTGGCGGGCGCGCCAGACGCCGATCGACAGAGCTGAGCCCTTGCCTCGAATCCGCCGCGGGACCAGATCTCACGGCCGAGTGCCTCGTGGAACGCCGACCCGGTCAACCGCTCGATGAGCCACGTCAGCACGAAGGTGTTGACCGATGTGTACTCGTAGGCCTCACCACAGCGCCGGTGTCTCGGCAGGCCGCGGACAAGGTCGTAGGTGGAGGCCGCCTCGCTCTGCCTGGCCGGCCTCCATCCGAGGGTGGCCTCGAACTGGTAGAAGCAGGCGTGCGGATCGTCGTAGGCGCCCGGCTCGTCTTCCAGGCAGGCGATGCCCGACGCCATGTCCAGGATGTCGATGACCGGGACGCCCGACCAGCCTGACCCCGCGAGCTCAGGGATGAGCCGGTCGATCGGCTCAGCGACGTTCAATTCGCCTCGCCGCTCGAGAATGATGATCAGCGTCGAGACGAACACCTTGGACACGGACATCAGCAGATGTCGATCGCCGGCGTCCATGCGCGGATAGCGCTCGTAGACGATCCGGCCCTGATGCACGACCACAAGGCCGTCCACTGGCGACCGCGCGAGAGACTCGGCTAGGGTTGGCCCCGCAGCGGTGTCGAGACGAAACAGACCCACCGACTCCATCTCGACAAGCTCCAGCTCGGCGACAGGTTCGGCCGTCGCGACCTCGACGTGGGAAAACAGCTGCCCAGCATTCCGGTACGCCCATCTGGATGGTTCGCCGCCCATGTCCCAGTTGGCGAGCGTTAGCTCTTCGGGTCGGATGTCTGTCACGGCCATGTCGTCCTCTTCCGCCCCCTGGTTCCCGGCCGCTATCGCGGCGTGCCCCGTCCCGGAGTGAATGGGGCGCCGTGACCGGGAATGATGACGTCGGCAATCGCCAGCACGCGCTCGCGCGAAGCGCGCAGCAGTGCCCGGTCGGGCGCGTAACGATCATCGGCCGGCCCTTCGGCGCTCCACCACAGGTGCGTCGCCACCACGATCTGGTCGGGCGTCCCGATGACGGTCGAAATATCCTCCCGAGAGTGACCCGGCGTTCGGATCAACCGCACCGACGCCGCCAGCTGTGCACCCTCGGCATCGCGCGAGTTCCACTCGTCCCCGCGATAGACGGCCCAGTGGTCATGGACCGCTGCGTTCGGAAACAGCGCGGCGTTCAGCGTGTGGTCCGGATGGTGGTGCGAAAGTACGACTGCGGTCACGTCACCCGGCTCGAGGCCGTGGCCGCGCAGCGGATCGAGCAGGGATGCCTGCGACGGCGCCAGCCCGGGATCGACAACAGCACGAGCGGACCCTCACGGACGAGGGTGCAGGTGCTGCGTACGCCCGCTCGCAGTGAACCAGCCAGCAGGAGGTCGAAGCGCGCGGTCCGGGCCTCAGGCGCATCGGCATTCACGAAGCTTGGGAACCATGGGCGAGCCGGTAATGCGTGACGGTCGGTTCGTACTCGAGCAGGTACTCGGCGTCGAAGTCGTAGTATTTCGCCGTTTCGACTGGGTCGCCGGCAAAGGCCCGGATGGCGGCGTCCGATTCCCAGAATGTCAGCATCAGCACGTGGGTCACGTCGTCCTCGTCGCGGCGCAAAGCGTAGGCCGCCAGGTTGCCCGGAACAGAGCGGTAGTCCGGCAGGGCGACCTGCTCCATCAGCGCGAAGTAGGCATCGGCCTTCGGGCGTGACACCCGCCCGTGCCAGATGCGAACGATTGGATCAGCCATGTCGGTGGTGCGTCACGAAACGTCCCAGATGCTAGCCCAGGCCGATCTTAGCCGGCCACCGCTGAGGGCGCCCGGAGCCGACCGTGCGCGAAGACGAGCGCCACGTTCGCCACACGACGGCCGAGGTGCTCGCCGGTGGCCAGGTCGCTCGCCGGCGGCACGACGTCGGCCCCCTCGTCCGAGTTGGCCTGCGACATCGCGCCGAACCAGCTGCCGAGACGGTTGAGCTCGTCGGGTGAACCCGCCTTGGTGTGCCAGCCCGGATAGAGATCCACGCCCACCCA
>JALZJE010000330.1 GCA_030859955.1 Chloroflexota bacterium | reverse complement strand
ATCACCGCCATCCACATCCCGAACTCGGGCTGGCCGGGTCGTCCGCGCAACGTGGGCATCGACGCCGCGGTCGGCAAGTACGTCTACTTCGTCGACAACGACGATTGGATCGGCGACGAGGCCCTGGGGCGACTCTACGAACGTGCCGAGCGCAACGAGGCGGACGTGGTCGTGGGCAAGGAGGTTGGTCACGGCAAGGGAGTCTCGCGGCCGCTGTTTCATCGGGATGTCGACGACGCGACGTTGACGGGCACGCCGCTGCTCGAGCTGCTGACCCCGCACAAGTTCTTTCGCCGCGCCTTCCTCGACGAGTACGGCATTCGGTTTCCCGAGGGCCGGCGCCGTCTCGAGGATCACGTGTTCGTGATGAAGGCGTTTTTCAAGGCACGCCGCATCTCGATCCTGGCCGACTATCCCTGCTACCACTGGCTCCTGCGCAAGGACGCCGGAAACGCGACCGACCTGTACTCCGAGCCGCGCGGCTACTACATGAACGTGCGCGAGATCCTCGACATCGTCGACGAGCACACGGAGCCGGGGCCGGACCGGGACCGCCTGTACGCCCACTGGTATCGCGGCAAGGCCCTGCATCGGCTTCGGGGAGCGAGGTGGGCGACCAACCCGGACGCTCGTGGACTCGCGGTGTACGCCGAGGTTCGGCGCCTGGCGCTCGAGCGGTTCGGGCCGGGCGTGGATAAAGCTCTGTCCACGAAGTACCGGGTGCTGTCCCGGTCCGTGCGGGCCGACCGGGTCGACCTGGTGAGCGCCCAGGCGAAGGTGGAACGTGGCATTCGCGCCGCTATCGTTCTGACGTCGCTGGAGTGGACCGAGAGGCGCCTGCGCCTGTCGCTGACGGCCGGACTGACCTATGCCGACGGCGCGCCGATCGCACTCGAGCGGCGTGCCGGCAGGATCTACTGGCGCCCGCCACCACCCCTGGGGGAAGATCCCACGATCCTCGAGGATGACCTGGACGTCACGGCCGAGATCGGGCGGACGAAAGTAGCGGTCGTTCTGCGCAATCGCGAGACGCTGGATGAGTTCGAGGCACGGGCGAAGCCGCGAAACCAGATCGGAGCGGATCCTGGCCCCGGCGATGACTCCGAACTCATCATCTCCACCGTCGTGGACGCCGACCTCGATATCGCCTCCGTCGCGACCGGTGGCGAGCTCGCCCCTGGCGTCTGGGACCTGTTCGTCCACGTCCACAGCTGCGGCTGGAGCGCTGTCAGCCGCTTGACCGCCGTGGGTCGCGACAGCGGATCGCCGCGCATCGTGGTTGAGCCGTACGTCACTCAATTCGGAAATCTCTCCATGAAGGTGAAGGATCCGATTGCGGAGGACCAGGCCGCTCAACAGAAGGTGGCGCAGAAACAGGCGGCGGATGCGAGGGCGGCGGAAGAGCACGGCCCCGATAAGCCCGCTGTCGACACGCCGGTTACTCACAAGCCGGCTGCCGACACGCCGGTTACTCACAAGCCGGCTGCCGACACGCAGGGGGCGGAGGCCGGCGCTGTGGAGGTTCCGGCGCCAGAGAAGGCGGCGGCGGGGGAGGCGGGCGGGCCGGCATCCTCGGCGGCCGCAAGCGAACCTGGCTCGATTGGTCCGATGCTGGCCTCCTGGGCGCTTCGCATGCTCCCCGCAGGACTCATTCGCTTCGCCGAACCCATGGTCCGCAGGGTGCGTCGTTGGCGATATTCGCGCTGATGGCGGGGCGATCTGACGGCCTCGGGATCGACGAGTGCCTTGCGGTCCTTCGACCGCTCGGTGGCCGCAGGTGGGCAGAGCTGTCGAACGCGGAAGGCCGTGCGCTGTTCGGCGAGGTCAGGCTGGTTGCGCTGCGGGGTTTTCGGTCAGACGTGATCGCGCGGCTCCCCATGGCGGACCGCCTCCGCGCCAGAGCGGTCCTCGCCGACCGCATCGACCTGGTGAGGCGGCTTGCCGCCCTCGAGCTCGGCATGCGGATCGACGCTGGCCCTGCAGCCGTCACCTGGAGTGACGGCAAGCTGCTCCTGTCTGTTTCGGCGAGCATCACGATCTCAGCGGGGGCATTTCCAGATGCGTTCCGGATCGAGGAGCCGTGGCGACCGGCGGAGCCCGCGAGCCAGTCCATCGCCCCGATCGAAGACCTGGACGTCACCGAGGAGCTCGCAACCTCCCGAATGGACATCGTGCTGCGGCACCGCAGTGACACGGCGGAATTCCTCGTGCCTCTGCGCACCGAGGCAAGCGCCCCGGAAGGGGGCACTCTGTCACTGACCGCAACGGGCCAACTTGACCCGGGTCACGCGGGCGAGGGGACGGCACTGCGAGAGGGCATTTGGGATCTCACCATCCGGGTGGTGAGCTGCGGATGGGAGGTCATGCGGCGTCTTGGCAACCCCCAAGGGATCCATGATGCGGCCCCTGCCCCTGTCGCGGGAACCGATCTGGTCGCCGTTCCCTACGTGACGGACCGAGGAAACCTGTCCCTGAAGGTCCGGAGCCTCCAGCCGCGCGTGGCTCCGTCGAGGCAGGGACTCGGGCGAAACCGCTCCGGAGTAGCGCGCCAGTGGCGAAGGATCGTGCCCGCGCCCCTCAGGCGCATCGGCAGACGGGCGCTGGGGCCGTCGCAGAGCGCGCCGCTGGACGAGTCCGGAACGTGAAGGCGGATATCGGTGCGCCGATGCCGGGGGACGTGCTGGACGCCCGACTCGACGGCGACCAGTTCGTGCTTCGTCTCGCATCGGGCAATTTCAGGACGCTCATCGCCCGGCAGCGCACGAGCGGCAGCTCCATGCGGATTGATCCGCAGGCAACCTCCGACGATCCTGACGTGCACTTCAGCATGCCGCTGGATCACCTGTTGCCTCGCAGCGTTGCGCACACGACGGTCGATTTCTATCGAGAGGAACGCGGCAGGGAAACTCGCCTGCGTTCGCCCTCCGGCTTCCAGGACGGGCATGGCTTCCACGACGGCATCGAGGCATTTTCGTATACGACCGCGAAGGCCAACCTGTCCCTGTCGCTGCTGCGTACTGTCAGGAGAAGGCCGCTCAAGGTGGTCGTCATTGTCCGCCAGCTGAATTTTTCCGGCGGCAAGACCACCGCGATGTTCGAACTGGCGTCCGTGTTCCAGGCAGCGGGCTTCGACGTCACGCTCACGGCCCTGTGGCTCACGTCCACTCCGCCGGTATACCAACCGCCGCGGGACGTCAGGATCGGGTACATCGACGCTCAGATGCTGCAGGCGCCCGGTGAAGAACCACTCCGCCTGGTCATGCCAGAGTTTTCGGCTTCACCGCGGACGTTGGGCAGGATCAGGACCTATCTCGCCGAGATCGATGCTGACGTCGTCTACCTGCCCGACTACGACAGCTCGCTCTACGAGATCTTCCTCGACAGCTTGCCACCGCACGTTCTCTCCATTCTCGGAGACCACAACGGCGCGCGGTATGGGACCGCGCTGGCCCAGGGGATCGTGCCGTCGAAGGAAGAGCGACATCGGTACTTCTTCGACGCCATCCAGCGGTTCGACGCCGTCCATGTCATCAACCCCCTGGTGCGGACCGCGTACGAGGCGTCCACGCCGAAGCCCGTCGTCTGCATCACCAATTCGGTGGCCGGCGTGGAGTCGGCCAGCGCAGACTTTCTGAGCCGTCGCCGAATCGTCGCGGCCGGACGGCTGACGCCTGGAAAGGGCTTCGAGGCGCTCATCAGGGCCTTCGCGAGGACACGATCATCCCATCCGGAATGGTCCCTGGATATCTTCGGCCAGGGTCACATCTCGGGGCTCCTGGATGAACTGATAGGACGCCTGGGGCTGCCCGAGGTCGTCACCCTGAAAGGACCGACGGATTCACTTCGCCACGAGATGCTGGCCAGCTCGCTGCATGTCTCCGCGAGCAGGTTCGAGTCCTTCGGCCTGACGATGGCTGAAGCGATGGGCCTGGGGGTCCCGGTCCTCGCGCAACACCGCAATGCCGGGTCGGCGTATCTGCTTGCCGATGGACGCGGGTACATCGCAGAGTCCGGCACGGTCGAATCGCTTGCCGCGGCCATGGACGAGCTGATGAGCGAGATCGAGCTCGGAGATCCCTCGGGCGCAGTCCGGCAACGCGTGTCCCGCGCGAGGCACTTCATCGGGCAGACCTCCAGCGAGTCAATCGTCAGGGATTGGACGTCCGAGATCCACCGCCTCTACGACCGGAAGATCGCGAGCCTGTACAGCTGAGATGGCTAGCCGGAGAGCGCGGGGAGGACGATGCTCTCCACGAAGCGTTGCGAGGCGCGTCCATCGGCGACCTCGAATGACGCATCTCGAAAGCGGCGCACGCGGTCGAGATCGACCGGACCGTCGCGCAGCCAGCGTGCCAATTCCCGCGTTTCGGTGAAGACCGGACCTGGCACCCCCGATCCATAGTCGAAGTAGAAGCCGCGCTCCCGCTCGTAGGAATCGAGGTCGGGCGCGAAGAAGGCCATCGGTCGCTCGAGCAGCGAACACTCGAAGATGGCACTCGAGTAATCGGTGATGAGAACGTCGCTGACGAGCATCAGCTCGTTGATGTCGTGATGGTCGGAGACATCGAACGCGAAGCCGGCCAGCTGCGCGCCGATGGGGGAGGCGCTGCGCACGAAGGGATGCTGCCTGACGAGCAGGGCGAAGCCATCGCCGAGCTCTCGCCGCAGCTCGCCGAGGTCCAGCTGCTCGGTGTGCCGCGCGCGCGTCACTCGCTCACCGCGGAACGTGGGCGCATAGAGGATCACGCGACGATTCGCCGGCAGGCCGTATCGCTGCCGAATCTGGGCCGATGCGCGGGCGGTCGCATCGGCGTCGGAAAACAGGTCCGTGCGCGGTATACCCAGGCGCGAGACGAACCGCTCCGGCGGTTGCCCGAACGCCTCGGCGTAGTGCGGGGTGGCCGTCTGCGAGCCGATCAGGCAGATATCGTAGTTCGCATGAATCTGCACCCGGCTGGTGAGCGCTTCATCGGCGCCGAACGTGCGATCGAGGACGCTGTGTCCGAACTTCTTGAACGCGCCGCTGGCATGCCATGTCTGGACCACGGTGGTGCCGCGGCGCGGTTTGACGACGTAGAGCGGGAAGAAGTAGTCGTCGAGGACGACCAGGCGGGCGCGCGCCAGGTGGTAGCCCGCGGTCAGCGCCCACAGAGCGCCATTGAGTCGACCGCGCCAGCCCTCGACCGTGCGATGCGCCAGGACGGCGACCCGGACCTCGGGGTGTCGCCGCCGCAGCTCGGCATGGATGAACGCGAGGTTGCCGCCAAGCCGATCGGCATGTGAGCTGGCGAGGAGAACACGGCGGCGCACTGGCAGGCGCCGACCCAGCTCGAATCCGATGCGCACGAGCCAGGTGCGAATGACAACGACCAGTCTCTTCACCGGCCGATGACGAACGTGTCGATGATGCGATCGGTCGCATTGTCATCCCGACGGTCGAAGTGCTTCCGCGCGAACGCCGCGACCTTGTGGGCTTCGAAGTCGTCTTCGCGCAGGGCGGCGAGCATCTCCGCGAACGTGCGCGCGATTCGGCCAGGGACGAACTCCTCGAACGGAACATAGAAATCGCGCGAGGCGACGTACTCGTCGAGGTCGTAGGCGAAGAACAGCATCGGCCGCAGCAGCGTGGAAAACTCGAACACGATCGACGAGTAGTCGGTGATGAGCAGATCGACCGCGAAGAGCAGGTCGTTGACGTCGATCGGCGTGCGCGTCGCGTCGATGAGCCGGTCGCGGTAGGCCACGGGGATGGGCCATGGCGCCCGCACGAATGGATGCATCTTCATGATCATCACCGCATCCTTTTCGACGCAGAGCGCATGGAGCGCCGCGTAGTCGATCTGCTGATAGTCATAGCTGGCATTGCGCGGCCCCGAGCCGCGGAACGTCGGTGCGAACAGGATGGTGTGGCGCCCCGCGATTGATGGGAAGGCCTCTATCGCCTGCTTCCGTCCAGCGGCGCGCTGCGATTCGTCGAAGAATCGGTCCATACGCGGGATACCGGTCGGCACGACGCGCTCCTCGGGGATGCCGAACGCCTCGGCGTAGAACGGAACATCGTGCTCGGAGCTCACGATGGCATGGGTGTAGTTCTTGTGACGCCTGGCGAACGGGCTCGGGCCACCCGGCTTGCCGATCCGGCTGTAGCCGACGGTCTTGAACGCGCCTGACGCGTGCCAGAGCTGGATGATCCTGACATCGGGACCGGCATCGAAGCGGTAGATGATCGGCTGGTAATCGTCGAGAAAGATCACGTCGGCGCGGGCGAGGAGTCGCGGCAAGCGCCATCGGTCGCGCCAGCTGCGTCTCGCCGCGATGCTCGACTTGAACACGGTGCTGAGCGAGTACTCGTGCTGGAGACCGCGTTCCACCATCCGATCGTGGACGACCGCCAGGTTGCCCTCCAGGGTGGCATGCGAGTCCGACGTGAACAGGATGTGGCGGCCGCGTCCTCGCTTGGTGGCGCGCGCGATGTCGGCGAGCATCATGAAGATGCGCCTCCGCACCACCGCGTTGAACCACGAGGTCACACGTCGGCGCAGCGAGGGCGGTTTCCGACGGGCGCGGGGGCGCCGACGACGGATCTGAAGGGAGAGCGCTCCGTTGACCTCATCGACAAGGGGGCTGATCCGATATCGGCCCCACCGGCCGGCGAAACTGCGTCGGTCGAGCTCCGGGTCCACGGCGTCGGGATTCATGACCGTCAGCGCGGTGCCATGCTGGGTCAGCACCCACAGACCGCTGGCGAGCGGACGCTGACCGGGGCCGAGCATCAGGTTGAACCGCAGGAGCAGCTCATCGTCCTCAGCGTCGAGATGCGTCGGGGGCATGGGATCGATCGGCCGCTCGGTGTCCAGGCGGTCGAGTCGGAGGCCCGAGGCGATCAAGCCCTGGTCGTTCGACCGCAGCCGTAAGACGAGCTGGAATCGCTGCCAGTCGAGGGCAAGAAGCTGGACGCCGATCACCGCATCCGGAGGCGTTGCTCCGATCGGCTCGACCGTTCCCGCTTCGTCCATCGTCACCGCGCGATGTTATCTGCTCGATGGTTCGACGATGCGTGGGAGGACCACGTCGTCTCGCTACAATCACGGCACGCTCCGGGCATACGGGAGCAGCGGCGCGATGGGCCATGGTTAGAATCGCCCGGCTGATGGAGGCGCAATGAAGACGGGAATGATCGTCCTGGCCGGCGGGATCGGGAAGCGCATCGGCCGCCCGGTGCCGAAGCAATTCCTGCTCCTCGGCGGCAACCCGCTGCTCGTGCACGTTCTGGAGAAGGTTCGGTCGATTCCCGAGATCGAGTCGATCGTCATCACCTCTCCGGCCAGCCATCTCGACGACACGCGGGAGCTCATCGCCAATCACACGTTCGATGGGCGGTACACCTGCATCGAGGGCGGTGCTTCGCGCCAGGAGTCGGTTTACAACGGGCTGATGGCCCTGGAGGGCTTCGAGTCGGTGATCATTCACGAGGCGGTGCGTCCGCTCGTGAGCACCGAGGATTTCAGGGCACTGATCGATCTGCCCGACGAGAACGCGATGTACGGCATTCCCATTCCGTTCACGGTGCTGAAGGGAGCCGATTACGTCGAGGGCCTGCTCGAGCGCCGCGAGCTCGTCAATGTGCAGCTGCCACAGAAATTCAACGCGGCCGCGCTGCGGGCCGCGCACGAGGTCGCGACAAAGGATGGCTCGAGGTTCACCGAGGATGCGAGCCTCTTCTTCCAGTACGGCGAGGCGCCGGTTCGCATCCTTCCGGGGTCCGATCGCAATATCAAGATCACCGTGCCTGCCGACCTCATCGTGGCCGAGGCACTCCACGCCGATTCGCTGGGGCGAGACTGAGGGTGGCGCGCACCTGCATCATCACCGGGGCCAGCCAGGGGATCGGACGGGCGACCGCCATTCGCCTGAGTCGCGAGCCCGATGTCGGCGCCATCGCGCTGATCGCACGGAGCGCAGAGGGCCTCGCCGAAACCCGGGCTGCGATGGCCGAGAGCGTGGCCACGGTCGGCGTCTACCCCTACGACCTGGCTGACCTGGACGGCATCCCCGCGCTGATCCGCTCCATCCACGAGGAGTTCGGGCGGATCGACGTGCTGTGCAACATCGCGGGCTATGCGGAGCCCAGGGCGCTGCTGGACACGACCAACGAGAACATCGTGCGCACCTACACGATCAACGTGCTGGCGATGATCGTTCTCATTCGCGAGGTCGTGCGCCGCGTCCGGAGCGGGCCGGCCAAGATCCTGAACGTGGCATCGACCGCCGGAATCACCTCGCGGCCGGGCTGGCTCGCGTATGCCTCCTCGAAGGCAGCGGTCGTGTCACTCTCGTCCACGCTCGCCGATGAGCTCGCCGGGAGCGGGATCAAGGTCTACACCATCTCGCCGGGACGCACCGCCACCGAGCTCAGGCGCATCCTAGCCCCCGAGGAGGACATGACCACCATCATGCAGCCCGATGAGGTGGCCGACGTGATCGCTCGGCTGCTTGATGACTCGGAACGCATCCTCGACGGGCAGAACATCATCGTCCGCAAGCAGGTCTGACCGCGATGGGCTGGCCGGAATACCTGCTGGCAACGGCCCTGCTGCGCTTCCTGAACCGCGTCTTCGCCCTCCTGCCCATTCGGCAACATCGCGTCGTCCTGGCAACCGCGCGCAACGAGCGTCTCGAGGGGAACCTGCTCCACCTGCACCGGGCGATCGAGAGCCAGCATCCGGAGATCGAGCTGCGTCTCCTGCTCGAGCCGTACCGGTATGGCCTTCGTGGGAAGCTGGCATATCTGACCCGGCTCGCGCGTGGCATGTACTACCTCCAGACGGCTCGGCTGTTCGTCGTCGATAACGCCTACTTTCCGATTCACGTGGCGCCACATCGCCCGGAGACGACGGTCGTGCAGGTCTGGCACGCGGCCGGGGCCCTCAAGCGGTTCGGGCTCGACACACCCGCCCTGCACGAGCTGACCGAGCGACGGTTCCTCCACCGGAACTACGACTACGTCGTGGTCGGCGGTGAGGCAGCCCGCAGGCCGTATGCGGATGCACTTCGGACGCATGCCTCGCAGGTGCTGGCGCTTGGGTCGCCGCGCACCGACTTCTTCTTCGACCGGGAGGCCATGGCCGCAGCACGTCTGCGCCTCCTGGGCGCGCACCCGGAGCTCGTGGGGCGCAAGGTCGTGCTCTATGCGCCCACGTTCCGAGGCCGCGGGGAGGCAAAGCGCGCCTCGCCTGGCTTCGATGCGGCGCGGCTGCGCTCGATGCTGCCGGACGATCACGCGCTCGTGCTGAAGGCTCATCCCAACCTCGACCCGCTGGCGACGCCGACTGCGGGCTATGACGTGGTGATCGATCCCGCCGCCGAGATCAACGAGGTCTTCACGATCGCCGATATCCTCGTCACCGACTACTCCTCGTCGATCTTCGAGTGGGCGCTCCTCGGCCGGCCGCTCGTCCTGCTGGTGCCCGATCTCGCGCAGTACTCCGCCGATCCGGGGTTGTACCTTGACTATCGAACGGAGCTGATCGGCACGCAGGTGACCGATACCGGTGGCGTGGCCGCAGCCATCGCCGGCAACGACTTCGACCTCTCCGGCTACGACGCATTCGTCAACCGGCATCTCCACGCCTCGGACGGCACCGCCAGCCTGCGCATCGTCACCCGATTCCTTGGTGCGATGCCGGCGACGAACCGCCGTCCGGCGGCGTCGGGGCGCGAGGCCCGAAGTGATACCCTGCCGGCCCATGTCAGTCACAAGTGAGGCGCCGGCGGCGTTTCGTAACGCAGCCGCTCGGTCGACCCCACTCGGACTGCTGACCGAGGCGATTCGCGACATCACCTCGCGCCGCAGGCTGGTGCGCTACCTCGTGCAGGCGGAGGTCAGGAAGCGCGGTGCGAACACGCTGCTCGGCAACATCTGGTGGATCCTGGACCCGCTCCTGCTCATGGCGGTGTACGTCGTCCTCGTCACCATCATCACGACGCGCGCCCTTCCCGATTACCCGCTCTTCATCTTTGCCGCGATCCTGCCGTGGAAATGGTTCACCTCCGCCGTGACCGATGCCACCGGGTCGATCGTCAACCAGCATCGGTTGATCAAGCAGATCGCCTTCCCAAAGATCGTGCTGCCGGTCGCGGCCACGACGGCGGGGGTGGTTGGATTCGCGTTCGGTCTGATTCCGCTCGCGGCCATCATGCTGCTCTATCCGCACCGGCTCTCGGCGCTCATCCTGCTGATTCCGATCATCGCGGTGGTGCAGTACGTCTTCACGGTCGCGGTCGCGATCCTGGTCGCCGCGGGCAACGTCTTCTTTCGGGACCTCGGCAACGTGGTGCGTCACCTCCTGCGCCTGTGGTGGTATCTCTCGCCCGGCCTGTATGCGCTCAGCCACCTGGACGGGATCGCGCTGTTCGAGAACCCGGTGCTGCGCTTCATCGCCCACGCCAACCCGTTCGCGGTCCTCTTCGAGGCATACCGAAGCGTGATCTACGGCACCGCGGAAGGCGCTCCGATGGCCCCGGACTGGTCGTCGCTCGTCATCCTGCTCGTGGGCAGCATGGTCTTCCTCGCGATCGCAGCGGTCGCCTTCAAGCGCCTCGAACCGACCTTCGCGAAGGTGCTCTAGGCCGATGAGCGATCTCCCGCCGCCGATCACCGAGACCGGCCACGCCATCCAGGCGACCGATCTCGGAGTCAAATACAACCTCCGGTTCAGCCGCAAGAAATCGATGCAGCGCACGCTGAGTCAGCTGCTGACGCGCGCGCCGGTCGAGGAGTTCTGGGCGCTGCGCCACGTCGCCCTGCGCGTCGTCCACGGCGAGTCACTGGCCGTCATCGGCCCAAACGGGGCCGGCAAGAGCACCCTGCTCCAGGTGCTCGCCGGCATCATCAGCCCGTCCGAAGGAGTCGTCGACGTCCGGGGCAAGGTGTCGGCCCTCCTGACGCTCGGTGCGGGATTCGATGTCGAGCTGAGCGGAAGCGAGAACATCCTGCTGGCCGGAGCCTTTCTCGGGCTCGATGACCAGGTGACGCGTGATCTCCAGCCGGGAATCGTCGAGTATGCGGACCTCGGCCAGTTCATCGACGCGCCGCTCAAGACGTACTCGTCCGGGATGCGCGCGCGCCTGGGCTTCGCCATCGCCACCTCGGTCGACCCGGACATCCTGCTGTTGGACGAGGTGCTCGCCACGGGCGATGCGACGTTCCGTGCCAAATCGAAGGAGCGTGTCCTTGAGCTGGTGGGTGGCGCCAAGGCGATCGTGCTGGTCACCCATGACATGGAGTGGGTGCGGGAGTATTGCAATCGAGCGGTGCTCATCGAGCACGGGCAGATTGCGTTCGAGGGAGATCCGGACGAGGTCGTCGCGCTGCATCGCCAACACACGGTGGATGACAAGAAGCGCCGGGAAGCCGTTGCGACCGCGGCCGGGCTGGCGCCGGTCATCGCCCGATGAAGGATTCCTGACAGAAAAACTCCCGGGCGAGGCGGGACATCCGCCCCTTGCTTGCCGGGCGTGCGAGGGCGCTCGATGGTTCCATCAGCCACGAGTCTTGACCGATGCTCGATCCACGCACTCTCAGCCGTCGATCCTTCATGCGACGTGCGCTCGGCACGGGCGTCGGCCTGCTCTCCCTGGAGTTCATCGGCGGCTCGCTCGCCTTTTTGTGGCCGAACATCACCGAGGGCTTCGGTGCAAAGTTCCGCGTCGGGCGCATCGCCGACATCCTCGCCGCCCAGCCGAACTTCGCAGAGGGTTATCCGTACAGCTTCTCTGCCGCGCGCAGCTTTTTGGTCAACGTGCCTGCGGCCCGTGCGCTTGCCAACGGATCGCCGACCGAGGTCATCTCGCCGGCGGCCGGCGAGATGATCGCCCTGTGGCGCAAATGCCCGCACCTGGGCTGCATGGTTCCTGAGTTGTGCGAATCGGTGAGCCGCTTCCAGTGTCGATGCCACGGGAGCACGTTCAACATCCTCGGCGAGAAGCTGGAGAAAGGTCCTGCCGAGCGCGGCATGGATCGCTTCGCGGTGCTCATCGAGGAGGATGGAACCGTCGTCATCGACACGCGGGAGATCCTGTTCGGCGCCCCCGAGGGAACCGTGACCTTCACCGACCCGCACCCGCCGGAGATCGGATGCTCGTGAGGCCGCTCAGACGACGTTGAGCTCGGGGATCGGCGTACCGCGCGCGATCCGATCGTAGCCGAGGGGACGCAGATCGATCGTCTCGTAGGCGCCCGTCGAGATCCATTCCGCGATGGCGCGGCCCACCGCCGGCGCCTGCTGGAGCCCGTGGCCGGAGAACCCGTTCGCGAAGACGAAATTGGTGATCTGCGGGTGCGGACCGATGATCGCGTTGGCGTCCAGCGTATTCACCTCGTAGTGACCGGCCCACGTGTCGAGGAGCCGCAGCCGATCGAACGACGGGATGCGATGGGCGAGGGTCGGCCACACGAACGATTCGAATGGCGCTCGATCGATTCCCAGGTCGAGCGTGTCGGGGTCGGCGTCCCCCGGCCGTGGTGAGAATCCGGCGATATAGGTCGGTCCCTCAGGCCGGAAATAGACGCCCGTGGGGTCGACCGTCAACGGAGCTGCCCCGAGGCTGACCGGCGCCTGAACGTGGTAGACGTTGCGTTTCCGCGGGTGGACGGGGAGGTCCACGCCCGCCATGGCGGCGACCGCGGCGGCGCGCGGACCGGCCGCATTCACCACCCACCCGGCGCCGAGGAAGGAGCCATCGGCGAGGTGGACCCCGCGGATGACGTCGCCATCGCGCTCCACCGCGGTCACCTCGCCGACGCGTTCCTCGACGCCCAGCGATCGCGCCTTGCGTCGGAACCCCTGGAGAAGGGCGTACGCATCGAACCAACCCTCGTCGGCATGGCCGAGCGACCCAGCGGCCAGGTCGTCGGTGTGCAGCCAGTCGAACCGCACGCCCAGCTCGGACGGCGAGAGCAGCTGCACCGGAACATGGTGCGTGAGCTGGAGGGCGTGATTGTCCTCGAGCGTTGCCAGGCCCGCCTCCGTCGCCAGGAACAGGTATCCGTTCTCGACGAAGTCGAGCTCGGGGACCTCGCCGTCGACGGCGAGGTATCGGTCCGGGTGCTTGATGAGATCGACGCCGAAGCGGCTGATCTCGATATTGAGGGCGGTGCTGAACTGGAGCCGGATACTCGCCGCGGACAGCGTCGTGGACGAGGTCCGGAAGGACGGATCCCGCTCGATGATGACGATGCGGCCATCGAAGTCCGGCCGCGAGGCGAGGAAGGTCGCGACCGATGACCCGATGATCGCGCCACCGACGATCACCACGTCAGCGTGCTCCCGATTCCTCATGCGACCGATGCTAGCGCTAGCATGGCCCGCATGTCCGAGCCGATCGTGCGCTTCGCCGATGCACCCCCCGCGACGGCCGACGTCGTCGTCATCGGCGGCGGGATCATCGGTTGCGCGACCGCGTTCTTTGCCGCTCGCGCGGGTCTACGCGTTGTGGTGCTCGAACGCCGGGCGGCGCTTGGCACGCTCACAACCCCTGCCTCGACCGGCGCGTTCCGCCTCCAGTTCGACAACGCCGAGGAGATCGCCGTCGTCCGCGAGGGGGTCGATCTCTTCGACGCGTTCGCCGAGTGCACCGGTCTCCACGGATGGGATCTCGGGCTGCGTCACGCCGGCTACCTGTTCTGTTCGCTCACCGACGCGACGCTCGAGCGCTCACGGAAGCTCGTCAGCCGCCAGGCCGAGTGGGGACTGACCGACGTGGAGCTGCTCTCCGGCGACGAGGCGCGGGCGCGCTGGCCCTGGCTCTCACCCGATGTGCGCGGTGCACGATATCGCGCCGGCGATGGCTGGCTGGACGTCAAGCGGCTGACCGTCGGCTACGCCACCGCCGCGTCCAATGCGGAGCGCATCCCGAATGCAACGCCCGGCGGCGGAGCGACCTTTGTGACACGCGCGGACGTGACGGATATCACGTGCTCGGGTAATCGGGTGACCGGTGTGCGCACGCCGCGCGGCGATGTCGCCGCGGAGACGGTGATCGTTGCCGCTGGGCCGTTCACCGCGCGCGTCGCCGCACTCGCTGGCGTCGAGGTCGTGATTCGTCCGACACGGCGTCAGAAGCTTGTCATTCCGGAGCTTCACGCGGTGCCACCGGATGCGCCGATGACGATCGAGGAGGAGACGGCCGCTCATTGGCGACCATCAATGCACGGCTGCCTTGCGCTCTTCACGGACCCCGATGCGCAGGCGACCGAGCCGCATGACCCGGTGCCGATCGAGCACGAATGGGCGTTCGGCCTGCTGGATCCTCGCTCCGATCATGCCCTCGCGCGCATCGCTCCCTTCTGGCGGGACGCCTGGGCCGAGGGCGCGCCGTCCGTGCACTGGTTCATGCAGGCGGGGCAGTACGAATACACGCCCGACCGGCGTCCTTATCTCGGACCGGTTGGCCCGGATGGCCTGCACCTGAATGGCGGCTACTCGGGCCACGGCATCATGGCGGGGGCCGGCGGCAGCCGATTGGTCGTGGACCTCGTGACCGGACAGGCGGACAGCCGCGCAAATCCCTTCGGGCCCGATCGATCGTTCGACGATCGCGAGCACGACATCCTGTAGGGGTCTTCAATTCAGGCTGGACGATCGGTCGCTTCCGGGTCCGCCTGGCCTTCGCGCTGCCCGTAGGCGGCATCCGGACTCTCGCCGAACTCGTCGCTCGCCGCTTCCTGGTCCACCGGCTGGTTCATCGGCCCATCCGGGCGTGGATCGCGAACGGCCGGGTCCTGGTCGCCCACGGTGGTTGGCTCCTGGTCCGGACCCATGGTTTCCCCGCTGGTCATGTTGGCGTTGCGTTCCATGATCACCTCCTGCGCAGGTAGAGGCACTCGGCGTGCCAACCGGGCAGCATGGGATCAATAGGTGGGGTCGTCGAGGAGCCAGCGCCCGTCGATCTGGACGACGCGCCAATAGCCGACAAAGCGATTCGATGAGCCCGAGTCGTAGGTTTCGGTGAAGTTCGCTTGCACGGTGGCGGTGGTGGGCGACGGCTGATCGGCCACGAACAGCGCGTCGAAGGTGATTGAGGCCGTCTCCGCGAAACGGTCGTCGAGATTGCCCTGGCGAGGAAATTCATCCTTCATGCGGGCGCTCCACAGGTCGTACGCGGCATCGAATCGACCCGCCGCCACGTTCGAGTAGAACGCCGCGATCGCGTCGGTCGGGGACCCAGTGGCGACAGGGGCAGGGGTATTCGGGGCGGGCCGTGGGGTGGCGGTCGGTGCCGGAGGTGGAGGAGTGTCCGACGGAGGTGCGGGCGTAGCGGTCGTCGTGGCCGTCGGGGAAGGCGTGGGCGTCGGCGTCGGCGTCGGCGTTGGCGTGGGGGTGGGGGTTGCGGTTGGGCTCGGGGATGGAGTCGCATCGACCACCACCTCGCCGCCGGGTGGACCGGCGACGATGCCGCCCAGGCCGTCGTCCGGGTCCTGCGAGATCACGCGGCCACCCAGGTAGCCGCCGACGAGGAGGAACAGGAGCAGGAGCGCCAGCGGCCAGGCACGCGACAGTGTCCGGCGCCGCGGCTGTGCGGTCACGGCCGACTCCACAGCGGCTGCCGGGGCGACGGGCTCGGTAGATGTCCTGTCGAAGGACGTGGCCGGCGGGACGGCGGCGAACGGCGCGCTGGAGCGCTCGAGCCAGGACAGCAGTGCCGAGCGCAGATCCTCCGCGCTGGCGTAGCGCTGCGCGGGGTCGCGCGCCATGGCCTGCACGGCGATGGTGGCGAGTTCCGGCGGCAGATCGTCGACCACCGCCCGCGGGTCGGGTGTCGCCTGGCGCACGCGGGCCGTGGCCACCGCGTAGGCGGAGTCACCCCGGAATGGGCGCTGCCCGGTGAGCATCTCGTAGAGGACGCAGCCCAGGGCATAGATATCGCTGGCGGGGCCGACTCGCTCGCCGCGTGCCTGCTCTGGACTGAAGTACTCCACCGATCCGAGCGTGGCCCCGGTCTTGGTCATGCTGTCCTCGCCGGTCGCGCGTGCGATGCCGAAGTCGGCGACCATGGCGCGACCATCGGCTCCGAGCAGGATGTTTCCGGGCTTGACGTCGCGGTGCACGAGCCCCGCGTCGTGCGCCGCCCCGAGGGCGGCCGCTGAATCGGCGGCCAGGCGTGCTGCTCGCTCCGGCGACACGCGGCCCGCATCGGCAAGGAGCCGCGCCAGGTCGCCACCCTCGATCAGCTCCATGACCATGTACGGAGCGCCGTCGGTGCCGACGTCGTAGACCGACACCACGTTGGGATGCGAGACCGACGCCGCACGGCGCGCCTCCGCCTCGAAGCGCTGCACGAAGAGCGGATCTTCGCCAAGGTCGGCACGCATGACCTTCACCGCCACGGCACGGTCGAGCTGTTCGTCGCGCGCGCGGTAGACCGTCGCCATGCCGCCCCGCCCGATTCTCTCCTCGAGGTGGTAGCGACCGTTGATCCGGCGACCGGCATCGGCGTCGGGCAGTACAGATGGTCCGGGCATGTGTCCAGGAGAAGCAGGTGCCGTACCACCTGCCGTGG
>JALZJE010000300.1 GCA_030859955.1 Chloroflexota bacterium | reverse complement strand
CGCGGGGTGCTGATCTACTGGCACGTCGAGAAGAAATCGATGGTCGTGCACTCCCAGCTGATCAGCTGCGCCGCCAGCGAGGTCGCGGCGATGGTCGAGGGCGCGATGCGCCACGGGACATCGATGCAGTTGGAAGGCAACTACGTCGACTCGCACGGCCAGTCAGAGATCGGGTTCGCGATCACGCGGCTGCTGGACTTCGACCTGCTGCCGCGGATGAAGCAGATCAACAAGGCCAAGCTGTACGGGCCCGATCGCGGCCAGCCCGACGCCTACCCGGGCCTGAAGGCGGCGATGACCCGCTCGATCCGCTGGGATCTGATCGAGCAGAACTACGACCAGCTGGTCAAGTACGCGACCGCGATCCGGGTGGGTACCGCATCGACCGAAGCGATCCTGCGGCGCTTCACGCGTAACGCCTCACATCCCGTCTACCAAGCGATGCTCGAGCTTGGCCGC
This sequence comes from Chloroflexota bacterium, assembly GCA_030859955.1. Lineage (GTDB taxonomy): Bacteria > Chloroflexota > Limnocylindria > QHBO01 > QHBO01 > JACDBZ01. The sequence continues at coordinate 1,795 of JALZJE010000300.1, read as the reverse complement.
GCGCAGAAGACGATCTTCATCGCGCGCTACCTGCGCGACCGTGACCTGCAGCGCGAGATCCAGGAGGGCCTGAACGTCATCGAGTCGTGGAACCGCGTCAACGGCGTCATCTTCTTCGGCAAGAGCGGCGAGTTCGCGACCAACCGCCGCGACCAGCAGCAACTCGGGATGCTCGCCCTGCACATCCTCCAAGCCGCGCTCGTCTACGTGAACACGCTGATGCTCCAGGACATCCTTGCCGAGCCTGAATGGCAGGGCGTGCTCACCGCCGAAGACCAACGCGGCCTCACCGCGCTGTTCTGGGCGCACGTCCGACCCTACGGCGAGATCACGCTCAACATGACCAAGCGCCTGGCCCTCAGCGGGAGCGACACGACAGAGCTCAATCTCGAGAGCGCGTGACCAGGCCCGCGCACCTCGGACGCCGCTACTTGTCGGTTGGTGCCGCCTTCCTTAACGGCACCCCTCGATGGTCTCGATCGGGGCGCTCTGCGACCAGGAGGCCAGGTAGGGGATCGAGCTGGTGGCGGCGTCGACGCCGAGCGCCGCCAGCACGCTGTAGGCGACGGACTCCACGACGAGCTCCTCGCGGGCGTAGTCGAGCTCGGGGTCGCCGTCCTGGCGGTCGAGGCGCACGAGGGCGTGCGCGAACTCGTGCACCGCGGTGGCGGCCTGCGAGTTGGCCGGGGCGTCGGTGTAGACGCACAGGGTCTTGTCCTTGGGCCGGTACCAGCCGTGGGCGCCGCGCTCGCCCTCGCGGGCCTCGAGCACGAGGCGCACGCCGAGATCGTCGGCGAGGCCGTGCAGCGGCCCCTCGGGGGTCAGCAGCCACGCGAGGTCCTCGCCGGCGACGTCGAAGTCGAACGGCGGATCGAGCTCGACGAGGACCGCGGGGTCGGGCAGCGCGTCGACCTGGGCGATGTCGAAGACCGAGGTGAGCTTGAAGAGCGTCCGCGGCCGCTGCTTGGGGTCGGCGCCGGCCGCGCGCCACTCGTCGAGCTTCTGCTTGTTCGGCGGGACGGGGGCGAAGATCCGGATGGCCTTCTCGCCCTTGCGCACGCAGCGCCCGAGCCGGATCCACTTCTGAAAGCCCGCGACCCGCGTGGCCTGCGGGTTCTGCAGCGCGATGAGCAGCTGGTTGTTCATCGAGTAGGAGTGGAAGGCCTTGCGGACCTTCAGCCAGCCCAGCCAGCCCTCGCTGGTCTTCAGCTGCGCGACGGCGGCGGTCAGCAGCTCGCGCTCGGCCTGCCGGCGCGCTTGGCGCTCGGCGTCGCTGAGCGGTGCGCGGCGGGTCTTCTGAGCCATGTCGTTCTCCCCTTGGGGTCGGTGGCCCTCCCCCCGTGTGGGGCGGGCCGTCCCGGCCGATCAGCGCGCCCGAAGGGCGTGCCACCATCGGCTGGGCCGGCTTGTCTCGCGCGGGAGCGCTCGCTGTGCTGCTGGTCGCGCCGCAGGGCGCGGCGGCCGGGAAGGGCCGCTTCTCACCCGTCGCGCAGCGTCTGCTCCGGCCCGGGCCCGAAGCTCGCCGACGGCCACGATCGGGTGGTTGCTGGGCAACCGGCCACCCGTCGCCGATCCGGCCGCCTAGACCGCGGATGCGCCACGTTTCGTCCAGTGCTGGTGCTCGCTCTTGTTCTCGTAGTGAACTGAAAACGCCTATTTCGTGGGCTCTGCGAGAGGGCGTCTGCGAGAATCTGTTGTGCCCCGGGGCTCTCATCTATTCCGCGGCGCCGGCGACGGCCGGCCCGCGACTGACTCCTAGGAGGAGCCCCACATGACGCAGGAGACGAAGCAGACC
>JALZJE010000190.1 GCA_030859955.1 Chloroflexota bacterium | reverse complement strand
CTGCTGACCGAGACCGACCGGCGTGCTGCGGAGCTGGCGATCGTGAACAGCGTGCAGCGCGGGCTCTCGTCCGAGCTCGACGTCCAGGCCATGTACGAGCTCGTCGGAGCGCGCGCGCCCGACGTGTTCGACGCGAACGTGGTCGACATCGCCATCTTCGATCGTGACCAGGACCTGATGCGGTTCCCGTTCGTCATCGAGCGCGGCGTGCGATTCGAGGATCATCCAGGCCCGGTCATCGGCTTCCGACGGCGGGTCATGGAGACCGGGCAGCCGGTGGTGGTGACGCACGACCTCCACACGCAGGCGGCCGAGATGGGCCAGCCCGCGCAGCTCATCGGCGAACCTGCGAAGTCGGCCATCTTCGCGCCACTCGCGCTGGGTCCGGAGATCCTCGGCGTCATCAGCCTCCAGAACCTGGATCGCGAATACGCCTTCAGCGAGGCGGACGTGTCGCTCCTGACCACGATCGCTGCCAGCCTGAGCATCGCCCTGCGTACCGGGCGCCTGATCGACGAGACGCGGAAACGTGTCGCCGAGCTCGGGACCATCAACGAGGTCGGTGAGGCGATCACGGCACAGCTCGAAGTGAACCCACTCCTCGCGCTGGTCGGCGAAAAGACGCGAGCCGCATTCGACGCGGACATCGCCTATGTCGCGCTGCTGGACGAAGAGTCGGGGATGATCGAATTCCCGTACTACGTCGAGAACGGCGCAGACCAGGCGCAGCCGCCGCTCCGTCTCGGGGAGGGGCTGACCTCGCGTGTGATCGAGCGGCGAGAGGCCCTGCTTCTCAACAACGAGGTGGACTGGAGTGCGCTGGGCCGTCGGGGGGTCGGAACCCGTGCGAAATCGTGGCTCGGCGTGCCGATCGTCGCGGGCGAGCAGGTCATCGGCGCGATGAGCGTCCAGGACCTGACTCACGAGGGTCGGTTCACGACCCCCGACCAGAGCCTGCTCAGCACCATCGCCGCCAACGTCGGCGTCGCCATCCAGAATGCGCGGCTGTACGCCGAAACGCGACGGCGCGCGGAGGAGATGGCCGCGCTCGCCGAGGTCGGACGCGAGGTGTCCGCGACGCTCGAGCTGTCGGTGGTGCTCGAACGCATCGCCGACCGGGCAAAGGCACTGCTGCGCGCCGATACAAGCGCCGTCTTCCTGCCACAGCCGGACGGCACCCAGTTCCGAGCGATCGTTGCGCTCGGCACCATGGCTGAGCCGATCCTCGCCGATGCCGTCACCAAGGGTGAGGGAATCATCGGTGACATCGCCATGACCGGACGCGCCGAGCTCGTGAACAGCACCAGGGCCGATCGTCGATCAGTGACGATCCCCAACACCGACGAGGACGAGGACGACCGCCTCATGGCTGCGCCGCTGACGATTCGCGGCGCGGTGGCGGGCGTGCTCGTCGTTTGGCGATTTGAGGGGTCGGCCCCCTTCACGGCAGCCGACCTCAGCTTCCTCAGCGGACTCTCGCAGCAGGCGGCGATCGCGCTTCAGAACGCAGGGCTCTTTGCGGATGCCGAAGAGTCGCGCCGGGTCGCCGAGCAGGCAAACGAGGCGAAGAGCAGCTTCCTCGCGGCGATGAGCCACGAGATCCGCACTCCGCTCAACGCGGTGATCGGCATGAGCGGCCTGCTGCTCGATACGACCCTGAACGAGGAGCAGCACGAGTTCGCAGAGACCATCCGCACCTCCGGCGACGCACTGCTCACAATCATCAGTGACGTTCTTGACTTCTCGAAGATCGAGGCGGGCCGCGTTGACCTCGAGGCGAGGCCGTTCGTGTTGCGGGATGCGGTGGAGGCCTCGCTTGACATCCTCGCCCCTTCAGCCGCGAAAAAGGGGCTCGAGCTTGTGTACGCCATCGATGAGGATTTGCCCCAGGTCCTCGTCGGCGACACCGGACGGCTGCGCCAGGTGCTTCTCAACCTACTATCGAACGCGGTGAAGTTCACGGAGCGCGGCGAGGTTGTCCTGACGGTCGCGGGGGATCGCTCGACACCCGCCGGCGCTGATCGATGGGAGCTGCGGATCGACGTGCGCGACACCGGCATCGGCATCCCGCCGAACGCGATGGGGAAGCTGTTCCAGTCCTTCAGCCAGGTCGATGCCTCGATCGCGCGCCGCTACGGCGGCACCGGGCTCGGGCTCGCCATCAGCCGCCGGTTGGCGGAGCTGATGGACGGCGACCTCACCGCCGACAGCAGCGGCGTGGCGGGGGAGGGAAGCATCTTCCACCTCACGGTCCGGATGCCGGAGGGCGCCACCGACGCCGTCGCCTCGGCTCGACCACGCCGTGTGGATGCGGATCTCACCGGACGGACGGTCCTGATCGTCGACGACAATGCCACCAACCGACGCATCCTCGTGGCTCAGACGGCGCGGTGGGGGATGGTCCCGCGCGAGACCGGCTCGCCGACCGAGGCGCTCGGTTGGCTGCGTTCCGGAGAACGCTTCGACATCGCCCTGGTCGACCTGCTCATGCCCGAACTCGACGGGCTCGAGCTCGCAGAGGAGGTCGCCTCGATGACGGCGAACGGCGACGCGCGCCCAATGCCGGTCGTCGTGCTCAGCTCGATCGGTCTGCGCGATCGGGAGGGAACGCCACTGGCCGCCTGGCTCGCGAAACCGGTGAAGCCGTCGGCCCTGTTCGACACGATCGCCACGGTGCTGCTCGGCGAAACGGTGGTCCGCTCGACGAGCCTGGCCCCGTCAGAACCGGGCTCCGGCGCCGATCTGGGCATCCGCCATCCACTTCATATCCTGCTCGCCGAGGACAATGCGGTAAACCAGAAGCTGGCACTCCGGCTGCTGGCGCAGATGTCCTACGAAGCACGCGTCGCCGAGAACGGACGCCAGGCCATCGAGGCGCTGGAGGGTGACCGATTCGACGTTGTGCTGATGGACGTGCAGATGCCCGAACTGGACGGCCTCGGTGCCACCCGAGAGATCCGGGAGCGATGGCCGGTCGAGCCGGTATGGATCGTGGCCATGACCGCCAACGCCATGGCGGGGGATCGCGAGGCATGCCTCGCGGCCGGAATGAACGATTACATCAGCAAGCCGATCAGGCCCGCCGAGTTGGCGGCGGCGCTTGCGCGGGTGCCCATGCCGAACCTGGCCGCCGGTCATGAAGCCGAGCGCACATGAAAGGGATGAGGCCGTGAACGACCCTGACACTCCGGTCCTCGACACCGCCATCCTCGAGGACCTCGCGGCGTCGGTCGGCGGCGACCGTGAATTCGTCGTCGACCTGATCCGAACTTACCTTGACGACACGGAGGACCAGCTCGCGGCGATGGAGGCCGCATTCGCTACCAACGACCCTGCGGCGCTCATTCGTCCGGCGCACACGCTGAAGTCAAGCAGCGCGACACTTGGGGCAAAGCGGTTGGCTGAACGCGCACGAACGCTCGAGATCGCCGGCCGCTCGGAGCGCATCGACGACGAATCCCGCGCAGTTGGCGAAAAAGTCCAGGCGGACTGGCGCGAGGCACAGACCGCGCTGCGGGCCTGGATGGCAGAGAACACCGCGTCGTGAGCGATAGCGGGATCGCACTCGTCGTCGACGACAGTCGAGTTAACCGACTGGTCCTGATCCGTCAACTGAGCGAGCTCGGCCTGGAGGTCCTCGAAGCCGAGAACGGGATCGAGGCGCTCGACCTGGTTCGCGCCCACGCGAGCGCGATCGACGTCATCCTCCTCGATGTCATCATGCCCGAGCTCGATGGCTACGACACCCTCGCGTCGATCAAGGCCGACGAGGCTACCCGGCACATCCCGGTGCTCATGATCTCGGGGGTCGAGGAGCTAGAGAGCGTCGTGCGCTGCATCGAGCTCGGGGCGACCGACTACCTGACCAAGCCGATCAACGCGCGGATCCTCCACGCGCGCATCAATGCGTCACTCGCGGCGAAGCGTCTGCGCGACCTCGAGCTCGCGTATATCGAGCAGCAGCGCCAGATGACCAGCACGATCGAACGCCAGAGGGCCGAGCTGAGCCGCTTCCTGTCGCCCCAGATCTCGGCGCTTATCTCGTCCCCGGAAGGGGAGCAGCTGCTCGCCGGCCACCGGCGGCAGATCACGGTCGCGTTCTGCGACCTGCGAGGCTTCACCTCATTTGCCGAACAGGCCGATCCGGAGGAGATGCTCGGGGTCCTTGGCGAGTACCACCGCATGATCGGTGAGTCGATCGTTAGGCACGGTGGCACGCTCGAGCACTTCGCCGGTGACGGCGTCATGGTCTTCTTCAATGACCCGATCGTCCAGGAGGACCATGTCGAGCGCGCCGTTCGCATGGCGGTCGAGATGCGCAGCCGCTTCGAGGACCTCGGGGCGGGCTGGCGCAAGCGCGGCTACGAACTCGGGTTCGGCATCGGCATCGCGGTCGGCTACGCCACGCTGGGGCGTATCGGTTTCGAGGGCCGCTACGACTACGGCGCCATCGGCAACGTCGTCATCCTGGCATCACGGCTCAGCAGCCAGGCAGCAGCCAACCAGATCCTTCTCAGCCAGCGGGCAGCCGGCATGGTCGAGGAGATCGTCGACGTCGAGTCGGTCGGCGAGCTGCAGATCAAGGGCCTGAGCCGGCCGGTGAGCGCCAGCAACGTCCTCGTCCTGCGCTGACCCTTCCATCCGCACTCGCATCTGACTACTGAAGCCGATCACCGCCGAGGTGCGACGTGTCCCAAAGAGCTCGGATGACGGCGATGAGCGGAACGAGCAAGATGAGGAGCACGCCGATCGCGAGCGCGGGATCCAACTGGTACACCCCGCCGCCGCCCATGAGGCTGACGACTGTTCCGAGCACGATCGGGCCCAGTGCAAGCCATATCACCCATGTGAAGGCGGAACTCCAGCGCGCCGCGAGGGCCGGGTCGGACGCGGCGAAGGCGTCCGCGAGCAGCCGCGCTACCAGCAGTGTCCCGATGACCTGGGACAGGCCCAGAGCCGCCAGCAGTCCGTCGAGCGGTCGGAACGTTTCGAGCAGTGTGACCGGTAGGCTGATAGCCCCCATGATCACGATCGCACCTCGCAGGCCATCCGCACCGCGAATGGCGCCGCGGAGCTTGAGCACCGCCACGAGGGCGACGCCGCCGCCGATGACATCGGCGAGCACGTCGAAGGTCCCGATGCGTACATCGACCACGATGATGCCGAGCGCGAGCAGCAGGAGCCCGGCGGCACTCGCGACATCCGAGCGCGAGACTATCGTCAGTGGCATCGCGTGCGAGTCGACTTCAGTAGTCAGATGCGACGTCCGATTTGTACAGCGCCTTGGCGTCCGTTGCGTCGCTGACGGCCTGTCGCACCGTCTCTAGCGTGAGATCAAGGACTCGCAGCATGCCATCCGTCTCGGCGATGGATTCGATGCGTCGGAACTCGTCGCTGAACCGCTCGGCGAAGTCGACCAGGCCGCGAAGTTTGGGAAGGGCATCGGCGAGGTGGTGGCCGTGCGGATCGACCACGTCGACGACGACGTTGCCACCGGCAGTGATAGAGAAGAACACGAAATCGGGTCGCAGCGCCTTCCACTCCCCTGACGGATCCCGATACGCCACGGCGAGCGACTCCTTGGAGGCACGCGACGGGTTGCGATACCAGCCAGCGAAGCCGGCCCGCTCAGCCTCGGCGTCGAGCACCGCACGTTCCCAAGAGTTCAGGCTGACCGGGTATGTCCCATCAGCGGCCGCGACGAGGTGAAGTTGATGGGTCGGCAGAGCCGTTTCGTTGCCGTCGGCGTCACGCACTTTGGTATCGACCTGCGCCACGTCGGGCGCGACCAGGCTGACTCGCTCCGGCCGGCTCGACATGCTCTCCAGGCGGTCGTACTCGACCTGGCGCTCGTCGCTGAGATCCTTGCGCGCGACGCGCGTGAGGCCGAGCCACTCCCGCGCCAGCTTGTCGGCCTCCGCTGCGGCGGCGGTCACGATATCGGGCACGAGGGCCAGGGCCGCGACAGCGATATGCGCGTCAAGCAGGGCGTCCTCCTCGCCGCCAGGTCCGGCGAGCTTCGCTGCGTAGGATGAGGCGAGCGCCGGGCTCAACTGGCGCCCGGCGTATCGGTACGCGTCCTCGATGGCGCGCGGGTCCGCGGACTCGCTGAACGGCAGGTACGACATCTCACCACCGATGCGGCCGCGAACGTCCTCGCCCTGCATCGTCACCACGTCGTCGCGCGCCTCCGCGACCGCGTCGGCGTACTCAACGGCGCGACCGTTAAGCACGTTATGGAGCCGTTTGTGTGCAAAGCGCACGGCCTCCTTCACCAACCCGTCCGCGGACAGCGCGGTGGCGAGGGCGGTCAACCTGCGGATGGGCTTGACGTCGCGCCTGGGGATGGTGACCGACGGAAGCTCTTCGAACGCTTCCCAGACGGCCGCGGGTACGTCCGGATTTGGCCGCAGCTCGACCGGGTCGAACAGGACGCGCCGGCCAGCACCGCCACCGGAGCCGGTTTCCGCCTCCGCCTCATCCTTTGACGTGGAGCCGCGCATGAGCATGTCGGCCACCGCGGTCGCCGTTTGGCGGTTGAAGAAGGGCAGGAGGCATTCCACCGAGTTGAGAAGCTCATTGCCGGGGATGCGGCGGGCCAGCGGTGTGCGGATCATCCGGCCCAGGAGCTGGGTGATATGCGTTCGGTCCTGTGCTGGACGGAAGGAGACGAGCACCTCAGCGCGCGGACAGTCCCACCCCGTGGAGATGGCCGATTTGGCCAACAGAACCCGGATATCGGTCCGATCCTGGACACGCTCGGGTGCGAGGTAGGGGACGACCTGCTGGCCGATCACGAGATCGGTGTGCTCGCCGAACACGTTGGCCACCGCATCCGGGGCCAGATCCGGCCAATGCTGGTTGATGGTCTCGAGTGTCCGCAGGAGCGTGTCGGAAGACGGCTTGTCGCCGACCTGTACGACCAGCAGGGGGATGACGGGCTGGGCATCGCCCTGATCGGCGGCGTAGGCCGCCCACGCGGCGGTCGATTCGCGGATCTTGCGCACCGCCCGCGCCAGCAGGACCGTGTCGAACACTCCGGCTTCGGTTGGTACCCCAAGCACGATGTCGTCCTTCAATAGGCCCGATGCCTGGACGAGCGCGGAGTCGACGATCACCGATGGCAGCGCGGTCCGCTTCTTGACGTCCTTCATGGCGTTCTCGAAACGCTCGACTGTCGCTGAGATGCCCCACACGATCGGCATGGGCGGCACATCGGCATGGCCGTTGATCAGGCGCTGGACGATGGTGGACCGATCCCGACTCGGCCCGCCCATGCCGCGATGCGCTTCGTCGAGGACCAGGTACAGCGTCAGCCCCTCGTCCTCGATCGTGTTCGTGATGGTGTCGTAGATCGAGGACTGCAGCTCGTCGGGCCGGAGGTCGAACATGCGCTCCTGGTTCGGATCGGCGTCGACGTCGCCGCGCACCAGCCGGCTGTTCTTCGAGAGCTTCTGGGTGTTGAGGAAGTACACGTTGCCCGGGCGCAGCTGCGGCTCCGAGAAGGTGGACTCGATCCGCCGCATGCGCCCATCGAGCTCGCTAGCAGCCGCGGCCAAACGGAAGCGCGACTGCTCGTTAAGCGACGGATCGTCGCTGAACCAGAGCACCACCGCGCCCGCATCGGGAGCGAAGTCGAACTCGTCGTTGCCGAAGAACAGCGCCTCGATGACGGCCGCGGCCATGACCGTCTTGCCGGCGCCTGTCGTGGCGGTGAGGGAGAACTGGGTCAGCGACCGGAACTGCCGGTACATGGCGCGCGCCTGGCCGAGGTTGACCAGAACGTCCCGGACGGCATCGGCCTGGTAGTCCTTGAGCGTGTAGCGCATCAGCCGAGCCTTCCCGAGTTGATCCGGAAGTTCTGGAGGTACGACTCGTACAGTCGGATGGGGGAGACGTGCGCCGGCAGCTCGCGGCAGACCAGCTGGAAGGCGCTGTCGTCATCGGTCACGATGAAGGCCAGGTGCACGCCGTCCGCAGCGGCCAATGCGCCGATGAAGTCGGCGGCCTTGTCCAGGTTCTCGAGCACGGCATACGTGTCGGCCAGGTTCCAGCCGCGCGCGCCAAGATCGTCGATAACGCGTCCCTCGGATCCGGCGCGCAGCCAGAGCAGGGGAGCGACCCGCGCAAAGGCCTTGTGGTGCGCCACCGACAGTGGAGCCTCGTAGGTCAGCGTGAAGAACGCCGCATTCTCCTCGAACCCCTCGCTCATCGGAAACTCGTCGGTAAACCGATAGTCACCCTTGATCGGCTCGCCCTCCGGCGTCCTGCCGGTGATCGCGGCCTCGATCCGCGGCTTGGTGATGTAGTCGCAGATGCCCCACTGCTCCCACTCGGGGTCGCCCGGCCGCAGTCCCTTGGCGCGGAGTGACTTCTGATCGTCGGCAGCGACCTCGTTGTTCGTGACCAGGATGCTCTGCCGACGTCCACCATCCTGTCGGTTGAGCCGCATCACGGCATGCGTCGTCGTGCCGGAGCCAGCGAAGAAGTCCATCACGACCGCGTCGGGCTTGTCTCTCACGAAGAAGCGCACTGCATCCTCAACCGCGTAGAGAGATTTGGGATACGGAAACGATCGCCCTCCCAAGAGGCCGTTCAGCATCTTTGTTCCGTAATCACCCGCGCTATGGGCCGTTCTGTTCCAGACCGTCGACGGTCGTGAAAGTCGGCCTTCTGGCGCAACCACGATCTTGCTTCCGTCCGCACGAGTCCCCACAACGACGAGGGTTCCGTCGGCGATCTTTCGAATGTTGGGTGCAGTGAGGTATGAGATCGCATACCTCTGGTTGGCAGTCGTAGCGCGAACATAGCCTTCCGCCTGAGCCTTCATGAGGGCGGGGCCAGTTAGTCCCCATTCCATCTGTAATCCGTCCTCCCTGATGGGGAATGCCGCCACGCACCCAGGGGGAGGCCTGACTGCGTCCAGAGGTTCATCACCCGCGAGTGGTCGGCCAACTCCCGTTACGACGTGATCTTGGGTCGATACGAAGACGGGGTAGAACTGCCGAGGTCGACTACCGCGCACCGACTTGAGATCCTCCCGCCGTAGATACCGCCACCTGACCGGCTTTCCAGCCGCTGTGGCGTCTAGAACACTCGGTACCTTGGCTGAACCGAGCAGGGCGAAGAAGACGAACTCCTCACCCTTGAGAACAGGTCTGGGCGAGAGGTCCCCTTCGGATTTACGACGGTCGTAACCATCTGAATTCGAGCATTGGGCAAGGTCTGCTCGAGGAGAAGGCCAAGGCGCAAGTGCTCCTTTTCGTCGATCGTGACGATCAGGACCGAGTCATCGGGGTTCAAGAGCTCGCGGGCGATCTTCAGGCGGCGCTCCATCATGGCCAGCCACTTCGAGTGGCGATAGTCGTCATCGGCCTCGACGTAGTCGTTGTTGTACTTCCAGTCGCGCGCGCCGGTGTTGTACGGCGGGTCGATGTAGATGGCGTCCACCCGATGCCGATGCGTGTACGTCAGCAGCTCGAGCGCGTGGAAGTTCTCCGCGTTGATGACCGTGTGATAGGGCTTGTCGCCACCACGCTCGACTCGGCCGGTCTCCACCAAGCCGGGGTAGATCGTGTCGCGGAACTCGGCGACCGGGACAAGGTCTTGGACCGATGCGGTTTGCGTCTCAGGCGTCTCGTTGGAGGCGTCGTCGGCCAGCCGCAGGCGCGCCATGCGCTCCAGGCCGTGACCGCCGAATCCCATCACGCGCCAGAGTCGTCGATCGCTACGCCGCGTCTCGCCCCGCGGGGGGAGGATGCGCACCTTGTCGCCCCGGCGCAGCGCCCGCCCCGGAAGCTCAACAGCCTCCGGTTGATGCTGCTCGAACACCAGTCCGAAGGTCCGGCGCTTGCTGAGCGCGCGAAGCTCGGCCTCGAGGTCCGCGCCGAGCTGCGCGTCGAGGCTGCGCGCGTGCTTCAGCAGATCCGTTAGTCGTGACACCCTAAGACCATACCCGCGGCCGACATCGGCGCGCGGCTATCGGACGAACTCCGCCGCTACACCGAGGGCGTCGTACGTTCCCTTGGCACGGAGGTCGCCGGTCAGCAGTGCTCGCCCATGGTGGCGGGCCGTGGCGCCTACGAGGGCGTCGTAGACCGAGCCACCAGCGATGCCCAGCCGCGCCAGCTCCGGCCCAAGCCTGCCCGCAGCCTCATCGGTGAGGAAGACAGACTCCGGAAAGTTCTTCGCAAGTAGCTGGAGCACCTCAACAGGGGAGCGCCGCAGGCTGCCCGGCATTCGTGTCAGCACCGAGTAGGTCTCGAACCAGGCGTGACCCGACAGACCCACTCGCTTCCCGCGAAGTCGCGCGGCGGAAGCAGCGTGGTCCGGGTGGCCTTTGAGGGCCACCGCCACCGCAACGCTGGAATCGATCAGGATGAGGCTGCCCGCGTTATCGGGCGTGGCGGTCGGCATCGATCATTTCTCGGATCATCTCGTCGGTCACGGGGGCCGAGTCCGGAATGACCAGAAAACCATCCTCCTCCTCGAGGCCGCCCTCGGTAACCGGATCAATCCGCACACCAGCCCCGTCGAGCGCGAGCTCCACCTCGCCACCGGCCGCGAGCCCGATCCGCGCGCGGAGCGCACGCGGAATCACCAGCCGACCTGCCCTATCGATGGTTGCTCGCATGGAACCCATCCTACCATCTCCATGGGCCGGCAGGCTGCGCGGCAGCGGATCTCGCCCTCGGACGCTGTTCTAGTTTCCCCCAAGGTAACATAACATACATTTGCGGAAGCAAAGATTGGGCACTGGAATGAGTAGAGGCTGGAGCCTGACCACGATAGGTCCTGCCACGCGTGGACGATTCTCCTATGGGACCCGATCGTGCGCGCGCGTACGCTGCTCGCATGCATCACAGACTCTGGTCAGCAGCCATCGCCGGGCTTGGGCTCGGCAGCCTGGCAATGGTGAGTGGCACAGCCATCGGCGGCGAACTCGGTCCGCTGACGACCGGATACGGCCTGCTGATCGCGCTGGCTGCCCTGTACCTGGTGGCTGGCCTGGCGATTCGTGAGCGAGTCTGGCGCCGGGTGTCGGCCCCGAGCCTGGGACAGCCACATGCCGATCGTCTCGCGGGCCGCCGGGTCTTTTAGCCGACGCCTCGCCGTTGGCGCAGCGCCTCGAAGCCGATGATGGCCGCCGAGGTAGCGGCTCCGAGCTCCGGAGCTTGTTCTCGGCCATAGCCGATCCTGACGCGAAGGTCAGCCTGTTCCACGAACGATCGCGTCACACCGCGCCGCTCGCCCCCGATCAGCACGAACAGCCCACCGGTCAGGTCTGTGTCGCTGAGCTCAATGGCATCATCGGTGGCGACCGCGCAGGCGACGCGCATCCCCTGCCGCCTGCATGCGGCCGCCGCTTCCTCGGCTGAGGCGGTCACGGCCGTCGGAATGAGCTCGCTGGCGCCTGCCGAAGCGCGTGTCACGGTACCGATCGCCGTCTCCCAGTTGCGCCTGACGACGAGCGCATCCACCCCTGCGGCATACAGCGCGCGAACCGCCTGTCCGAAGTTGAACGGATCCTCGATGCCGTCGAGCATGACGATCAGTGACCGATCCCCCACCTCGGTCAACAGCGTCCCGACGCTCTGCTGACGGCGCGGGCCGACCAGTCCGATCATGCCGCCGTGGGATCGCCCGGATGCGAGCTCATTGATGGTCTCGGCCGCAACCTGGTCGATGGTCACCCCGAGCTCGCGGGCGAGTGCCCGTAGCCGGCCAAAGCGTCGATCGCCGGGGCGCGTCGCCCAGATCCGACGAACCCCACGCACGCCGGCCTCGAGGGCGGCCTCGACCGATAGGTGGCCCTCGACGACCATCGGCCATTGGTTGATCGGGTTGGAGCCGCGGTCCGGGCCGTACGGAATGAAGTCGCCATCAGCGAGGTATGGCGCCTCGGCGGCAAGCGGTGGCAGGCCGATCTCGGCACGGCGCGATTCCAGGTGAGCGGCATCGGCCACGGGCAGGGGGAACTCCGGCTCCCCGTCGGCGGCGAGGATGGCGATGGTGCCGTAGATCTGGCGTTCACCGGCCACGGCCGCAACACGATCGGTCAGCGCACCGAGATGACGCGGGTCCGCGTCGCCGCTATCGACGGCCGCGGCAAGCATGGGGATCCAGGTACGACGCAGCTCGTTCGCGCGATCAGCATGTTGCGCCAACATCCAGGCCGCGTCGGTACCGTCCGTCCCGACCAGTCGCAGTCCGGGCCATTCGCCGACCTGCTCGACCAGCGCCGCGAAGCGCGAGACGTTGGCTTCATTGACCGCAAGCAGTGACTGAGCCTCTGGCCCGGCATCCTCCCAGGAGTCGAGTGCCACGATGAGCGGAGTGATGGGTCCCTTGAGCCGTCGCTCGAGCTCCTTGTCGAGCGCTGGATCCGCGACGCAGCGCTCGAAGAATTCGTCGGCGGCCGCAAGCTCGCGCGCGGTCATCTCGAGCAGCTCGTTGCGAAGCCAGCGCAGCGGCGGCATACCGGGCTTCAGCGAGATGCGGTGCGCCGGCGGCTGGCGCGCCCGGCTGCGCTGAGCTCAGCCGCGATCCCCTCCGGCAGGTGGCCTCGCACCCGTACGCCGCGCTCCTCGTAGCGCTCCTCGACCTCACCCGAGGTTCGCGCGCGGGCAACGAGCTCGCCGCGTTCGTAGGGGACCACGGCATCCACCGCGACCATCTGTCCGCGCAATGCGTCCGCGATCCTTTCCCTCAACAGATCCAGCCCCGCTCCCGTCACGGCACTGACAAAGACGGCGCGTTCGCTCGAGGGAGCGGCATCGGTCTCCGCGGCGAGCAGGTCGATCTTGTTGAAGACGGTGATGCGCGGCTTGTCACCCGCGCCAAGCTCGTTGAGGACCGCCTGCACCGCCGACTGCTGGCCGAGGAAATCGGGATCGGCAGCGTCGACGATCTCGAGCAGGAGGTCGGCGCGCATGACCTCCTCGAGGGTCGCCCGGAAGGCGTCGACAAGGTCATGAGGCAGCTTGTTGATGAAGCCGACGGTGTCGGTGATGACGGCCTGCTGCCCATTTGGAAGCGGCACCTGGCGGCTGGTCGGATCGAGCGTGGCGAACAGCATGTCGGCGGCGTAGAGATCCGCATCGGCGAGCGCGTTGAGGACCGTGCTCTTGCCTGCATTCGTGTAGCCGACCAGCGCCACGCTGGGAACTTCGTTGCGATCGCGATTGCGTGCGGCGGTCGCGCGATGCTTCTCGACGTCCGCGAGATCAGCCTTGACCTTCTTGATCTTGTCGCGGATCAGGCGGCGGTCAGTCTCGAGCTGGCTCTCGCCGGGCCCGCGCGTCCCGATCCCCCCACCGGTGCGCGACAGATGCGTCCACAGGCGGGTCAGGCGCGGGAGATGATATTCGAGCGCCGCCAGCTCGACCTGCAGGCGACCCTCCTTGGTCTTCGCATGGCGGGCGAAGATGTCGATGATCAGCGCCGACCGGTCCAGGACCTTGCACTCGAGCAGCGACTCGAGGCTGCGCTGCTGATTCGGCGCCAGCTCGTCGTCCACGATCAGCACGTTGAAGTCGGTCGCGGCTTTCTCGTCGAGAAGCTCGGCGGCGCGTCCCTTGCCGAAATACCAGACCGGGTCCGCCTTCGGCCGGCGCTGCGACGCCTGTCCCACGACAGTCGCCCCGGCGGTTTCCGCCAGGGCGGCGAGCTCCGCGAGCGAGCGCTGCACCGGCCACCGATCGTCATCCGAATCATCCAGGCCGATCAAAAAGGCGCGCTCGACCGGAATGGTCAGGTCGATCATCCGCTCGCGTTCAGTCATCTGCGCTTCATGGTACCGGATCACCCGAGCAGGCCCCGCAGCACGCTTTCCGCCTGAGCCACGACCGTTGGCGAATCAGCCGGCTCGTCGCCGGCCGCGACCCACACGATGCGTCGGTCTGGCCGAAACCAGGTGAGCTGGCGCTTCGCGTACTGGCGGGTGCGCCGAGCCGTCACCTCGACGGCCTGGTCCAGCGACCACTCCCCCGCCAGGTAACGCGCCGCCTCCGGGTAGCCGTGGCTCGTCATCGGTCGCGTATTCGCGCTGATACCAGCGTCGAGTAGTGCCCGAACCTCGTCCAGCAGCCCGCCGCTGAACAGAGCAACCGCCCGGTCATCAATGCGCCGATACAGCACGTCTCGTGGCCGACTGATACCGATCAATGCCATCCGCCCGCCATACGCGCGCGCCGATGGCCTGCCACTCCCCGCCGCGGCACGCTCCAGTGCGCGCACGACGCGCCGAGGATTTCGAAGGTCCGTGCGCTCCGCCGTGGCAGGATCGATGGCGGTCAGGCGAGCCGCAAGGGACGCCGGTCCACCTGAAGCCAACTCATCGGCCAGCAGCATGCGCAACTCGGGGCCACTGCTCTGCGATGCATAGTCGTGGCCGTCCAGGAGCGCGGTGACATACAGGCCCGTGCCACCCACCAGCATGGGAATCATCCCGCGCGCCGCGATCTCGGGAATCAGAACCCTAGCTCGTTCCAGCCATTGGGCGACGCTGAACTCGCCACCAGGATCGATCAGGTCGAGGAGATGGTGCGGGACGGTTGCCCTCGCTCCAGCATCCGGCTTCGCCGTGCCGATGTCCATGCCGCGGTAGACCTGACGGGAATCGGCGACAAGGATCTCAACCGGCCAGCTACGGGCCAGGGCCAGCGATAATTCCGTTTTGCCCGACCCCGTCGGGCCGACGATCCCGATAAGCGGGGAGGCTTCCTCAGCCCGGTTCATCGTCTGTCTGCTCTGGAAGTATATGCATATATACTCCACATCACACCGGCTACACCTCGATCAGGCGTTGGACCTGTTCGATGCCGGTGGCGCGACCGGAGGCGGGATCGGCGGTGATGATGACCGCATTGAAGGACACGGGTCCCTCGGCGACCGCAAAACGGGTCGGGAGATGGCGTGTGAAGCGCGGCAGGACCGTCTCGAGGCTGAAGCCGATAACGGAGTCGCGCGGCCCGGTCATCCCGATGTCGCTGATGTAGGCGGTCCCGCCCGGCAGGACCCGTGCATCCGCGGTCGGCACGTGCGTGTGCGTGCCCACGACGCCGCTCACGCGGCCATTGAGATACCAGCCCATCGCGTTCTTCTCCGAGGTGATCTCGCAGTGGAAGTCGAGGATCCGAACAGCTGGCAGTGGTTCAGCCGACTCGTCGAGCAGCTCGTCGAGCTTGGTGAACGGCGAATCAAGCTGGTTCATGAACACCCGACCCATGGCGTTGATCACCGCCACCTCGGTCCCATCATCGGCGTGATGGACCAGCCAACCGCGGCCGGGGGCCTCATCCGGATAGTTGATCGGGCGGAGGACGGGGCGGTCGGTGTCCAGGTAGTCGTAGATCTCGCGCTTGTCCCAGATGTGATTCCCGCTGGTGATCACGTCGACCCCGCCGCCGAGGAGCTCCTCTGCCAGGCTCGGCGTCAGCCCGGCGCCGGCAGCCGTGTTTTCTCCGTTCGCGATTACGAGATCGATGTTCAGCTCCCGACGGAGGTCCGGCAGCGTTTGCATGACGGCCAGGCGGCCCGGCTTGCCGATGACGTCGCCGATCACGCAGATGCGCACTCCCCCCGCCGCGGCGCTCACCGGGCGTAGTCGATGGCGCGTGTCTCTCGGATCACGGTCACCTTGATCTGCCCGGGGTACTGGAGCTCATCCTGGATCTTCTTCACCACGTCGCGGGCGAGGCGGCTCGACGCCAGATCATCGATATCCTCCGGGCGCACCAGGATGCGGATCTCACGACCGGCCTGGATGGCGAAGCAGCGCTCGACCCCGGGAAAGCTGAGCGCAATCTGTTGAAGGTCCTCGAGGCGCTTCACGTAGTTGTCGAGGTTCTCGCCACGGGCACCCGGTCGTGAGGCGCTGATGGCATCACCGATCTGCACGATGGTGGCCTCGATGCTCTCCTGCTCTACCTCCTGATGATGCGCTGCAATCGCGTTGCACACGATCGGGTTTACGCCATAGCGCTTCGCGATATCGGCGCCGATGGCAGCGTGGGCGCCTTCGACCTCGTGGTCGACCGCCTTCCCGATGTCGTGCAGGAAGCCACCCTTCTTCGATTCGGCCACGTTGGCACCGATCTCGGCCGCGAGCAGGCCTGACAGGCGGGCCGTCTCCACGGAGTGAATGAGCACATTCTGGCCGTAGCTGGTGCGGTACTTCAGCCGACCGATCAGCTTGATCAGCTCCGGGTGGAGTCCGGGCACGCCTGCCTCGTAGGCAGCCTGCTCGCCGGCCTGACGCATGACCACCTCGATCTCCGACCGGCATTTCGCGACCGTCTCCTCGATGCGTCCCGGGTGAATGCGACCGTCGCTGATCAGCTTGAGCAGCGTCATGCGCGCCACCTCCCGACGCACAGGATCGAAGCCGGACAGAACGACCGCCTCGGGCGTGTCATCGATGATGAGGTCGACCCCGGTCGCCTGTTCAAGCGCTCGGATGTTGCGACCCTCACGCCCGATGATGCGTCCCTTCATCTCCTCGTTCGGCAGCGGCACGACGGTGATCGTCGCCTCCGAGGTGTGATCGGCGGCGATCCGTTGCATCACGGTGGTCAGCACGCGGCGCGCCTTGTCCTCACCCTCATCGTGCGCGAATCGTTCTATCTCGCGGACTCGGTGCTGAGCCTCGGCCTGGGCTTCGTCGACGATCTTGCTGATCAGCCCGTCGCGTGCCTCGGCTGCGCTCAATCCCGAGATGCGCTCAAGCTCCACCACCTGCCTCTCCTGAAGCTGACGGCCGTGCGCGCTCGCGGCATCGAGCTCGTGCTGGCGAGCTACGAGCGCTTCCTCCCGCCGCTCGAACGCTTCCACCTTGCGGTCGAGCGCCTCATCCCGGTCCAAAAGTCGGCGCTCGGAACGCTGCAGGGTGGCGCGCTGTTCACGGCCCTCTTCCTCTGCCGCGCGGCGCAGCTGCAACGCCTCGTCCTTCCCTTCGAGGACGATCTCCTTCTGCTTGGCGCGCGCGTCGGACACCAGCCGTTCTGCATAGTGCTCGGCGTGCTTCACCGATCGCCCGCTCAGAACGCTGCGGACGAGGAATCCGATAACGATGCCGCCGGCGGCGGCGAGCGTCGCCACGACGACGATCGCGAGATCAGGCATGTCGGCTCCTTCTGTGCGTTGGAGCCCCGTGTGGGCAATATCGCGCCGGCCAGGGCCGGAGCATCGGCAAGTACAGCAAGGTCTGCGTATCGGGACGTTCCCGATCAAGGGAGTGTAGCGCAACTCCGTCGATTTCCCGAGGCGGCGTTCAGCCCGAGAAGATGCGCCCCATGAGTCGAACGTGGTCGAGGTCGCGGGGCAGGAAGTCCTGCAGCATGATGCGCTGGGTCCCCTCCTGCTCGAATATGCTCACCCGCTGTCGAGCCTCGTCCGGGGTGCCCATGATCCAGCGCTGGCGCCGCTCCGCAAGCCACGCGTCCCCATCTGTATCGCCCTGCCCCAGCGCCTTCAACAGGTCCGCGACGCGAGCTCGCAGGTCAGCCTCAGTCTCAGCCACCAGCACCCCCGTCATGGCGGAGTACACGACCTCATTGGGGTCTCGCCCGAGGTCCCGGCATGCGGCGCGAACGCGCTCGTAGGCCGACGACACGGCGCCAGGCGACGCCGAAATGAGGTTGAACTCGTCGGCGTAGCGCGCGACGAGCTCGGCCATCCGTGGAAGCCCCTTGCCACCGAGGATGATGTGGGGATGGCGGCGACCCCCTCGGGCGACCTCTCCATGATGTTTTGCGCCACGCAGCTGCCAATGTTCACCGGAGAACGACCAGTCTTCTTCTTCGGTCCACAGGCCGTGGAGGAGGGCCAGCTGCTCGGCGAGCATGTCATAGCGCTCCCGGAGCGGTGGAAACGGGATCCCCAGTTGATCGTGCTCATCCTCGTTCCAGCCGGCGCCGAAGCCCGCCTCGATACGTCCGCCACTCATCTCGTCGACCGTCTGGATCACCTTGGCCAGGCTTCCGGGGATGCGAAACGTCACCGGTGACACCAGGGTGCCTAGCCGAATGGTTGTCGTTTCGCGCGCGAGCCCGGCCAGGGTCGCCCAGGCGTCGGTCGTCGGAAGCCCCGATTCACCCGGGAAGCTGGCGTAGTGGTCGGAGCGGAAGAAGGCTTCCAGCCCCGCATCCTCCGCGGTCCGGGCAAGTTCCAGGATCTCGTCGTAGCTGAGCCCCTGCTGGGGCTCCGTCATCAGGGCGTAACGCATCGTGACAGCCTAGACGGTCGAATCACTCGCGTTCAGTACAGGCTCCCAGAACGGGCCTAGCGTGCTCCGTCCAGCGGCTGGCGGTCCGCCCGTCGCATGGCGCCGCGAACCGTCTCTGGGTCGAATCCGCGCCGCACGAGGAACATGGCGACGCGATGACGGGCCCGCTGATCATCGGGCACCGCTCGGCCCTTCAGGTGGCGAGCCAGGGCGACGTCGGCGCGATCGTCCTCCGTGCCGGGCATCAGCTCATCCTCGGGAGCGCGCTCGGGCACCACGTGCTCCTCACGGTAGGCCTCGATCACCTCACGACCAACGCCGTGCTGCCGGAGCTCTGCCTCGATCATGCGGCGCCCGCGCGGCGCGTGCCGGTCGCGCTGTTCGCCCCACCACCGAGCGAATGCGGCGTCATCCACGTACCCTAGCTCCGCAAGCCGGAGGAGCGTGGCTTCGAGGTGGGACTCCCCCACCCCGCCACGGCGCAGGCGCCGCTCAAGCTCCCACCGCGTCCGCGGTCGGGCGCCCAGAAAGCGAACGGCCATCTCCATCGCTGCAACGGCGTCCGGCGGCTCTGTGGAGCGATTCGGCGCGCGCTTGTGCCGCGACGGCATACCACCCCGCTGAACGGCGCTATTCGGCCTCGCTGATCCCGTCGACGCCAACCTCGATGCTCGCCACGCGTCCGCGGATCTCATCATCGATGCGCTTGGCAATCTCGGGGTTCGTCTTCAGGAACTCTCGCGAATTCTCTCGTCCCTGGCCGAGACGCACATCCCCGTAGTTGAACCAGGCGCCGGTCTTGGTAAGCACGCCAGCCGCAATTCCGACATCGAGCAACCCGCCCTCGACGCTGATGCCCTCGTTGTACATGATGTCGAACTCCGCCACGCGGAAGGGGCTGGCGACCTTGTTCTTGACCACCTTGACCCGGGTACGGGAACCGATCGCATCGGTCCCCTGCTTGAGGGTCTCGATGCGCCTGATGTCCATCCGCACGCTGGCGTAGAACTTGAGAGCACGGCCGCCCGGCGTCGTCTCCGGATTACCGAACATGACGCCGATCTTCTCGCGCAGCTGGTTTGTGAAGACGAGCGCAGTATTGCTGCGATTGATGGCTCCGGTCAGCTTGCGCAACGCCTGGCTCATGAGCCGAGCCTGGAGGCCCATGTGGCTATCGCCCATGTCACCCTCGATCTCGGCGCGCGGCACGAGGGCGGCCACCGAGTCGACGATCACGACATCCACCCCGTTGGACCGGATGAGCGTCTCGGCGATCTCGAGCGCCTGCTCGCCGGTATCGGGCTGGCTGACCAAGAGCTCATCCACGTCAACGCCGACATTCCGCGCATAGCCGGGATCGAGCGCATGTTCCGCGTCGATGAAGGCGACGATGCCGCCCATCCGCTGGGCGTTGCCGGCCACGTGATAGCAGAGGGTCGTCTTGCCGCTCGACTCGGGGCCGTAGATCTCGGTGATCCGGCCGCGGGGCACGCCACCGACGCCGAGAGCAAGGTCCAGCGCGACCGATCCGGTCGGAATCGCTTCGACGTTCTGGGCCGCCCGATCACCAAGCCGCATGATCGACCCACGGCCGAACTGCTTCTCGATCTGGAGGATCGCGGCATCCACGGCGCGGCCGCGCTCACCGTTCTTCTCTACGGGAACCTGGGCAATCGCCACCGGTGCATCCATCTGTCTTCCGCTCCTGCATCACTCGTGTATGGGTCCCGGCGGCGCTGCTCATTCCTCGTCGCTGGGCGTGCGCTCCTTGCGCCTGGGCTTGATCACCTCGACCGATGCCGGCGGCTCGTACGAGGACGTCGGCGGCGAAAGCTTCGGCGCCTTCTCCTTGGCCTTGCGCTTCGGCTCCTTCTTGGGTCGATCTCGGCCTTTTGCCATCGCTCGAACCTCCAGATGTATGGCCGAGCTGCGCCATCGTGCGCGTTCGGCCCTTACCAACCGATTACCCGGCGCTTACCGGCACCGGCGGACCGATTCTACGCTCCGTGTCGTGACACCTTGACGGTCGCATCTCAGTCGCATTGTACTACGTTGTCATACGAGGCACGAGCCAAGTCATGCCGATAGATGAGGCACTCTTGCGCGTGGAAGCCCCTTCACGTGTCCCCATGCTCGATAGATGGGGCTCAGTCGCGCAGGAGCACATCGGCTTGCGCGTCAGTGCCCGATACATCGGCGTTGCGGCCGAAGCTTCGCCTGACCTGCTCATGAAGCTCCATGAACGATCCGTTGGCGAGTGACACCCGCAGACGGCGGAGCAGCGCCAGCGTCCAGGTCACGTTGTGGACCGTGGCCAATCGGTAGGCCAGCAGCTCCCGGGCGCGGAACAGGTGCGCAAGGTACGCTCGTGAATGATTGCGGCACGCCTCGCAGGCACAGGCCGCGTCGATGGGGCCAGCGTCGTCCTGGACGCCGGCGTTGCGCAGGTTCAGGCGTCCCGCATCGGTCCACACCTGGCCCGTCCGAGCAACCCGTGTCGGCAGCACACAGTCGAACAGGTCGATGCCGCGCTCGACCGCGGTGAAGAAGTCGACCGGCGAGCCGACGCCCATGAGGTAGCGCGGGCGCGCGTCATCGCCAAGGGCATTCGCGATCACATCCAGGGTGCTGGTCATCTCGGCCTTCGACTCCCCCACCGAGAGCCCCCCGACGGCGATCCCGTCGAAGGGCAGGGCGCTGATGGCCGCCGCGGACTCGCGGCGCAGGCCAGCGTCGACGCCACCCTGG
Source organism: Chloroflexota bacterium (assembly GCA_030859955.1). Lineage (GTDB taxonomy): Bacteria > Chloroflexota > Limnocylindria > QHBO01 > QHBO01 > JACDBZ01. The sequence goes on along the minus strand of JALZJE010000190.1, from coordinate 4,625 downwards.
ATGATGCCGAACACGGCCTGGTCAGGGCGGCCGCGCGCTGCCAGCGAGCGGGCAGCCCATCGGTGCGTGCGTTCCATCGCATCGGCCACCTGTACGCGCGGGAGTGTCGGATCGATGAGCTGATCGAAGGCCATCGCAATGTCCGATCCGAGAAGGGTCTGGATCTCCATCGCGCGTTCCGGGCTCAGGCGATGTGTCGACCCGTCCAGGTGCGATGAAAAGGTCACGCCGTCTTCGTCGACACGGCGCAGATCGGCCAGGCTGAAGACCTGGAATCCACCGGAATCGGTCAGGATCGGTCCGCCCCAGGCCATGAACCGATGCAGCCCGCCCAGCCTGGCGATCCGCTCCGCGGTCGGTCGCAGGTTGAGGTGATAGGTATTTCCGAGGATCATCTGCGCGCCGGCGGCATGCAGGTCTCCGGGCGTCAGCGCCTTGACGGTCGCCTGAGTGCCCACCGGCATGAACTCGGGGGTTTCGATCACACCATGCGGCGTCTCGATTCGACCCAGCCGGGCGCGGCCGACGTTGGCCGATCGGAATGTGTGGTCGATGGGGGCTGACGGTGACACCGCCGGAGAGGATAGGCTACGTGCACCACGGAGAGGTGATTGTCGCGTGCGATTGAATGAATGGCCGCGAATGCCGTTCCTCAACGACGAAGTGAAGGAATGGATCGCGATCGAGCTTCAGAGCCTCGGGGTCGAGGACCTGGCCGTCTATGCCCTGGAGGCCGGCACCGAAGGCGATGAGCGACGGGTGATGGTGGCCACCGAGGTCGGCCTGCTGGATCATCGGTACGCTCCGTTCGGCTCCTCCGCCCGCTACCGCCTGGCGATGCTCATGTATCCCTGGCAGGTCCTGCGCGGCGTCGAGCTTCGCGCCGATACGTTCCGCCTCTGGGCGCGCGAACACCGCACCCGCTGGTCGTTCCGCCTGCACCACCCGCATTTCGAGGCGGCGACCGAGTCCGCGGACCTTGGGCAGGCTCTCTGCGACCTCGCGCGCGTGTGCGCCGTGATGGCCGAGCCGTTCGGCGTCCCGGCCGGGCGCGTGTCGAGCGACGTGCCGGGTGTCATCCCCGGCGGCCCGCGGCCACTGCCTGCCACGGACGACCCGGAACAGCGCCCCGCAACTCCACCCGCCACCGTCGAAGGGCAGCCGAATGGAGGCCGATCGGCTCAGGCAGAGCCGGAATCGGAGGCCAGGGCCGTGCCGATCGGCGCCAGCGAGGAGGTCATCGGTCTCACGGACGAAGAACGAGAAGCCGTGCCAACCCGCTCCGACGATCAGGCCTGACGTCCCTGTCCGTCACTCCATACAGCCAGCGAATCAGTGACGAACAGATGGCGCCTGTTCCCGTCATCCATTCCCGCTCAGACTCGATTCCCCGGTATTGACGGTTGCCGCCCGTCAGTCGTGGGGATCCGATTCGCACCATGCATGGCTGACGGTGGGAGAGCGTCCGACACCACCACTCATCCACGACCTGCATGAGCTGACGGCAATCAGCTGATCAGACGATCAGCATCGCGTCCCCGAAGCTGAAGAACCGATAGCCTGCAGCCAGCGCCGTCCGATAGGCACCGAACAGGGCATCACGCGCCTCGAATGCGTCAGCCTCGCGCATTCCATCCTGCACGAACGCGGTGACGAGGAGGAGCAGTGAGCTACGCGGCAGGTGGAAGTTGGTGATGAGCGCATCGACCGATCCGAACGAATGCGGCGGCGTGATGTAGAGATCGGTCCATCCGGAGGTTGCATCGGTCCGGCCGGCCGTCTCGAGCACACGGACCGCCGTCGTGCCGACCGCAATAATGCGGCCGCCGGATGCACGTGTCGCGTCGATCGCCGTCCGAGTCTCGGACGGGATTTCGAACCACTCGCGATGGATCATGTGCTCGTCGGTGAACTCGCCCTCCAGTGGCCGGAAGGTGTCGAGCCCGACATGCAGCGTGACCGAAGCTCGCGACACACCGCGGGATTCCAGGGCACCCAACAGCTCGGGCGTGAAATGCAGGCCGGCGGTGGGCGCCGCCGCGGAGCCGGGCGGGCGCGCATAGACGGTCTGGTATCGATCCGCCGGCGCCGATCGATCGTGAATGTATGGCGGGAGCGGCATCTCCCCCGCGGCGGCCATGATGGAGGCCGGATCGCCATCGAAGCGAACCACGCGGGTCCCGTCGTCGAGGCGCTCGCGCACCTCCATCGTGTCACCCGTGCGCAGCGTGAGCCGATCCCCATCCCCGATCCGCCGCGAGGGGCGCACCAGCGCCTCCCATTGGTCAGGATCCGATGCGAGGGGGCGAAGGAGAAGGACCTCGGCTGAACCGCCGCTGGCGCGTCGGCCCGCGAGCCTGGCCGGGATGACACGGGAGTCGTTGACGACCAACAGGTCACCGGGCCGCAGCAGGTCGCCGATGTCGCGAAAGCTCAGATGTTGCAGCTCTCCCGCGCGGGATCGGTCCATGAGCAGCAGGCGAGATGCGTCCCGAGGCTCGGCGGGAATCTGGGCGATGGCATCAGCTGGCAGGTCGTAGGAAAAATCATCGACGCGGAGCCGCGGACCAGTCACCTCGAAAGCGTAGCGCCCGGCCGGAATCCCGACCGGGCGCCATCGGTTCAGGGATCGCTCAGGCGCTGATCCCGCCGGGGAGGAGGGCCTGGGCGAAGTAGATCGCGAAGGCGATCGCCACCAACCACATCAGCGGATGGATGGCGCCGAGCTTGCCGAGGGCAATCTTGATCAGCACCCAGGTGATGAACCCGGCACCGATCCCGATCGTGATGCTGAACGTCAGCGGCATCAGGATCAGGGTCAGCAACGCCGGAAAGCCCTCCTCGACGTTCGCGAAGTCGATCTCCTTGATCATCACGGCCATGAGATAACCGACGACGACCAGGACGGGTCCCGTGGCGACAAACGGCACCAGCGTTGCCAGCGGCGAGAGGAGGATCGAGAACAGGAACAGGACGCCGACCACGACAGCCGTCAACCCCGTCCGTCCGCCCTCGGCGATTCCCGCCGCACTCTCGATGTAGCTGGTGTTGGAGCTGATGCCGGCTGCTCCACCGGCCACGGCGCCAACGGAGTCGACCAGCAGCAGGCGACCAACTCCCGGCACGCGACCATCCTTGTCGGCGAGTCCAGCCTGCTCGGCCAGACCGGTGGCTGTGCCCATGGTGTCGAAGAAGTCGGTCAACATGAAGCTGAAGATCGTGAGAATCGCCGCCACCAGGCCGAGCGTCGAGAAGACATTCGTGACGTCGAACATGCCCAGCGTCGAAAAGTCGAACGGCGAGGTCAGGCTGGCGGGGAACGGCTGCACTCCCACGATGAGGGCAACGATGGTGGTGAAGACGATGCTGAGGATCAGCGCTCCGGGCACATTTCGCACGAAGAGGATGATCGTCACCAGCAGGCCGAGGAAGAAGACTCCAAGCGCGGGCGTGCTCGGGAAGACGAACTGCACGGGCACCGGCCCGGAGGCGTCCGGGGCGTTGACGATCGCGCCGGCATCCACGAGGCCGATGAACAGGATGAACAGGCCAATCCCGACGCCGATCGCCCGTTTCAGCGTCAGCGGCACGGCATTCATGATCGCCTCGCGCAGTCCGACGAGGACGAGCAGCAGGACCACGAGGCCTTCGATGACGATGACGCCCATGGCCCCCGCTGGTGTGAGACCGGTCGTCAGCACCAGGCCGAAGGCGACCGCGCCGTTGATGCCGAGACCCGCGGCCAACGCAATCGGGTAGTTGCTGACCAGGCCCATGGCGATGCTCAGCACGCCCGCAACAAGTGCGGTGGCCGCCGCCGCGGGGGCGACGAAGTCCATCACCGCCTGCTCGCCCTGCGGGATGAACATTGCCGACAGGATCGACGGGTTCAAGAACAGGATGTAGGACATGACCATAAATGTGGCCAGTCCAGCCTTCATCTCCGTCCCTACGGTTGTCCCCCGCTCGGTGAGCTTGAAGAACGAGTCGAGTCCCCCACCGCCGCCACCTGTCCTGGCTGGCTCGCTCCGTGGTGCCTCAGTTGCCGTCACTCGGGATAACCCTCCGCTCCATGGCACTCGCAGTCCGGGAGATAGGCACGCCGGGCCGGTGCCGCTGCGCAGCCTACTCCCGCGCGGTGTCGCTGCGACGCCGATTCGCGCGATGCCACTATCGGCGCAGGAAAATGTTGAGCAGAACCGTGAGAACGATGCTGACGATGATCATCGTGACAATCGGAATGTAGACGCCGCCTCGTTCGCCCTCGATGGCGATGTCGCCCGGCAATCGCCCGAACGGCAGCCGCACGCCGAGCATCGCCAGGCCGCCAACGATGACCAGGACGACGCTGATGGCGAGCACGATTCGACCGATCTCAGGACTCATTCGCGCACGTCGGCCCTAACCGTCGAAGAGCCCGGGCTGGACCAGGGCGGCGGCACCGGCGGGAGGCGTCAGACCGAGGTGCTCCCAGCCACCCCGTGTCAGCTTACGACCTCGTGACGTGCGTGCCAGCATGCCGATCTGCATCAGATACGGCTCGACAACGTCCTCGATCGTCTCGATCGGCTCCGAGACGGTGGCCGCCATGGTCGCCAGCCCGACCGGACCGCCGGCATGATGAT
>JALZJE010000274.1 GCA_030859955.1 Chloroflexota bacterium | reverse complement strand
GCCTGGGCCTCACGGTCTACGCCGCCGTCGCCTTCGTGCTGGCGGCTCGCGGCGGAGATGCGCGCCTGGTCGTCAGCGGCCGGCGCGCGGTCATCGGCTCATTCGTGGCTGCCGGAATCGGCTGCGCGGCAATGGTGATCTCGCTGCTCACGCACGACTTCAGCGTGCGGTACGTCGCCGAGAACAACGCGACCACGACGCCGCCGTTCATCGGCGTCATCAGCCTGTGGGCCGCGCTGGAAGGCTCGATCCTGTTCTGGGCACTGCTCGCGACGGGGTGGGCGGTACTCGTGCTGCATCGATATCGCGACCGGTATCGGCAGCTGATGCCGTGGGTCGGGGCAACGCTGGCAACGGTCAATGCCTTCTTCTTCGCCGTCATGACCTGGCCCGGGAATCCGTTCGCGCTGACCTCGCCCGTTGCCGCGGAGGGTTCGGGGCCCAATGCGCTGCTTCAGAACCACCCGTTCATGGCCCTTCACCCGCCGCTGCTCTACCTCGGCTACACCGGGATGGCGGTCCCGTTCGCCTTCGGAGTCGCGGCGCTGATCACCAGGCGCCTGGACGAGGAGTGGCTGCGCATCGTGCGGCGCTGGACTCTCGTCCCGTGGACCTTTCTGACGCTGGGGATCGTGGCAGGAGCGTGGTGGAGCTACGAGGTCCTGGGCTGGGGTGGCTACTGGGCGTGGGATCCGGTCGAGAACGCCGCGCTCCTGCCCTGGCTGACCGCCACCGCATTCATCCACTCGGCGATGGTCGCCGAGCGGCGCGGCGGCCTGCGGATCTGGACGAGCGCGCTCGTCATCGCCACCTTCGTGCTCACGCTGGTCGGCACCTTCCTCACCCGCTCCGGGATCGTTGCCAGCGTGCACTCGTTCACGCAGTCGGCCATCGGCCCCTGGTTCCTGGCGGCCATCCTGGTCGCGCTCACCGCAGCCCTCGGCCTCTTGGTCTGGCGCTTGCCCGATCTGAGCGGTGATGGACGGCCCTCCGGCACCGTGAGCCGAGAGTCGGCATTCCTGCTCAACAACGTGCTCTTCCTTGGCCTCACCTTCGCCGTCCTGTTTGGCACGCTGCTGCCACTCCTCGTCGCCGCCACCAGCGGCGATACGATCAGCGTCGGCGCACCGTGGTTCAACACCGTCACGGTCCCCATCTTCGTTGCGCTCCTGTTCCTGATGGGCGTCGGACCGGCTCTGCCGTGGGGGACGGCTTCGTGGTCGACCATGCGCGAGCGATTCACCATGCCCCTGCTGTTCGCGGTCCTGGTGACCGTCGCCGCGCTGGGCCTGGGCCTGGGCGAGGTGGGGTCCCTGGGCACCCTGGGACTGGCCGTCTTCGTCGGCGGGATCATGATCGACGAGGTGATCCGTGGGACGCGGGCGCGCGCTCGCGGGCGGAACGAAGGCCATGCCACTGCCGCCTGGCGGCTCACCACGCGCAATCGACGCCGATACGGTGGCTATGGCGTCCACCTGGGCGTCCTCGTCATGGCCGTCGCGGTCGCCATCTCCTCGGGTCTGGCGTCCGACCGCACCGTGACACTCGAGCCGGGCGAGACGGCCACCATCGGTGGCTACCGGATTCGCCATGACCGCCTCGTCGTCGAGCCGCTCGTCACCGATGCGAGGGTGATCGAGACGCGTGCGGAGGTCACGTACGCCGGCGCCCAGAACGGCACTCTCGGCACGGCGCTTCGCGACTACCCGAACTCCCAGGCTGCCATCGCGACGCCGGCCGTTCGGACCTCCCTCGCCGAGGACCTGTACGTCACGCTGCTAGCCTCCGACACGGCGACGGGGGCGGTGACGCTCCACCTGTTCGTGAACCCGCTGGTGGTCTGGATCTGGATCGGTGGCGCGGTCGTCGGCATCGGCGCAGTCTTCGCCATCTGGCCCGAGCGCCGCGCCCGTCGGGTCACAGTGGAGTCGCCACGCCGCGCGCCGGCCGCCGCATCCGTCGAGGGTGTCTGAGTTGCACCATCTGCGGTGGCTGCTGGTTCCGCTCCTGGTGGTGCCGCTGGGCTGGCTTCTGTTGACCGGGTTCGGCCGGGACCCGCGCGAGGTGGCATCGCCACTCGTCGGGCGGCCAGCCCCCACCTGGATGTTTGAGACCCTCGACGGGAATACGCTCTCGACCGACGACCTGGCGGGGCGCCCGTACGTCGTCAACTTCTGGGCCAGTTGGTGCATCCCGGCGTGCGTCGATGAGCATCCCGTCCTGTCGTCCGCCTACCAGCGCGGCGTCGATGATCTGATGATCGTCGGCGTGCTCTACCAGGATGCGGCCGCCGACGCCGAGGGTTTCCTTGCCCGGTACGGTGACGCCGGCTACCCCCACCTCATCGATCCTTCGGGCCGCCTGGCGATCGAGTTCGGGGTGACCGGGCCGCCCGAGAGCTTCTTCGTGGATGCCGATGGCGTCGTGCAGGCAAAGCAGTTCGGCCCTCTTACGGATGCCCTGATGGCCGAGCACCTCGCCCGCATTCTGCCGAGCGCGGCCCGATGAGGGGCTGGCTGCCAGCCGCCGCACTGGGCGGCGCGCTGGCGCTCGTCGGACTGGGAGCGGTGTTCGTCCTCCAATCCGGACGCGAGACGACGGCGGCCGAGCGTGCCGACGCGATCGCCCGCGAGCTGCGCTGCCCCGATTGCCAGGGACTTTCGGTTGCCGATGCGCCGACCGGCTCGGCGGGGGAGATTCGCCGCCAGATCGATGAGTTGATCGCCAGCGGTGCGACCGTTGACGACGTGCGGACGCACTTCGTGGCTCGCTACGGTGAATGGATCCTGCTCGCGCCCACATCTCCGGCGGCCTGGATCACCCCATTTGTAGTGGTCGTCGCCGGTATCGGCGCGCTTGGCGCGTGGCTCATGACGCGCCGCAGATCCGCATCGCCACCCCGGGTCGCCGCCAGTCCGGAACAGCGGCGTCGGCTCAGCGAGGAAGCCGAGGCGCTCGATGCCTGAGCCGATCTTTCTGCTGCTCGGGCTGGCGGCTGCAGCCATTCTCGTGCTGCGGCCACTGCTCGGCCCACGTGCCGACGAGGCGCCGACGGGCGATCTCGACGCCGCCGCGCTGCGGCACCGAGTGGCTCTCGAGGCTCTCCGCGATGTCGAGACCGACCGCCGCGCCGGCTCGTTGGGCGAAGCGGACTATGCCGAGCAGCGTTCCCTGGCCGAGGAGCGCGCCGCCCTCACGCGCGCCGCTCTCGACCGTGATCCCGTTCTGGTCACCCCCCCGCCTTCGGGCGGAGGCCGTCGCGTAGCCGTCATCGGAGCCGGAGTCATCGCGGCAGGTCTGCTGGCAGGCTCGTTCGTGCCCGCCACGGGGGTCGGGAACAGCACGTCGGTCAACCAGGTGCTGGCCGACGCGCAGGTGGCCGAGTCGGGCCGGCAGGATCGGATCGACGCACTGCGCATTCGCCTGGCCGAGGATCCCGACGATCCTGCCACCATCTCCTCGCTCGCCGACGAGTACCTGGCGGGCTCAACCCGGGACGATCTCGTCAGTGCCGCCGTCAGCCTCCAGCTGCTGATCGCCCTGGAGCCGCAGCGAGCGGACGCCTTCGAGCGGATCATGAGCGCGTACCTCCGCGCCGGCGACGCTGGCAATGCTCGGGCAGCGCACGATTCCTACGCCGATCTCGTGGCGGCCGACCCGGTGGAGATCGCCTTCTTCGACGGTCTCATCGCGCTTCGTGGCGAGGACGACGCGGAGTCAGCGCTGGCGGCCTTCGACCGCTTCCTCGAGCTCGCGCCCGATGATCCGCGGGCCGGCATGATCCGTGGCCTGCGGGACGAAGCCGCGAACGCCCCCTGAATCCGGCTGCCGATAAATCGGGCAGCGCGGCACGTGATCACCGATTCATGTGCCTCAGGTACCGATAGATCGGGCCGCGCCGCGCGTGGACAGTGCCTGATGCGTCGTAGTGCCTCATGTGTCGGCTTCCAGCCGAGGGTGCTACGTGCCGAGGGAGCCCAGCATCCGTTCCATCGCCGCCAGGTCATCGGAAGAGAGGCGATCGAGGAAGTGCCTGGCCACGCCGCGCAGATGGGTCGGGGAGGCGCGTCGAAGGCGCTCCTGACCCGCAGGCGTCAGCGCCGCCCACTGGCCGCGCCGGTCGCTCTCGCAGCTGACCCTCTCCACGAGGCCGTCGACCACGAGACGGTCGATCAGCCGGGTTGCGCCCGATCGCGAGAGCAGCAGGGCGTCCGCGAGGTCGCTCATCCGTAGTCGACGCTCGCCAGCGGTGGCGAGCTGGACCAGGACGTCGTAATCGGTCAGCGCCATCTGCTCCTCCGCCTGGAGCTCTCGCTCGAGCTCACGCACCACGCGCGCGTGGGCACGCAGAAACGCGCGCCAGGCGGAAAGGCGGGGGTCGTGGCTCGAGACCTGCTGTGTCATCGGTGTCTCGTGGGTAACTGGTTGCATGTGCAATCACATCGATCTATAGTTGCTCAGTCAATCATACACGCACACGCACCCTGGAGCGCTTTTCCCATGACATGGACTCTCGATCCCTCCCACTCGACCGTCACCTTCTCCGCCAAGCACATGATGATCACCACGGTGCGCGGGAGCATGAAGCTCGCCGATGCTGACCTCGACTTTGAACCGGACAATCTCGTGGCCTCGAGTGTGCGTGTCAGCCTGGACGCCGCGTCGATCGACACGGGCCAGGAAGCGCGTGACCAGCACCTGCGCTCCGCCGACTTCCTGAACACCGATGCATTCCCGACGATCGACTTCGTCAGCACCAGCGTCGAACACAATGGATCAGATAGGAGCGGCAAGCTCCACGGCGACCTCACGATTCGCGGCATTACCCGGCCAATCGTTCTCGATGCCGAGTTCGCGGGCATCGTTCCGAACATGCAGGGTGGCGAGCGCGCCGCGTTCAGTGCCAGCGCGACGATCGACCGAGATGAGTTCGGACTCAACTGGAACGTTGCTCTCGACCAGGGTGGCTGGCTGGTGAGCAAGGAGATCAAGATCGAGATCGAGGTCGCCGCCGTCTCGTCCGCCGCCGAAGCCGCGGCCCAGGCCGATGCCGAGACCGAGCTGACCGAGCGCGAGGCCGAGCTGATCAGCGCCTGAGGATCGAACGATGCCGCCGCGCGACTACCCGCAGGCGCCAACCGGCGACCAGGTCGACGACTATCACGGCGAGCGCATCGTCGATCCGTATCGGAGCCTCGAGGATTCCGACGCGCCGGCCTCGCGAGCCTGGATCGAGGCGCAGAACGCGCTGACCCAGCAGGTGCTGGGGAGTGTTCCCGAGCGCCAGGCCATCCGGTCGCGATTGGCCGAGATATGGGATCACGAGCGCGCCGGCGCCCCATGGCGGCGTGGCGAGCGATGGTTCCAGCTGCGTAACACCGGGCTACAGGACCAGGACGTCCTCTGGACAGCACCGGCGCCGGGCCAGGTTGGTGAGCCGCTGCTGGATCCGAACCAGCTCAGCGAGGAAGGCACCACGGCCATCGCGGCGACGGCTGTCTCGGAGAGCGGCGAGCTCATCGCCTACGCCACCAGCGATGCCGGATCCGATTGGCGGACCTGGGCCGTTCGCCGGGTGGCCAACGGCGCCGACATGGAGGATCGCCTGCCGTGGAGCAAGTTCGCTTCGGCAGCGTGGACACACGACGACGCGGGGTTCTTCTACGGCCGCTATCCCGAGCCGCCGGCGGGTGCGGCGTATGACGCCCCGAACCGCGACATGGAGCTTCGGTACCACGCCCTCGAGACCGATGCGGCCGACGACCCGCTGATCTTCTCCGCGCCAGATCAGCCCGAATGGGGCTTCGAGCCGGAGGTCACCGATGACGGTCGCCTCCTCGTCGTCAGCATCTGGCGCGGGACGGATCCCACCAACCGCCTCTACGCCGCCGACCTCGCCGATGGGGTGGAACGCGCGCGGGTGCGACCGCTGCTCGACGAGGCCGATGCCCGGTACGAGCTGATCGCGGGCGTCGCCGGGACGCTCTATGTACTGACCGACCGGGACGCTCCGAACGGCCGGGTGGTGGCCGTCGATGTGGAGGCTCCCGGCGAGCCCCGCGAGGTGATCGGGGAGGGACCCGATGCCATCGAGGCGGTGCGCCTCGTCGGCGGGCGGTTGGCCGTCGTCACGCTCCACGATGCTCATCATCGGCTCACCATCTTCGAGACCGATGGGCGCGGTGTGGCCGACGTGGAGCTGCCCGGCATCGGCACCGTGGGCGACCTGGCCGGACGGCGGGACGATGGCGAGCTCTTCCTCACATTCACGACGTTCGACGCGCCGGGCCGTGTGCTTGCGGTGGCCGTGGCGGATGCCACCCAGCGGGAGGTCACGCGACCTGCGCTCCCGTGGGAGCCCGATGCGTTCGTCACCGAGCAGGTCTTCGTTGCTTCGGCTGATGGAACTCGCGTGCCCGTCTTCCTGAGCCATCGGCGGGAGGTGACGGCGACCGGTGACGTCCCGACGCTCCTGTATGGATACGGCGGGTTTCACATCTCGGTCGGGCCGACGTTCAAGGCGGAGTGGCTGTCATGGATGGAGCGTGGCGGATTGCTGGCGGTCGCCTCCCTGCGCGGCGGCGGCGAATACGGCCGCGACTGGCACGATGCCGGCCGGCTCGAGAACAAGCAGAACGTGTTCGACGATGCTGCCGCCGTGGCCCGTTGGCTCGCCTCGTCGGGCTGGACGACCGCGGACCGGATCGGGATCAGCGGCCGCTCGAATGGGGGACTGCTGGTGGGGGCCAGCATCACGCAGCACCCGGAGCTGTTCGGCGCGGCGATCGCCGAAGTGGGCGTGCTGGACATGCTGCGTTTCCATCGGTTCACGATCGGGTGGGGATGGACCAGCGACTACGGGTCCTCCGACGACCCGGACCAGTACCAAACCCTGCGCTCCTACTCGCCGCTGCACAACATCCGGGACGGCACTCGCTACCCGCCGACACTGGTGACGACCGGCGACCACGACGATCGGGTCGTACCGGGGCACTCCTTCAAGTTCGCGGCGGCGCTCCAGGCCGCTCAGGCACGTGATGCTCCGATCCTCATCCGCATCGATACCGATGCCGGCCACGGCCTCGGGAAGCCGGTGAGCAAGCTGATCGACGAGCGTGCCGATGTGCTTGCCTTCCTGGATCTGATGCTGATGTGGTCTTGACGCACGGTTGATGGTGGTCGACCACGATCCATTCGCAGGTCCGGATCGCATCCGGCACTGCCTCCTCCACTCCAACCGATGTGCTTCCGGGGGATCGCCTTCGGAAGCACATCGGTCCGCCACAAGCCCTGGATCGTTGATCACCGCTTAGCATTCGAGGGCTACGGTGCGCCTTCATGGTCACTCAGACGCTCTCGTCCGCGCGCCAGGTTGACTCGCTACCTGCGCCATCGACTCGGTTTCTGAATCGAGAGTTGAGTTGGCTCGACTTCAACGAGCGGGTGCTCGCGCTCGCCGAGGACCGGGCGCTACCCCTCCTGGAACGCACCAAGTTCGCGGCCATCTTCGGCGGGAACCTCGACGAGTTCTATCAGGTGCGCGTCGCGACGCTCCGCCGGCAGGAGCTGGCGGCGCCAGGACTCCGATCTGCCGATGGCCTCGACGCGACGACGCAGCTGCGGCTGATCGCAGGTAACACCGAACAGCTCGCCCGCCGGCATTCGCGCCTCTTTACGCGCGACCTGAAGCCGCGCCTGGCTCGCTCCGGCATCCGGATTCTACGCTGGTGGCAGGTTCCCGAAGCCTCGCGGGCAGCCCTGACAGTCTCCTTCGTCGAGCGGGTCTTTCCGGTGCTCACGCCGCTTGCCGTGGACCCGGGACACCCGTTCCCATACATCTCGAACCTGTCTCTCAACCTCGCCGTCTGGCTGCGAGATCCGCGCGATCGCGGGATGCATTTCGCACGCGTCAAGGTTCCGCCGTCGCTCGATCGGTTCGTGCCTGCCGGAGAGGATCATGCGACCTTCGTCCCGCTCGAGGACGTGATCTCCGCGAACCTCGCGCTCCTGTTTCCCGGAATGGAGATCGTCTCGCGGTATCCCTTCCGC
>JALZJE010000249.1 GCA_030859955.1 Chloroflexota bacterium | reverse complement strand
CCACAGCGGTGGCGCTCATGACGGGATCCGTGCACACGTACATGCGCGGCGCCGGACTCCTCCAGGAGCTGGAGCGGCGGCACGTCGCCGACAACCCGCGCATCTTCGAGCCGGTCGTGAAGGAGTGGTGGCAGCCATCGCGTGTCGAGGACCTTCCCTTCGTCCTGCACCGGGCCTGGAACTCGATGCTGAGCGGTCGACCGGGCCCGATCCTGATGGACGTGCCGATGGACATCCAGGCCGCAGCCGCCGAGGTTCGCATCCCGGAGCCCGATGCTCGGGAGGCCCGAGGGAGGCCGCGCCCGGACGCGGACGAGGTCGAGCGCGCGGCGGCGCTGCTGGCCGGAGCCAGGCGGCCGGTGATCGTCGCCGGTGGCGGTGTCATCTCGGCCGAGGCGACCGCCGAGCTGCTGGCCCTGGCCGAGCGCCTCGGCGCGCCGGTGGTAACGACGTGGAACGGCAAGGGCGCCATCGACGAAACGCACCCGTTGGCCGGGCAGACAATCGGCGACACCGGTTCGACCATCGGCAATGCGCTCGCGTCGTCCGCCGACGTGATCCTGTCCGTCGGTTGCCGGTTCGTGGACTGGTCCGCCTCCTCGTGGCGCAAGGGCGTCACCTTCGCCATCCCACCGACGCAGCTCATCCAGCTCGAGATCGACGAGCGCGAGATCGGCAAGAACTACCCGGTCGCCGTGCCGTTGCTGGGCGACGCGCGGTCGGGTTTGGCGGACCTGCTCGCCGCCGTCGGGTCGGGCAAGCCCCGGGCTCAGCATGGGGATGAGATCCAACGGCTGCGGACTGCGTGGGAGAAGCAGCTCGAGGTCAAGTCCGGCTCGACTGCCGAGCCTATGACGATGGCGCGCGCCGTGCGCGAGATCCAGGCCGCGACGCGACCCGACGCGATCGTGGTGACCGGTGCGGGCCTGCCACAGGGCCTGGTCAAGCAGCGCTGGGTCACGCGGCGGCCGCGGACCCACATCACCTCGGGTGGGTTCAGCACCATGGGCTTCACGCTCCCCGCCGCCGTCGGCGCCCAGCTGGCCATTCCCGAGGCACAGGTGCTGGCCGTGTGCGGCGATGGAGACTTCCTCCAGTCCATGCAGGAGCTCTCCGCCGCCGCGCTGTCCGACGTTCCGGTGTGCACCGTCGTCCTCGACAACAGTGGCTGGATCAGCATCAAGGGCGGGCAGGATGCGCACTTCGGACGGACGGCAATGACCGACTTCATCCGCAACGGGAAGCCGTATTCGCCCGATTTCGCCGCCATCGCGCGGGCGTTCGACATTCACGCCGAGTTCGCCGCCGAACCAGCCGAGGTGCGGCCGGCGGTCGAGCGGGCGCTTGCGTCCGGCGGACCGTCGCTTGTGCACCTCAGGGTGGACCGCGACCTGGCCGTGGCCGGGCCGGACAAGACCGGCTGGTGGGACGTGCCGGTCCCGGAGGGACGCCCCGTCCACGATGCGCAGATGGCCGGGCGCGCGGAGGAGCAGCACGGGTGAGCCCGCGCGAGGCGCCGATTGGTTACGTGCCCATCGTCTGGAACAACGCCGACTTGTTCGACCTCGCTCCGGAAACGGCCGCGGGGCTGGTCCTGGATGAGATCGCCCGCCTTGGGTACGCCGGCACGCAGTTCGGCCGCGGCTTCCCCGAGGGCGACGAGCTGCGATCGATCCTGGCGCAGCGTGGCCTGCGCTACGCCGAGCTGTACTCGGCCCTGCCGGCGGGTCCCGAGGGGCTGGGCGACGGCGCTTCCGAGATAGCGCATCGCGACCTCGAGCGCCTGGTGGCGGCGGGTGGCGAGGTCCTCGTGGTGGCACTCGACGGCGGAGGTGAGCGCGATGCATGGAGCGGACGTGTCGCGGACGGTGCGCCGCGCTGGCCGGCGGCCGCATTCGGGGACCTGGCGCGGCTGCTTGCCGGGCTGGCTACCGCTGCGCCTGACGGCGTGAAGATCGCCTTCCACCCGCACACGGCAACCTGGATCGAGGCGCCCGAGGAGGTCGAGGCGCTCGCGACGCAACTGGCCGATACCGGCGCCGGACTGTGCCTGGACGTCGGACACTACCTGGTGGGCGGCGGTGAGCCGGCCGCGGCGATCCGCATCTACGGCTCGCTGGTGACCCACGTCCACCTCAAGGACGTGGATGAGAGCGTGCTGGCCCGGCTGCGTTCGCGGGAGATCGACGGGTTCGGCACGGCGGTGCGCGAACGCATCTTCACCGAGCTCGGCAACGGGGCCCTCGATCTTGGAGGGGTGCTCGCCGCGCTCGACGCACAGCAGTACGGCGGCTGGCTGATGGTCGAGCAGGACTCATCCTGGCTTCCCCCCACAGAGGCCGCCGCGGTCGGCGGGCGCGTCCTGCGCTACGCGTTGCGCGCGCTGGACCGATGAAGGTCGCCGTCATCGGCGCGGGCAGCATGGGCGGCATGCACGCCGACCTGCTGGGCGCCATGGACGAGGTCGATGAGCTCTACGTCGTGGACGCCGATCCGGCGCGCGCCGCCGAGGTTGCCCAACGAGCCGGCGGCAGCGTGGTCACCTTCGCGGAGGCAATCGAGGCGTCCGAGGCCATCATCGTTGCGACGCCGCCCGTGCTGCACCGCGCGGCCGTCGAAGCCGCCATCGCTGCCGGGCGCCACGTCCTGTGCGAAAAGCCGCTGACCGAATCGCTGGAAACGACGATCGCGCTCACTCGTCGTGTCCAGGAGCTCGGCGCGCACGTCGAGGTCGGGTTTCAGCGGCGCCACGACGCGGGATTCATCGCCGCCCGCGAGGTGGCAACGGGCCGAATCCACCTCGTGCGCCTGACCGCCCACGACCCGTTGGTGTCGCCGCGTTTCGCGGCGTCGGGGCCGCCGCCGGAGGTCGCCCCGATGTTCCGTGACTCGTCCATCCATGACTTCGACGTCGTCCGCTGGCTCACCGGCCAGGAGGTGAC
>JALZJE010000243.1 GCA_030859955.1 Chloroflexota bacterium | reverse complement strand
GGCGCTACCTCTGCACCGAGGCCCAGGCGTACCGGCGCCGCCGGGGTGTTCGAGGCGCGGTCGCCATCTTCGGACCGAGCCAGTCAGGAAAGACCACCGGCCTCGTCGCCGGCGTGGACGCCTGGCACGGCCCCGCCATCGTGTCCTCGGTGAAGACGGACCTCCTCCGGGCCACGATCGCCCATCGGATCGATGCCGGCGAGGTCAAGGTTTTCGACCCGCTCGGCACCAGCGGCACCGAGACGGCTACGTGGAGCCCACTGCGAGCTGCCCATGGGCTCAAGGGAGCCATGGCTGCGGCCCAGATGCTCGCCCGGTCCGGGGCCGACGAAGGCCCCAATGACCGGTTCTGGCGTGGCCAGGCCGAGCAGCTCATCGCCGCCATGCTCTGGACGGCGGCGAACACGGAAGGACACTCCATGCGGAACGTCGTCAAGTGGGTGCTCGATCTGGACCGGCCCGGCGGTGATAGCGCCAGCACCCTGGCCCCGCTGGTCCGACTTCTGACCGACCACGCTGACCCGGCGGTCGCCCTCGCTGCCCGGCAGGTCCAAGGCTGGCTGCATGGCCAGTGGAGCACCGATCCTCGGACCACCTCGAGCGTCTACGCCACGGCTCGCAACGCCGTTTGGCCTTGGGCAGATCCCGACATCGCCGCCAGCGCCGATGGCTGCGAGATCACCCTCGATTGGCTCCTCGCTGACAACAACACCCTGTATCTCTGCGCACCACTTGGGGACGAGACCCGGATTGGCGTCGTCTTCGCCGTGCTCCTCCACGACCTCATCACCCAGGCGTTCGACCGGTATAACCGGGCCGGCGAGCTTCTGGACCCACGGCTCCTCATCCTTCTCGATGAGACCGCCAACACGCCGTTACCGAAGCTCCCAGAGTGGGCGTCCACGGTGACGGGCGCCGGCCTACAGCTGGTCACCGTCTGGCAGTCCAAGGCCCAGCTCGACCAGATCTACGGACGGGACGGCGACAACGTACTTACGAACCACCGGACGAAGCTCGTCTACCCCAGCGGCCTGAGCGATATGGCGACGATCGAGTACGTCGGAGGCTTGGTCGGCGAGGAACATGTGAGCAGCGATCTCGACGAGCCAAGATGGAGCGGCGTCGGTGACCGCCCGCCGTCACGCAGTCCTTCTACCGCTGTGTCGTTCCTAACTCCACGCGTCCTCCGCCAGATGCGTGTTGGTGACGCTCTCCTACTGCACGGCAACCTTCCGCCGGCGTGGGTCCGCTCAGGCGCGCCCCAATCATCCAGGTCCCCTACGGTGATTAGACGATGACCACGGGACGGAGGCGCGTGAGTTGGGCAAGCTCGAAGACCTGATAGCGCAGGTCGAGGATCCAGCGCTCAGGCGGTCGCTGGCTGCTGCAGCCAGCGAGTCCAAGGAGGCGCGCAACTTCGGCCTTGTCTTCGAGCAGCACATCCCTGAAACGGTCGCGCTTCTCGGGTTGCCCGTACGCCGTGGCAACCGGGTGCGACTCCGCAAGCAGATTGACACCGGCCCAGACCACGGAGTTATCAGGGCGACGAAGAGACTGGTCACCCTACAAGCGGACGACGGCACCCAGTTCGATGTCGATACCAGTGACGTAGCGGTTATCAAGCAGTTTGGCGAGCCGATCTACCCGACGTTGACCCCGATCGGAGATGTACGCCGTTCGGATGGGCCAGCCCATACCGTCATCAACGGCGAGAATTACCACGCTCTCCAGACTCTCCTCTACCTCTACGAGGGCCAAGTCGATTGCATCTACGCCGACCCGCCGTACAACACCGGCGCTCGCGACTGGAAGTACAACAACCGCTACGTCGACGACCAGGACGCATGGCAGCACAGCAAGTGGCTGTCGTTCATGGAGAAGCGTCTGTTGCTCGCCCGACGACTGTTGAAGGAAGACGGCATTCTCATTGTCACTATCGATGAGAACGAGGTTCACCACCTCGGCATGCTGATGGAGCGACTTTTCCCCGACGCCCGACGACAGATGGTCACGATCTGCATCAACCCGAGTGGCGTGTCAGGTGACGGCCTTTCCAGGGTTGACGAGTACGCACTCTTCTGCTTCTTCGGTGGCGCGCTCCCGACGCCAACGAGCGATGACATGCTGACCCGGTCCGCGGAGGCGAGGCGATCCAACGTCGTCGAGTGGGAGTCGTTGCTTCGACGAGGAAATGCCTGGTACCGCTCGGAGAGGCCAAACCTGTGCTACCCGGTTCTTCTCAGCGAAGACGCGAGTCGAATCATCGGTGTCGGTCCTCCGTTCGAGAGTGCAGACGAACAGGACCGTCCTGCGGAGGTCGAGGGTCATCCGGCCGCGTGGCCAGTCCGCCGAGATGGGAAGCTCGGCATCTGGCGGGTAGATGGTGAGCGTCTGACATGGCTAGCGGAGCAGGGGTATGCCCAGGTAACCCGGCGGGATGAGACCCGGGGAACATGGACGCTGAAGTACCTCATGACTGGCATGGTGAGCGCTATAG
>JALZJE010000224.1 GCA_030859955.1 Chloroflexota bacterium | reverse complement strand
TCGCGGTGTTGCTGGCTGGCTTTGTCACCTTCTACGCAAGGAATCAGCTCGGAGAGGAGGTCGGGGCGGCACCCTCCTTGCCGGCAGCGGTGGTGGCCGGCAGTGTTCCCACGCCGCGGGCGGCCAGCGCGCGCCCCACGGCCACTCCGCTCGCAAGCCCGGCACCGATGATTACGCCAATCCCAACCACGGCGCCCACTCCAACCCCGACCCCGGCGCCCGTGCTGCCGGCTGAGGCAGCAGTGCTTGACCACGGCGGCTGGGCGGTCGTCAACGCCGACGATGTCGTGATACGCACGCAGCCGTTTCGCGAGGCGCCGTCGGACATTATCGGCACCTATGACGCTGGAGCATATGTCCAGATCCTGGACGGACCCGTGGTGGGTTCGGGGTACTACTGGTTCTTCGTTGAGGGGGAAGGCCCGACGGGGTGGGTCGCGGCCGGCACCGGTGCCGGCGCATGGATCGTCAGCAGTGACGCGCCAACCACCACCGCCGCGCTGTCCGACGGGACGGTCTCAATACCAGGCGCCGAGATCGTGTACTACGACATTGTGGGCAGCAGCCCGGCCCAGCTGCGTGAGCAGATATCGCGCTTCGGACCGGTGAGCGAACCGGGTTCCGACGTCATTGCCGTGGCTCGCTTCATCCCGGAGTGGGCCGACGTGCCCGTCACGGAGACCACGGAGGTGGGTGGTGTCTTCAGCACGACCTCCTATTACGTATGCAAAGTCGGCTGGCGCTTCGAGGTTACGGTTCCGCGCTGGGTCGGCCCCAGCCCTGCGCCGCAGCCAGCGATCGCCTGGTGGACTACTGCGCTGGCACGGATTGTCGAACACGAGGCAACTCACGTCCGCATCTGGCAGGAGGCGCTCCCGCAGCTCGAGAGTCGCCTCTCAGATGAAATGCCTTGTTCGGAGGCTACAGAAGTGCTCTACGAGTGGCTCTACGAAGTCGATGCCGCCCAATCCGCCTTTGATGCCGAGCACGGCTATCTCGATTGGCCGTCGGCTCCCTCTCTCCCGTAGTCCCCTGCTTCGGCCGAGCCGTGACTACCGACTCAGAGGACTCGTCGACCATGGCGTAAACGGGGTTACGCCAACCAGCGCTTCGGCATCCACAACAGCAGGACGAGTGCCGGTTCTTCGGGCCGCCGGGCGTCGGTGCATCGTCCGATTGGACGACCCGCGACCCCATGCGTCGTTCCTGCGCCGCAATTGGCAAGTCCATGCCGGCAGCGTACTGGACCGCCCGCCGGGACGGCCCGTTACGATTGCGCCACTGTCAAGTTCATCACAACGATTTACTCGACTTGAGGGCCGCACGGACTGTGGTTGCCGTCTGCCACGCTTGGCGTGCGAACTCCGACAGGGCAGATCGATGGACGATTTCGACTAGGACGGGCTCACGGCGCGTGGCACCTTGCCATCCCCGGAGAGCTGCGCCCGACCATGCAATGCGGCCGCGCCGTACCTCCCGCAGACTCTCCTGGCCATCATCAGCGTAGGTCAGCGCCAAGAGAGGACCGTCTACGACGACCACTGGCACGACCCAGTCTGCGTAGTCAGTGAGCCACATGCGGTAAGCAGCCCGCGTGGCCTCCATAACTGCTTCGTATGCGGCCTCCGGCGCTCCCTTCGCCTTCTTCTCCGCGACGCCGAACGCGATGGGGCGCATGGACCCTAAGAGGCCGGGGAGCGCTCGTCGCGTCCCAACCCACTTAGCAAGCTCGCTCGCACCGAGGAGCAGATCCGCGATCGGCGGAGTTGGAGACCCCCCGAGAATGATCCATGGCCCGATGCCGTGCTTGCATTCGACGACGAGCTGCACTGCACTTGACCGGGTCTGCGGCCACCCGTCTGCCGCAGACGTAGCGAGCACGTCGAGCTCACGTGGCACCTGCTCCTCCGTGATGGGATCCACGTCCATCCAGTGGCGGCCCTGCTCAACTCGGAAGCCGGCCGACCTCAGGATCCGCGCGGTCTCGTACTCGAGAGGATAGCCCTGGGTGTGAAGCCACTCGGCGACGTCGCGTACGACCTTGCTAGGCATCGCCGTACCGAAGCCGCCGGAGGTCGACCAACATGCTTCCGTCTCCTGCCGGCACCAGCACGACGAGCATAGCGAAGCCGCCGGTATCCTCACGCACCGATCCGACCGTCGCGACCAGGGCAGTCCGCATCGTCGAAAATGCCCCCGGGGCTCGCCGCCGGGGGCACCAGTCGCCCTACGAACCGGCCGATGCCTCAATCACCATGAAGGTTGGCTTCACGCTGTACTTGTCGAATGCGTCGGGATCCACCGCGCGCAATGCGGCGATCGGCTTCGTCTCTGTCACCTGATCGATCCGGAATCCTGCACGGATGACCGGATTGATGATCTCGTCGAAGGACCGGTAGTAGTCCGGCACCGTGATTGGCGTGTCGCCGAAGCCTCGCCATTCGCTTTCGACGTACTGCACGCCGAAGGCGGACAGCGGCTGATACCACGCAAAGGATCCAAGCGGATGCTGCACCGAGAACACCATCCGGCCTCCCGGACGGAGGACACGGCGAAACGCGGTCAGTGGTATTGACCAGTCGCGGACGTAGTCGAGCGCCAAGGACGAGACGACGACGTCAAAGGCGTCGGCGGGAATGGGGAGCGGCTTCGCGAGGTCGGCTACCACTAGCGTTGCCTGTGGCGCACGCTCGCGGGCCAGCTCGATCATCCGCGGTGTCACGTCCACCCCGGTCACCGACCGCGCCCCACGGCCGACTAGGTACTCGATGAGGATCCCGGGGCCGCACCCAGCGTCGAGGACGTCTAGGCCGCGTGCGGCTCCGAGGGCAGACCGCACCGCAGGCTGCTCGATGTATGCGTTCTCAGCTTTGGACGGCGCGACCGCAGAGAACTGGTCAGCCAGAGCGCTGTAGGCGCGCAGAGCGATTGGCTCTTCAAGCTCCATGGACAGGCGATTGTACGGGCAGCGCCGCGGACGGGCGTCCAGGCACGGCTAGACACCGTCTCCCGTGCCAACGGTTTTGGAGTCGGGCCGCCCAATCAACTCGACGAGTGCCTCTTGATCATGAGTTGACGCGGTCGCGGACATTCGGGGGCGCGGCACCGAGCGCTACTCACTGGTCTGGCGCGATCTCCCCGATCCACCAGTCTCGGTCCGGGCCGGAGCAGAAGTCGGAAGACGCCTGCGCGCTCCCCAATCCCCCGCCGATGTCGTACACCTTGCCCACCTCCGCTACGACGTCCATGCCTTGGTCCACGATCCGTGGTGGGTCCGTGATCGACGAGAACCCCGGTGGCCACACCGCGTCGTAGCGCTCCCCGCCAGCTTCCAGCCAGAAGCAGCCCCGGTCATGTTTGAGCGTGGCGTTTTCGAGAAGGGCCTCGCCGGTCAGGGCGTTGGCCGGCTGCGTCGGCAAAGGAGCCGGCTGCTCAGCGCAGCCTTGCACCGCGGCCGACAGCAGCAGGAGTCCTAAGAGTCGAACCAACACGCGCGATGCCTAGCGCC
>JALZJE010000210.1 GCA_030859955.1 Chloroflexota bacterium | reverse complement strand
GGCGCTCACCTCCCGCCTCGGCGATGGTCTCGGCCACCAGGCGGACGGCGCGCTCACGCAGCTCGGGTGGATAGCGGCGTTGGAACGGACTTCGACTCTTGTTGTCTGGCATGACTCCATCTTCCTCAAAGAAGCGGAGTCTCCACGAAACTCAGGGCGATTCAAAATGACTGCGAATCAACCAGCTTGTCTTAGGGCGCTAAGGCCCGGCGCCTTATCGGCCCCCATGCCGTCAGAATCGCGGGACCGTCCAGATCTTCCTATCCCGAAAGTCCGCCCCTATAGAACCTCCCCCAGCCGCGTGAATGTCGCGCCAGACGCGATACGCGGCGAGGATCGCTTGCTCCCATGCGTAGGTTGACCGCGACGCCACTTCTAACCCGGAGGTCAGATGCGGAATGGTCTTAAGCAAGTTGTAGTCGGGGCCCTCGATACCGGGGAGGAAATCGTGCCTTCGTGCGTAGTCGAAAACGTACGCGACAATTGCCTCATCGATCACGATGGCGCGGCCTGGTCCTTCAAGCCGTTGGTTCGGCCCGCCTGACGGATGTCGGCGGTGAATTGCCTGGGGGAATTGCTCGGTGCCCGAGAAGCCATCTGCTTCCCGTCGACCGAAAAGACGATCGTCGAACAACGGCGCACCGAAAAGACCTAGGCGTTGTCTTTCAACTCATTGCCGTTCTCTGAGGTTGACGAAGTCGAGGATGGCGGCACTCGATCGTCTTCTGGAGGTTGCTGGCTGCGATTGCGTTCAGTTCGAGATCGAACTTGCTTGCCACGTTGAGATAATACCAGAGGAGATGTCCGAGCTCTTCGGCACGGAAGAGCACGTTGGCCGCGTGACGGCCGTGTTAGCCGAGGCTCTGCCTGCGAAGTGAGGGGCCCGGTCTAGTCCGCTCGGCTCAGGTCCTCCGCATCGCTCGCCACAAGCAGGTCCCGTGCCATCAGCAGCTTCACAACGCACTTCGGGGTCACTTCGTCGCTACACCAACTCCCGCTTGTAGCGGCTCTTGCGATATTGGGTGACCCAATTGCGAGTGCTGCGCCACTGGCCGCGCTCGTCCCGCTGTGCGCGGAGGCGTCCACGCTCGGCGGCGACCCGTAGAGCGCGGACTGAGACATCCGACGTGGCCAACGCGGCAAGCGGCACCAATCTGGCCGGACCCGCGACCGCCGGCACGATGAACCGTATCAGGGTGTCAATCACGGCTCGTGCAAGAAGTTCGGCGAGCGGCCCATGGTCCCCAGCATCGGCCCGGCGGAGGGTCGCCAGGTAGCGGGTCCGCTCAGCTTTGCGAACGATCGCCGGCGGATATCCCATGCGGATCAGAAGGAGATTGGTGAGGAGGCGGCCGGCACGCCCGTTTCCGTCAAGGAACGGGTGGATCCGCTCGAAGCCGGCATGGACCAGAGCGAGCGCTTCTGGAAACGGCCCCGTTGCGGTTCGAAGCGCTGATGCAGTGCGCACCCAATCGGACATGCGCGCCGCGACGTCTGGCCAATCAGGAGGCTGCATCCCACCAGGAAATGACCTGATGTTGTGCTGGCGAAAGGAGCCCGGCCCCTTCTTCGGGCCTGCATCGGGGTGGGGCGCGATCTCCCACACCTTGGACAGCGCCAAGGTGTGGACGTGCCGAACCTCGGTCAGTGTGACCAGATCCCCCGTCGTCCAGTCACCGGGAGACAGTCCCTGTAGGTAGACCCACTCCGCGGCATCGGCGTAGCCGCGGACCTCCATATACTCGGCCAGTTGCCTGTTCCCGACCGCCCGTCCCTCGGCGAGTAAAATTTCGACCTCGCGCAGGACTAGCGTATTTCCCTCGATTGCGGTCGAGTTGTGAGCCTCTTGGTACCAGATGTCTCCCCAGATGTCTTCGGCCTCGACCGGCGTTGGCAATCCGCCCAGACGTGTTTGGAGTTCCTCCGCGCCGTGGGCGAGTTGCCTATAGATGGCTTCGCGACTCTTCCTGCCGCGAGTTTCGCGAGTAGACACATCGACGAGGGTACACCCGAATGTGTGTCGATGTTTCGAAATAAATTGTACCGACACACATTCGCCAAATCTGGATCGATCGCCAGAAACAAATAACGCGACACAACTAATTGGTCGGGGCGCGAGAGTCCCGCAGCCTTCGATGGAGGAGGCACTTGGGGTGCTGCCTGGAGTCATCGCGATTTTAGGTCGGAGTGTGGAGCGAGTGTGAGAGAAACGATGCGCCTGCGCCCGTATGATTTACCCCGCGAAATTCTGATCAAGAAGAGGCGCTGCCGACGGTAACCCTCAGTCGGAGTGTCGTCCTACTGTTGCGACTCATCCATTGGCTTGCTGAGTTTGATGGCGCGATAGATGTATTCCCATCGCTCGATGCTATCGGGCTGGTCGCCTCTGAACCTAATGCTCGCCAGCATGTCGACGTCCGCTCGTGGAATCCGCGAGGCGGCGGCGAAGTCTCGCAGACTTTGTGGAATCTGGCTCACATCTGTCTGCTCGGCCATTCCGTCCGCTTGTGCGGCGAATCAGCCACCGTCCGCGCGAACGCCCACGCCGTGTGGTCGAGCGCCGAGTCGAGACAGTGGAGGACATCTCCGAACGTAACACCGATAGCGAGGGGTGGCGGGAACATCATGCGTGCCGTCACGCGCTCCCACCCGTCTTCATCCACGCGATGTAGTCGATACGGGGGCATGCCGAGGTACGCTTCGACGCCTTGGCGCAGTCGTTGGATATTCGTCTCCGCCGCCACGCAGCTTCGCCCACACGCCCTCTAGCCCGTAGGGAGCCTCAGTAGACAGGCTCTGCGCCGCGTACATCGTTTCCATCGTGTCTCCCGGACGAATATCTGTGTCCGCAGAGTATTCGTCAGCTAGCCTCGCCGCGAGCCTGTCGACCGACCAGGAGTACTCCGGCACCTGCAATCAGCCGAGCGGGGGATGTCGAGCTGGTCGATCCGCGCGAGTGCTGCGACCCCGGTCAAAGCCCCGTCGCAGCAGCACCGCCATAGTGAGGTGGCCCTCGATCGATAGCCCGTCATACAGCACCGACGACTGTGGCACGTAGCCGATGTGATCGAGGGCTGCCGCCCGCTCGCGCGATGGATCGATCCCGGCCACGCGCACCGAGCCGCGGGTGGTGCGCTCGAAGCCGACCCAGGTCTTGAGCAGAACGACTTGCCGGCGGCATTGCGGCCGACGAGCGCGGTATCCCACCGGCGGGGATCTCGAGGTCGATACCGGTCAACGCCCACACGCCGCGGCGGTGGCGCTTGGCGCGGGATGTGCGACATCAGGGACCCTTACCGGCAATGTGCCGGCTGTCTAACGCAGCGGCTCGGGATGCGGGGCCGTTTCTGCGCGTCGTGCGGCAGTTCCCACCCGCAACCCGTGGAGCCCCGGCTGCTGCTAGTCCGGTGCCTCGGCGTCAAGGGCATTGGACGCCATTCCCGCGCCCGAGCCACGAGTCAACTGCAATTCGGTCGAAGCACAGATCCCATCGAACCATGTCGGCATACCTCGTAGTCCGCGCAATTTGCCTGCCGCGGCCGACTGCACCTCGCGTGTAGCCACCGCATTGTGGAGCTGCGACTTCGACGCTCGGGACATAACATGTTCCACTGGTCCGGACGCGGATGAGGCACGTCGATCTCGTCGGCTCCTAGGCGACATAAGCGCCAGCCGGTACGATTGGCATCGTCATTAGATCGTAGTCGACACTCTCTAGGAGGCAGCCCAATGCATGCGAGATCGACCGTGGAAACGTTGGACGGCGCACGCTTGGAGAAGGCCGACGCGACCTCGTGGCATGGGTTCTTCATTGGCAACGTCGGAATTGAGAGCGTCAATGAAGATGCTGGGGCCGTGCGCTTCGATGTGGTCGTTCCGACCGCCTCGAGTGACATCGAGGACTTCAAATCTGGTCGCGCGAGCGCGAGACGGGCACGACTGAGAAGGTCGTCCTGACGCAAGACGGGCGGGAGGTACCTGGCGCTCTCATCGTGGGTATCGGGCGCGAGGGGCCGGATCCGCGGTGGAGTCCCAGTCCAACTGACCAGTATCGGCTTACATTTGAGGTCGATATCGTGGGCCTCCGGCCTGACCAGCCTCTCGGTCTGCTCATTCGGTCGCGGCCGACGGATGCAGACGAGTGGACCGAGGTGGCGCGCGCAACGGGCTCCTGATACGCGGATCGGCGCGAGCGTTTCGTTTGCTGACGGCGAAGGGCTCGAGCCAAGCAATGACCTCGTCGCTGAGTCGTGGGTCGCTGGTTTGCACGCACCTCAGAGGTTCTCCGGCGCCGTCAGCGGGCGACGTCCCGGCTGCCTCAACAGATGCGGCGACCGGGCGGGGCCCCACCTGTCCGTGATCATTTGACCGGCACCGCGAGCCGATCGCGACGGAGCCTCGCCTCAGCCCTCCCCGTGGTACGGGTCAGGCTCCGCGATCGCGGGCCCGCCATGCAATTGCCTCCCCCGCCAGTCCCGCCCAAGACCGCTCCGACGGGGAGTGTGCCCACGCCAAGAACCTAATGGTCGCATTCATGCGACCGAGCAGGTGGTCGGGAGTGATGGCCCGGCGCAAACTCACTTGGTGGCCCATTCCCTGAATCGCCTGAGGGAACACTAAAGTGAAATCGGACCATGGGGCGGCGTCCCCTCCGCCCCCTCAAGGACCGCCGCTGCGGCGAGTGAGTTGACCGCACCGAACCGACTAGGCCCGGGAGCTGCGGCGATGATGCGTATCGTCACAGGCGCGAGCCCGAGATCGATCATGTAGAGAATGTAAGCGGGCGCTCACCCTCGTGTTCGCTGCTTCCTTCTGCCTACCCGCGGCCGCAGCTCAACGGCACATACCAGATCCATGGTATTCCTCGAGTGAAACGCATTTCCTTGACAACGGGTACACGACGTTCACCTCCGGCGACTCATGGCGCAGCCGAATTCAGAACCTGGACTGGACGACCACTCGGCCCTCAGATTCCAATACATTTTTCGCGGGACTCAGGCATTTCATTGGGTGGGCGTCCCAGGACGCCACCGAGTGACGGTCGTTGGCTGCTGATCGGCGATTCGGCTCCCCCCCCGGGCGACCCAGCCTCGAATCTGGATTCAACGAAAGCCTGCGGCGACATCGCGCGCGGCGCGCGTCTCCGCGAGTGTTGTACCGACGACCGGGCCGAAAGCGAGTGGCGTGCGGGGTGCTAGCGGG
The DNA here is from genome assembly GCA_030859955.1 of Chloroflexota bacterium. GTDB lineage: Bacteria > Chloroflexota > Limnocylindria > QHBO01 > QHBO01 > JACDBZ01. The sequence goes on along the minus strand of JALZJE010000210.1, from coordinate 2,527 downwards.
ACGCCGAAGCCTCAAAGGAGCGCGCACATGCCTGGCATTGGCTAACAGGATCGGGCGCTTCATCTTGAGGTGGGGGCGGTCCCGCATCAGCAAGTTCGCGCCTGCCGCATGCGGCAACACGGTGATCCGTCGCAATGAAGGCAACGAAGTGCCAGCGCTCGGCGTCTCGAAACCAGTCCCCCATCCCCACCTCACCTCTTTGCAGCAGATGGAACCTAGCACGGGCGTCGCCCCGCGTCGACACTCACATCAACGTCTCCGCCATCGCGACCGACTTGACGAGGGCGATACGTTTGGCGACGACCGGCCGTCGCGTCCCTTCCCCCCGGGCCCGACGGCCGGTTCCCAAATACCACGGCTCAGCTACGTGCCACTTGCGCGGTCCTGGTTGCCTCGTACCCGACTACGCCGTGCTCGGCCTTCCGCTTCAGGAGTCCGCATCCATCGGACGGGAAGTGTCCTTTCCGGATTGCCGCGTTCCCGTGGAGGTAGCGCGGCGTCGAGGTCGTGGCAGGTGTGCCTGCTCAGGTCAGCGCCCCTTGGGAAAGTACTGGCGCAGCAAGCCGTTGGTGTTCTCATGCGCTCGACCAGCGTGGCGATCGCGGAGCTGTCGAGCCCCAGGATCAGGTCGCCCTCCCAATGTCCGGGCACGGCTCGGTCCTCGACTTCGGCCGGAAGCTGGCTGATCATGGTCTCCGAGGTGACGACCTCTTGCCGCGTTGCCGGCTGCCCGCCCGGGGCACGCGCAAGGCCCGACCGGAACGCAGACAGGCCACCGACTCACGGCGCAGCCGCCGCGGCCCCAAACGTAGAGGGCCTGGTAGATGGCCTCGTGGCTGGGCGGTCGTGGCCCGGTACGCGGCGTAGCCACCCCCGCGTGGCGCGTCTGCGGCGCACCTCGCGCGAGACCGTCGACGGTGACCAACCCAGCCTGGCGGCAATCTGGCTGATGCCGAGACCGCGGACGAGGCACAGGGCGATCTCCTCACACTCGACGAAGGACAGGTAGCGCGCGGATCGCGGCGAGATGATCGGACAACCGAGCTGCCGAACGGCAATGCCAACTCGCGCCCCGTGACGGGCTGCCACGCTATCCTGTGTTGACGAGAATCAGGGCAAGGTCGTCCCTGGAGACCTCCAGATCGCAACACCGCTCGCATGGATCGCGGTCATGAACCTGAGCCTCGGCTCAACGACCGGCAGGCCATTCGATCCATCGGATCTAGTTCAATGGGGCAACACGCCGAGCGTTGCGGCTGATGCCTGTTGTAATGGCCGCCGGCAGCCGCCTCACCGCAGCACTACTTCGGCTGCTCGGGGAGCCCTCCGCCGTCACCTGGCCACCCCGGCATCCCGCCTGGTCGCCCCGGCGGCGGGTACGGGTTGCCCGGTGAGCCGGTCGGCCGTGGCACTCGTTCGCGCGGTGGCCTGCGGCCGCTCCCCCTTCGTTATCCGGCGAGTCGCGGTAGTGGTCGTCGCGCTCGTTAGGATTAGTCGGCAGTCTCATGGATTCCCTCGTACCGCGTGGATCGACAGGATCCGCCGAGCGCAATGAGAACGCGAGCCGCATTGAGCCTGTCGCCGCGGGTGAAACCGAGGTGGCTACGCGCTGCGTGCTGAGTACTGACCCGTAACGGCGTCGGACCGCAGTGAGCTCGCTCAGGCCCGTCGGACGTTGCCGTGACCGGCAGCCAGTAACCGGCCAGCCCGCCTTCTCCGATGAGGACATGCGGCGCGCCGTTGATGATCGCTAGGGCGTAGGCGCTGAGCCGCTGTCGGTGGCTCACGCTGAAGCTGGTCGAGATGAGCGCGGTCCCATCCGGCAGGTACTTGGTCGCCGCGTGCTCGCCCGGTAGGAACGCCACGCTGCGCGGAGGCAGCAGGGTAGTCTGCGCGTCGAAGCCGACCGCCGTCCCGGACGCCGGGCTGAGCTCTGGCAGGGCTGCCGTCTCGGCGGCGATGGACGAACGAGAAGCTAGCGGCGGGGTCGCCGGCGAATGCGTACCAGTAGTCGACCTTTCGAAGTACGCGCTGCAGTGCAGCCAGACATCCGCGCCCTCAACCTGCGGATGGCGCAGGCGACCGTGGCCGGCTCAATTCAGGATGCACTGAACACCAGCGGGACCGAGATCGAGGAATTCCCGCACGTCGATGAGTCAGCGTTCGAAGTCACACCGTCGGAGAATGTCGTCCGCGATTAGGCTTCCGGGAGCTGACCTAGCTCGCGGCGAAACAGCCGAGGTCGAACCACGCGCCGGCCCAATCGATGGACCCGGTCTGTTCGAGGTTCCGCAGCTGTGCGTCGATGCCCGTCCAGATCTCGGTGATGCTCTCTTCGGTCTCGGGGAGTCCCGCGGCGGTCAGCTTGCTGGCGATGATCTCTACGACTTCGTCCTCGGTGATCCCATCGATACCTGCTTCTCGGTACTCCTGCGCGAGGTCGACGATTGTGCAGGTCGAACTGGCCACGGTCCGACGGGTACGCAGCTCCTCCTCCTGCTGCCGCGCCGCGGCCGGCGCCACCTCG
>JALZJE010000208.1 GCA_030859955.1 Chloroflexota bacterium | reverse complement strand
GTTCCCAAGTGACTACTTATGATCAGCTGGTTGAAGTAGCGGCCAAGGCCGGCTATGGCGTCACTCCATCACAGGTGCATCGTGCCGTGAAGGCTCGGCTCGTTCGAACCGTAGCTGAGCGCGGCGGGGTAGGGCATCAGAACTTCCACGCGTCCCTGTCGGAAGATATGGTGGCCCAGTTCCTAGCTTGGTGTCGGCTCCGACTTCACACCACCCGGGTGGACCAGTTGCGGATCCTGATGTGGCTTGAGCGGTGGCCTGTCCCGCTCGGCGATGTTCGCCGATCCCTCGCAGCATGGCTGCCGACCACTGACTCCATGCGTTTGACCGACAGCGTGCGGCACAAGATCTCGAGGATGGCATTCCGCCACCGCAAGGAGTTTCGGCGCGACGTCGGGCCGTACAAGCTGACTGACATGGATGCCGCCGATGCGGCGGAGTACGTCGTCCTGCGGGCGCTTGGCGACACGCCAGTGATGCACGATGAGCTCCGCGCTCTGCTTGCGAAGACCCTCGGCCTGGAGCGGGCCCGAGTCGATACTCGTGGCGACGCGAGTCCGTGGTACTCGGGTGATGCGGCTCCGGAGAGTCTGTTTGAGGGGTTCTCGCTCGATGAGATGCGCGATTTGCTGACATCGGCAACCGATGAGGACCTCGAATGGGCGCGGTCGCGCGCGCACTTCTTGCTGTGGGGCTTCGCACCCGCGATAAGCCGGCTTGAGGAGGCTGCGGGCAAGGGGTTCGCGGGCCTTCACGGCGCGGCGCGACTCAGTCCAAGCCAGGCGGCTCTGGCCGTGATCGTCGTGCTCCACGCTCGGAACGCCGGCTTCAGTCAGAACATCGACGAGATGGCCGAAGTACTCGGAGCGGCGGGGTAGTGCGGCAGCGGGCGAATGAGCTGCGCCTAGTTCGTCACAGAAGTCCTCGAGGCCCATAAACGATGGATGTCTCGCGCAATTCGGGAGGCCGCCGCTGAAGCACCCTTATCAGCACTCTTATCAGCACCCTTATGGAATCGCACCATGCTTCCCAGAGCGACTCAAACGTGCTCGATCGATCCAAACTGGGCCGCATGACACGGAAATACCGCGCATCCGGTATGCGGTACCACCCCTCATTCTGCGCCCCAATTCGTGCTCAACCTGCCAGATTTCGGCGGTTCCCCACGGGCTGAAGCACCCTTATTAGCACCCGTATCGGATTCGAACGAGTCCCACCGTCGAACCAGACCGGGCGACACGTACACAAGATGCGGCGCAAGTCAGTCGCCGGACCCTAGATGTCGTAGTGGGTGCGGTCGATCAGATCCAGGTTCACATCACCCGATCGCACACTTGCTGCGGTCTCGAGGCCTAGGGCGCTTCCCGCCGCACGACGCCGACCAGCGACTGGTACTCGTTGATCGCGCGCCGTCCTTCATCGGTGAAAAGCTCCGCCGGTCCGCGGAACTCGTGCTGCACCCACGCAAGCTGACCGTTGTCGATTGCGACGCTCTCGAGTCCGCGCGGTGCCACGCCGGTGTACCTACTTTCTCGCTCCCTGGCTGGGATCGGCGGCGCGAGATAGAAGGAGAAGCAGTTGTCCTCGCCACAGCCGCACAGGGCGTGGATTCGCGCTGTATCGACTTGCTCGGCGAGTGCTTCCGCGCCGTCCAGACGCAGTCCCTCCCGGAGCCAGGCGGCAACTGTGGGCATGGCCTCCATCAGCAGGGGCGGCTCGGAGCGGGCCGGCGGAGGGTGCTCGGTCCTCACGACCGCGGGTATTGTGCGGCGGAGGCCAATGCGAGCTCGCAGGACGCCGCGGACGAGGCGTCGAAAGCTTCGCCACGCGATCTCGGGCGCGAGCTGGACGTGCGATGCCGAGATCTCGCTCAGCTCCTGCCGCTCGCTGCCGGTCAGGAGCAACTGATGGCGTGATGCCTCGTTGATCGTGTGGATCGCCAACTCGCACTCGCCGTGCTCAGCCAACTCGAGTGCGAAGTCTCGGTCGCCGGGCGCCAGCCGATCTCTGAGCCGCTCGATGAACGCGGTCAGGCGCTCGATGAGTGCTGCTTGCCTAGCTTCGGTGTCCCCGGCGACGTTCTTCCCGCTGCATGCAGCGCATCATGGCAGCGCACCACAGAGTGCGCTGCTGCCGCTTGCCGCATGCTGATGGTTGATATGAAGGGCCAGGCGTTCCTGCTGGAGCGGCGGGAGCAGTCGGACCAGCGCGACGAGCTCGCGGCTCGCGTCTCCTTTGCATGAACGCGAGCTCCGGCGGGTCGTCGTCGCTGGTCGATGTTGTTCGGGCCTGACCAGTTCGAGCGGGTCGAGGGGTGGCGGCGCCGGGTGGCATCGACCGCTTGACTTCGAGTGATGCGGAGGACCTGTTGCGTGACGAACGGCAGCCGGTTCATGCTGGTACGTGAGGACCATCCCCGAGAGCGATCGCCACCACCTCCCCGATGCCCCATGCATGATGAGTGACCCTTGAGCGACCAGTCCAAGACCGAGCGTCTTCTCGCTGCCGTCGTTGAGCAGGAAGTCGTCCTGAGCGCAGTTGCTGAAGAGACCAGGTACGCGACGGATGCAGATGGGGGATTACCGGCGCCTGCATGCAGAGATGGGCGGCCTTTTTACCGATATCGGCGTGAAATGCTTCTGCGCCTGGTCGAGTGTGCACCAGTGGTACGGGCTTGCCAGGTCCTTGGGAGACCCCGGGTGGCGTGAGCATCTGGCGAAGCTGGTCGCGCCGTTCCGGGCGCATCTCTCTGCGCCGCTACCGGAGGCGCCGAAGTACCGGCTCCGACGCTACGTCCGCAATCCGGGCGACGTCCCGTTCGCCAAGTGGCAGGCCAGCCTCGCCGAGGCCAAGCAGGTGCTGCTCGACCGATCGCTGGTGAGTGAGCTTGGGCATGAAGGGCCAGCAGTGTGCAGCGACTCCCGCAAGGGCAGGCCGATCAAGCGCTCGGGCAAGAAGGTGTTTGAGTACAAGCTGCAGGCGAATGCCACGACAGTCGGTCTCCCGAAGGAGGCGATTACCCTCACCGGTCATCGATCAGCTGGCCACCCATGACCTGCTGATGGCCATCCTGGCCGCGCCGTTGAGCCGCGACGCCTACCTCGCCGGCTGGGCACCGGAGCGCGCCATCGCGCTGGGCTTCTCTGGCTACCTGCGGCCCGATGCGCTGGCTGTCATCGGGGTCGGGGAGCGAGCGGTGGAGCTGTTCATCGAACGCGACCTAGGCACGAGCGCGGCGCCGTCCCGGCCGCCAAGGCACGCGCCTACACCAGCTCTGCGTCTAGCCACGAGCTACCCAGGAACGTGGGTTTCGTGGTCGAGTCGCCGCGCCGTGCGGCGGCCCTCGCCTACCGCCTACGCCGCTGGCTGGCCGAGTACGAGCTGCCCGGGCACAATAAGGTCCCGTGCTGGGTGACCACCGCCGCCGAGGTGGTGGCCGATCCGTCCGGCGCCATCTGGCGTGCGCCGGGTGGCCATCGCGGCTGGCCCCGGTCACTCGGTCATGCGTCCAGTCGACAGGCTCGCGGCGAGGCTAGCTGACGAATACTCTGCGGACACAGATATTCGTCCGGGAGACACGATGGAAACAATGTACGCGGCGCAGAGCCTGTCTACTGAGGCTCCCTACGGGCTAGAGGGCGTGTGGGGGAAGCTGCGTGGCGCGGAGACGAATATCCAACGACTGCGCCAAGGCGTCGAAGCGTACCTCGGCATGCCACCGTATCGACTACATCGCGTGGATGAAGACGGGTGGGAGCGCGTGACGGCACGCATGACGTTCCCGCCACCCCTCGCTATCGGTGTTACGTTCGGAGATGTCCTGCACTGTCTCGACTCGGCGCTCGACCACACGGCGTGGGCGTTCGCGCGGACGGTGGCTGATCCGCCGCACAAGCGGACGGAATGGCCGTCATTCGGCTCGGCGGAGTACTTCAATGAGCGGCGCAAAGATGCCCTCAGGGATATCCCACCCGAGATCCTTGCGGTCATGGCCGATGTACAGGGGAACTCGGACCATGACATCGGCTCGGACATAGGGCGACAAATCGCTCTAATGCGCTCGCTGTCCAATATGGACAAGCATCAGGTCATCCCGGTGGTGAGCTTCTTCGTCGGTCCGCAGGCAGTGGCGTTCCACGACAGCGCTGCTCCGGTGGAATGGCTCACCGATGGCGACCGGCTCACGGGATACCGGATTCGCCGCGATGTGGCGGACGTCCTGCGGGTGCAAGAGATGTGGCATGCCACGGTGACCATCGAGCGGGATGATCTACCGTGGCGATCTGGCCTAGAGGCTATCGCGCGGCATTTCTATGACGAGACCGCCTCCGTGATCGCGGCGCTGAAGCCCCATTGGCCGTTGCTGCGGGCGTTGCCTGAAGATGCCTCGTCATGGTGGCGCGGCGGATGATAGAGGAATACGGTGAAGGAGTGGGCTGCTTCGCGGGACGGGCCATGGGATCGGCAGCGGCTAGGTGCTTGAACGGGTGGTGCTGTGGCGTGTCGAGGGCGACGGCCCCGAGGCGGGGACCGATACATCATACCGGCCCATGAACGGGCCGTAATGCGTGTGGGCGGGGCCACACGGGCCTGCTCTCCGAAGCGATGATCCTCGGAATCAGCGCCGGTCTGGGCAGGGGCTACATCCTGAGGGACATACTTTGCAGCAGCTTCTCAGCGGCTGGGCCTCAACGTCCGCGTGCCGACGACAGGCAACACGGGCGTCGCCGCCCGTGTGCTTGACGACGCGCTAGCTCGACCAGTCCCGGCCATCGCGTGGGTAGACGGCGCGTCTCTGCCCTATCTGCAGTCCTGCGCAGGCCTTCCGGGCGGTGACGGACTCCCGCCTTTTCCACTCATATCGATTTCCCTTCCATGGATGTTGTCCCTAGCCAGGTGGTCCAGAACTGCCGCCTCGTTGCGCTGGGTCGGCATCGGGCTTTGGCGTTCCAAGGCATCTGCCAGCTGCCGAGACGTCGTCGACGAGGGCGCCATCGGGGGTTCGGATCGGACCAGTGCCAGCAGAAGCCGGCGGTCAGGCGGGTGGAGTGAGCCGCATCTGCTCTCGATGCGTGCATGGGCGCTCGGATCACCCGTTCTCCCTCCGTGGGCAGTTGCTCGGTAGGTTAACAATAGTTGTCCAGCGTTCGGGCGTTGCCGCGACGCGTGCGGGTAGATCGAGGGTAGATGAGATCCTCGAGCCGCAAGCACGACGATTGGGGGCTGGCACCTTGCCGACTATCCCGATGATCAACCGCCCGAGCACGGGATGGTTCACATGGCGGCGTACCTGGCCTGGATCATTCGCCGCCGGTGCTACAACCCGGAGATCACCACCCAAGAACAAGTCGACGCGATCGGTCGCGCCGCCAAAGGCAATGGGGCGCGGTGGACCATGGCGCGCAGCACGCGCGGCGCGTCGTCATCGGCGGCGGAACAATGAATCGCCCTGAGTTCGATGGAGGCTCCACTTCTTGGAGGAAGATGGAGTCATGCCAGACAACAAGAGTCGAAGTCCGTTCCAACGCCGCTATCCACCCGAGCTGCGTGAGCGCGCCGTCCGCCTGGTGGCCGAGACCATCGCCGAGGCGGGAGGTGAGCGCC
>JALZJE010000205.1 GCA_030859955.1 Chloroflexota bacterium | reverse complement strand
CCGAAGGCGGATCGGCTTGCGCTCCTGCATGCGACGAAGACGCAGCTGAGCCCGATCCTGGCGCTCTACTTCGATCCATCAGAACCCGCCCGAGAGCCAACGGGCGATAAATGGCGAGCGCGCGACGACGACGGGCTGATTCATGAGCTGGCCGTCCTCGAGGCCGATGATCGGCTGCTGAGCCACCTCGCACAGCAGACGCTGTTCATTGCCGATGGGCACCATCGGTATGAGACGGCCCTGGCCTACCAGGCGGAGGTGCGGGCAGATCCGCGATGGGCGGGGGCGGCACCGGGTGAGCTGGCGGCGGACTGGATCATGATGATGCTCGTCAACGCCGAGCTCAGCGAGCTCGAGATTCGCCCGACCCACCGCATCCTGCTCGATGCCGATGCCGATGCGCTGCGTGCACTGACGGTCGATGACGTGCTCTTCACGCCGATCCCGATGGCTCCGGGCGCCCTCGCCTCCGCCCTGGCTGAGCGGCGCGGTGCCGCCGAGCCCACCTTCGGGCTGGTGCTGCCGGGTGGCGATGGTTACCTGCTGGTCGGTGATCCCGACGGCATTTCCGATCGGCTGCGGCGCGAGCGGATGAGCGGTGCCGTCCGGGCTCTCGATCTCGCGGCGCTTCACGTGGTCGTCCTCGGAGATCGGCTTGGCATCTCTGAAGCCGATGTCGCCGCCGGCGAGCGGCTGGCCTACACTAGGGACGAGGCCGATGCACGCGATCGCGTGACGACCGGCGGCGCGGCTGCCGCCATCCTCGTCCGACCGACCCGGCTCGACCAGCTCGCCGACGTCGCGACCGCCGGGGACGTGATGCCGCAGAAGTCGACGTATTTCTATCCGAAGTTGCTGACCGGCATGGTCTTCAACCCCCTGGAGGACTGACAAGCCACCGATGGTGCAGGCGATCAAGCGCGACGAGGTCTTCATCGAGCCCGAGGGCATTCACCTCGACACCCATCAGCCCGAGCGGCGCTCTCGCAAGCCTCCGCTCCTCTTCGTGCACGGCGCGTTGACCGGGTCGTGGCTGTGGACCGAGATTGCCGCCTACCTGGCCGAGCGCGGCTGGGAGGCCCACGCGCTCAACCTGCGCGGGCATTTCACGAGCGACGTTGCCGAGCTTGACGACGTGACCATGCGCGATTACGCCGATGACATCGGGGTCGCCCTGCGCCACATCGCGCGGCCGAGCGTCGTCGTCGGGTGGGGGATCGGCGCGCTGGCCGCGATGCTGCATGCCGAGCGGCATCGCGTGCTGGGGCTTGTCCTCCTGGCCCCCTCGCCTCCTGCCGCTGCCCTGCCGCGCCGTCCGGACGAGCACGAGCTGCGGGCCGTGCCCGCCATCTACGACGCCGCCTGGTGGGGTTGGAACGGAACCGCCGAGGAGCTCCGTGAACGGATGCCGGATATGAACGACGAGGAGCTCGAGAAGATGACGGAGCTGCTCCGCGGGGCGCACGAGTCCGGTCGTGCCCGTCGCGAGCGGATGCTTGGCGTGCCGATCGACCCCTCGCGATTCACGGACCTGCCCAGCCTCGTCATCGGCGCCGGACTGGACGAGGTGATCCATCCGACCGAGGCGCGGCGCACCGCTGATCTGCTCGGTGCGAGCTACGAATACTTCCCCGGCGCGAGCCACTTCGGGCTCGTCATGGGCCATCAGACCTGGCCGGATGTCGCCGCCAGCCTGCTTGGCTGGCTCGAGGAGCACCGCCACGCCATGGTCGCAGCGTCGGCATCAGTCACCCCCGTCGGCGCCCGCCGCTGAGATCCGTTCCCGACCAGGGCGTGGCGGGACGGTGCTCGCCCGCAATGCACACCCCGGAAGCGTTGATCAGGACGGACACGCTGGGATAGAACATTGCTCGCACCGTTGCGCATTGGACGGGAATCCGCCCCGTTCCGAGCTTGTCCACGCTCAAGCGGCCATTGCAGCGGCCGAAGTGTCGGGCAATGCGCGCGAGGATGAGCACTGTTCAACGTCATTCCCGGCACTCTTGCGGTTTGCCCGCGTGCGGCGCACTTGGTAGACTCGGCCGCGTCCTCAGTGACCCGTGCCGCATTCGTCTAGAGGCCCAGGACACCGCCCTCTCAAGGCGGAGATCACCGGTTCGAATCCGGTATGCGGTACCAATCACGTTCATTCACGCTCGGATTCCTCCTCTCCCTTGTGAGGGGCACCCTTATCGGCACCCTTATCGTCGCCGGAAGTCGTGCCTTACGCCCAAATCGCACGCGGATGGCTGCCTCCGGATGACGAAGAGCAAGGCTCGCTACGTCGACGAC
>JALZJE010000189.1 GCA_030859955.1 Chloroflexota bacterium | reverse complement strand
CGGTTCGCATTGCCGTGGCTGAATGCGTGCTCGGCCTTGAGCCAGGACACGATCTCGCCATGCCTCGTCTTGCCGCTCCCCTGTACCAGCGCGACCCAGTCGTCGATCGACCGGCCGGTAGCCTGTTCGATGTTGCGTATCTGGGCCTGGACCGCGTCGTCGACCGTTCCCATCGAACACTCCTCCTTGCTTAAGGCTTCAGCGCGGCGTCAAGGTCCGAGCCCGTGATCGCGGCGTCCAGATACGTCGACGTCCCGGCGGTCTGCAGTTCCCGTGCGGCGGTGACGAGCGCGCCGTAGGCGGCACGGGCGAGAGAACCGCCAGTCGAGACGCGCCGGACGCCGATGGCGGCCAGCTCGGCAACGGACGGCCCGTTGCGCAGAGCCAGGACGTTGACGGGTATCCCCACCCGCTCGACCACGCTGGAGATGGCTGCGCCGTCCACCAGCCCGGGCGCATAGACCACCTCAGCTCCTGCGTCGCGGTAGGCGATCAGCCGCCTGATGGTGTCGTCCAGATCGTCGATGCCGTACAAGTGGTTCTCGGCCCGCGCGGTGAGCAGCACGCCGTGCCGGCTCGCGACCTCGGCGGCGGCCGCCACGCGCTCCACGGCCGCCTGCAGGGGGTCGATGGTCCCTCGCTGCGGGTCGTAGTCCTCGATGGAGCAGCCTGCGGCACCGGCCCGCGCGATCGACTCCACGGTCTCGGCTACGCCGGCGGGCGTGTCGGCGAAGCAGCGTTCGGCATCCACGTTCAGCGGTACATCGACCGCGGCCACGAGCGCCTCGACATGGGCCAGCAGCTCGTCTCGAGTGACGTTCTGGTCGGGTCGCCCGAGCGCCGCCGCGTGGCCCGAGCTGGTGGTGGCCAGCGCCTTGAACCCGAGCGAAGCGAGCAGCCGCGCGGAGCCGACATCCCACGGATTGGGCATGAGGAAGAGCCCGTCTCGGTGTAAGGCCCGGAACCGTTCCCGGAGGTCGCTCGTGGCGGATCGGACCATGCGGCTCATCGACTCGCGATCCAGGGGTCCGCGGTGATCGTGCGGTCTCCGCCCGCATCGCCCGTGTTGACCGTCCCGGCAGGCTCGAGGAGCAACAGCTCACACTCGGCGTCGGCGCGCGGACGGTGCTCCACTCCCCGCGGCACGACGAAACACTGGCCGGCGGACAGCGGCACTTCGCGATCGCGCAGCTCGATGGTGACGCGGCCGCGATGGACCATGAAGAACTCGTCGGTCTCCTCGTGGCGATGCCAGACGAAGTCGCCCTTCACCTTCACGACCTTCAGCTCCATGTCGTTGATGCGTGCCACGATCTTCGGAGACCAGTGATCATCGAATGCAGCGAACGCCTCGGCCAGATCGACCACCCGCGACTCCAATGCCCAGCCCTCCCTCCGTCTCGTCGTTCGACTCAGTGTGTCACGCGGGCTCGCCGCCCGGTGCGAGCGGCCCTACCATGGCCGCATGACGGTCGTGCCCTGATGAAGCGCCTCGAACCACCCGGCATCCCGGAACCCGTCGGTGGCTACACGCACGGCCTGATCGTCGACTCGTCAGCGCTCCTCTTCATCAGCGGGCAGACCCCTGTGGGTTCGGACGGGCTGCCTGACGGATTCGAGCTGCAGTGCGAGAAGGTATGGGCGAACATCGCCGCCGTCCTCGGTAGTGCGGGTCTGGGCCCTCGCCATCTGGTGAAGGTGACGACCTTCCTCGCTGATCGAGCGTTCACGGAGGCGAATGGCCGCATCCGGCGACGGGTCCTCGGGGAGCATCGCCCGGCACTGACCGTGGTCATCGCGCAGCTATTCGACCCAGCGTGGCTGCTGGAGATCGAAGCGATCGCGGCGTTCCCACCGTCACCATCCGGCGGCCCGCCTGCCCGAGTCGCGTAGCCACGCACGCGGCTGGTCATGGCGTGCCGCTAACGAACGAGGCCGCTGTCCTCGCGTCGATCTCGCCGAAAGCATCGAGCTGTGCGGCATGCTCCGACGCCAGCGTCGCCGCGTACCAATGCGGATGTGTGACGTACACCAGCGCTGTGTCCTCGTCCGCAGCGTAGGTGACCGCCGTGCCGGCTCGCAGGAAGATGACCTCCCCCGCCTTGGCAGTGGTAACCTCTGCCCCGCTCCGCACACTGAAGCGGCCGCTCATGATGATGAGGGCCTCGTCGTAGGTCACGGTCCACGGATTGCTGGCTCCGGCGCGATAGCGAGCAAAGCCGACGCTCATCGAGTCGGGTGCATTGTTGGAGGCATCTATGACGTCTCCCAACGCCATCTCCGCCCCTCCCGCCCGATACCACGTGTCGACGTCGGCAGTGCGGACGAGCTGTACTCCGGTCTTGGTGGCCACGATCGCACCTCTTCCTATCGTCTCTGGTCGGGTAGCTATATCGTCACTATCTGTGACGGTCACTATCGTATACCAATAGCGTGGCTGAGCGTCGCTTGTCGGGCCACAGCGTGCGAAAGGAGCGCGAACCCGGCCTCGGAATCCTGGCCGCGAGGCTCTTGTTCGCGGTTCAGGACGAGCTGTTTGCGCAGCTCACCTTGCGAGGACACCAGGAGCTCCGCCCCTCCCACGGCGTGGTGCTGGCGCATCTCGACAGGAACGGCAACAGGGCCACCGAGCTGGCTGCCCTCTCAGGCCGTCACAAGCAGATCGTGGGACGCGCCGTGGACGAGCTCGAGGCCCTCGGCTACGTCGAGCGCCGTCCCGATCCAGCGGACCGCCGCGCCAAGCTGGTCCTCCCCACAGAGCGCGGGAGGGCCGTCATCGCACTGTCCGACCGACTCATGCTCGAGATCGAGCAGCAGGTAGGAGCGGCCATCGGCGCTGGGCCGTACGCCGAGTTTCACGCGACGCTCATCGCCGCCGCCGACGCGCTGCGGACTTCGTCGGGCCGATAAAGCCGAGCCTGGGCGACGTGCGCAGCGCAAGCCGCGCGAACCGTGATACTATCCTTCGCATGCGTACTATTCCGCTGCGAAGGATTGGGCGATGACCATGACGCTCCTTGCCTTCTCGGGCAGCCTGAGAAGGGACTCCCTCAATCGCCGCCTGATCTCCGCGGCCCGCGAACTGGCTGGACCAGGGCTCGATGTCACAGTCTTCGACGAGCTGGCCCACGTCCCGCTGTTCGACGAGGATCTCGAGGCAGACTTCCCGAGCGGGCCTGGCGCAGTCCATGAGCTGCGGGCTCTGGTCGCCGCGGCGGATGGCGTCCTCATCGCCACGCCGGAGTACAACCAATCCATCCCGGGCGTGATGAAGAACGCGATCGACTGGCTCTCGCGGCCCGATAGCGCTGCGGTGCTAGACGGTAGACCGGCAGCGATCATGGGCGCCACGACTGGTCCTTGGGGCACGCGCTACGCCCAGAAGGAACTGCGCCACGCACTCACAGCCGCCGGCGCGATGGTCATGCCCCAGCCGATGCTCTTCGTGGCACAGGCTGAACAGGCATTCGACGCCGCCGGCCGGCTCACCGACCCCGCTCTCGAACGGCGCCTCGAGCAGCTCCTGACGAGCTTCGAGCGCTGGATCGGTCTGCTCACTGCCACACCACAGCTGATCTCTGCCGAGGCCTGAGCTGGTGGAGACGTTGCTCACCTTCGCTGGGCTGGCCTTGTTGATCGTGGTGATGCCCGGTCCGGACTTCATGCTCGTGACACGCAGCGTGCTCACCGGCGGCCGTCGTGCCGGCGTGCTCGCCGCGCTCGGCATCGCGGCCGGCTCCGCCGCCTGGGCGTTAGCCGCAGCCGCCGGTCTGGCGACGCTGCTCAGTGCATCCCCCGACCTGTTGGGCGCCATCCGCTGGCTCGGCGCGGGCTATCTCGCCTGGATCGGCATCCGTGCCATCACCGCGCCCGCGCCGGTGATGGACCGCGGCTCGACCCGCCTTCCCCTGCGGCGTTGGTCCTGGACGGAACACTTCCGGACGGGGATGATCAGCAACCTTCTTCATCCTGGGCAGGTCATCTTCTATACGAGCATGCTGCCGCAGTTCATCGATCCCGCAGGGGACACGACGGTCCAGGTGCTGGTACTGGGGGCCGTCTTCGCGACGATCGTGTTGACCTGGTTCGCCACGTACGCCGTCCTCGCCTCGACCCTGCGTCCGCGGATCTGGGACCGGATCACACCTGCGCTCTCACGGATCACGGGGGTGGTGCTCATCGGCTTCGCTGTCCGGTCGGCCGCGCGGCTGTGAGCCGGCTCAGCAACGTCGAGCTGGCCGCCTGGCAGGCGCTGCTCCATGCCCACGAGAAGGTCACGAAACAGCTGGACGCCGAGCTGCGCGACGGGCATGACATCAGCCTGGGCGACTACGACGTACTCGTCCGGCTGGCACGGGCGCCGGGCAGGCGCCTCAAGATGACCGAGCTCGCCCAACGCGCGATGCTCTCGCCGAGCAGCCTGACTCGGGTCGTGGATCGGCTGGTGGAACGCGCGCTGGTCGCACGCGACCGCAGCACGGCAGACAATCGCGTGGTCCACGCCTCGCTGACCGATGTCGGCCGCGCTCGCGTGCGCGCTGCCGCGCGGACCCACCTGCGCGGCATCCGCGAGCATTTCACCGGCCAGCTCACCGACAAGCAGCTTCGCCGCGTGGCGGACGCTCTCCAGGTCATCACGGGACCCCACGAGCCGCACTGAGCGCCGAATCGGACGTCCGGTCCTTCGGTGGTGCGAAAGCACGCGCAGCCTACTCGTGCACGCGTCCGAGGAAGTCGCGGGCCAGCACCACGATCTCATCCAGATCGGTCTCGAGCGCCCAGTGCCCGCCGTCGAGGAAGTGCAGCTCCGCATCAGGCAGGTCCCTCAGCCATCAGACCGACCATGACCCTGCGACGCTGTGGCGTCTGCAGCAGCGGCCAGGAGATCTTCCACAGATCCGGGCTGATCCGCGCGACCAGCTCATCTCTGACCTCGTTGACGAACTCGTCGCGAAAGCCCGCCTCGCTCACGGCCTCTTCGAGCTTCTCGCGGCCTTCCGACGTCGGGTTCGCCCAGTATTCCTTGAGGCCCGCGTACTTATGGCCGAGCTCATCCTCGTAGATGTCCCCGTTCTGGATGATGAGGGCAGCCACCTGCTCCGGCGCCTTGATCGCAAAACGCAAGCCGATCTGCGAGCCGTAGTCGTGGAGGTATAGCGCGTACCGTGTCAGGCCCATCGCCACCGTGAAACGCTCCAGGAAATCCGCGTAGCCGGCGAAGCTGTAGTCGAATCGGTCCGGTTCGGGCGTCGCGCTGTAGCCGAACCCCGGAAAGTCCGGCGCGATCAGGTGCCAGCGATCCGCCAAGGCCGTCATGAAGTGACGGAACTGGAACGAGGAGGCCGGATAACCATGCGGCAGCAGCACGACCGGCGCGTCCGGCCGTCCGGCTTGCGGTAGAAGGTGTCGACCCCGTCGATTTCGACATTCTTGTGCAAGACTGCTGGCATTGGGTCGTGGGTTTCCTGACCGGCTCGGCGCCGTTCGTCTCGCCGCATCATCCCACGACAGGATCAGGTCCTGGCCGGGGTGGGCTCCACGCCGCGGGATCGCAGCCGTCCTGACAGCAGCATCGCCAGCGCCAGACAGGCGATGACGACGCACATCGCAACGCGGAGATCGGTCAGCTCGGCGACGAACCCGATGAGTGGCGGCCCGACCATGAAGCCGGTA
>JALZJE010000165.1 GCA_030859955.1 Chloroflexota bacterium | reverse complement strand
CCGTTGGTGTCGCCGCGTTTGGCGGCGTGGGGGCCGCCGCCGGAGGTCGCCCCGATCTTCCGTGACTCGTCGACCCATGACTTCGACGTCGTCCGATGGCTCACCGGCCAGGAGGTCACCGAAGTCTCGGTTGCCGCCGGCCGTCGTGATGGCAGCGTTCCATCGGATCCTCGCGAGATCGAGAGCGCCATCGTCACCATGCGTTTGGCGGAAGGCACCCTGGCCGTGCTCGAGGCCAGCTGGCTCCATCCCACCGGTTACGACACGCGCATCGAGCTGGTCTCGGAAACCGCTGCCATTAGCGGTGGCCTTTCGCCGCGCACGCCCCTGCGCCACGCGGACTGGACCGATGCGACCGCCGGCTGGGACGGCTACCTCGAACGCTTCGAGGACGCCTACCGTGCCGAACTCGTCGCGTTCCTCGAAAGCTGCCGCGGCAACCGGACGCCGGCGACCAGCGCCATGGACGGGCTCGAGGCGATGCGCATCGCGGTCGCCGCCACCCGGTCATTCACGGAGGACCGACGGGTTGGCCTGACGGAGATCGCCCACGTTGACAGGGCGATCGCCTGATGCGCGTGGCACAGCTCGGCGCGGGGCGCATCGGCGCGATGCACGCGGAGATCCTGGCGAGCATGGTGGAGCCGGGCGCGCTCGTGGTGGCCGACATCGATCTGGTGCGCGCGCAGGCGGTCGCCACTACCGTGGGAGCGGAGGCGGCCGAGATCGGTCCAGCCATCCAGTCTGCCGATGCGCTCGTCATCGCCGCCAGCAGCACCGCCCATTCCGAGCTGATCCGGGCGGGGATCGCCCGGGGCATCCCGATCTTCTGCGAAAAGCCGCTGGCCACGAACCTGGAGGATACAAAGCGGCTGGTGGACGAGGTCGAAGCCTCCGGGATCGCGTTCCAGCTGGGCTTCCAGCGCCGCTTCGACGCCGCCTACCGCGAGGCGAGGCGCCTGGTGGAAGACGGATCCCTTGGCCGGCTCTACGTCGTCCGCCTGGCCGGGCATGATCCGGAGCCGCCGCACGAGGCATATATCCCGGCCTCCGGCGGCATCTTCAATGACTTCAGCGTCCACGATTTCGATGTCACCCGCTGGTTGACCGGCCAGGAAGTCGAAGAGGTTTACGCCGATGGCGACGTGCTCGGCTTCCCGATGTTCGCAAAATACGATGACGTCGACACGGCGGTCGCCACCCTGCGGCTTTCGGGCGGGACGCTCGCCATCCTCTCGGTAGCACGCCACGACCCGCTCGGCTATGACATCCGGACCGAGCTGTTCGGTTCGGGCGACAGCGTGACCATCGGGATGGGTCCGCGCACGCCGATGCGCTCGCTGGAGCCGGGAGTGCCGCCGCCAGCCGGCCCGGCGTGGTCAATATTCATCGATCGCTTCCGCGAGGCGTACGAGAATGAGCTGCGCGCATTCCTGCGGGTGGCTCGCGGCGAGCAGGAGAGCGCCTGCACGGCGCGAGATGGGCTCGAGGCGGTGCGCGTGGCGGTCGCGGCGACGCGATCTCTGAAAGAGCACCGACCCATACGGATCTCGGAGGTGAGTTGAAGGTCATCGACCCCGCGCAAGTCATCGGCGCCGCCGGCGCTTTGACGTACATCAACACAAAAGCGGAGGAATCAATCACATGCGCATCACAAGGCTAACGGCCGCAGCGGCAGGCCTCGCACTGGTGCTTGCCGCGTGCGGCCAGCAGCAGACCAGCGAGAGCGCCGGCGCGAGTGGAGATGGCGGCAACGGAGGCGGATCGCGAGACCTGCGTATCGTTGTCGTCACCCACGGTCAGGCGTCGGATCCGTTCTGGTCCGTCGTCGCCAATGGCGTCGACCAGGCGGAGACCGATCTCGGCATCACGGTCGAATACAACGCGCCGGAGACGTTCGACATGGTCGCCATGGCCGAGCTGATCGACACGGCGGTCGCCTCGGAGCCGGACGGGCTGGTGATCTCGATCCCCGACGCCACCGCTCTCGAAGATTCAATCACCGCCGCGATCGACGCCGGAATCCCGGTCGTCAGCATCAACTCCGGCAGCGACGTGTTCCGCGACCTCGGCATCCTGACCCACGTGGGCCAGACGGAGCTCGAGGCCGGCATCGGCGCCGGTGAACGGATGGCCGAGGCGGGCGTCACCAACACGATCTGCGTGAACCAGGAGGTGGGCAACGCGGCGCTCGACCTTCGCTGCCAGGGCTTCGCCGAAGGACTGGGCGACATCCCGTCCGAGGTGATCGAGGTCGACCTCAACGATCCCGCCGCGGCCGCGGCAGCCATCGAGGCTGCACTGTCGAATGGCGACATCGATGGTGTCCTGACCCTTGGCCCCACCGGAGCCGATCCGGCTCTGACGGCACTCGAAGCCGCCGGCCTGGCCGACAGCGTCCAGCTCGCCACCTTCGACCTGTCTGAGGCGGTGCTCACAGCCCTCGACGAGGGGCGGATGCTCTTCGCCATCGACCAGCAGCAGTACCTGCAGGGATACCTCGGCGTCCTGGCAGTGACCCAGTTCGCGCAGTACGGGCTCCTGCCCGGTGGCGGTGCGCCAGTGCTCACCGGTCCCGGCTTCGTGACCCAGGAGAACGCGGCCCAGGTGATCGACCTGAGTGCGGACGGCATCCGGTAGGCGGACCCCGGGCGCGCGACCGCCGGCGCGGCGGTCGCGCCCACCAACGGAGAGGAGGGATACCCCATGGCCGAGCAACAGGTCCAGCCACCCGACGAACGGGTGCGTCGGGTCGGGCTGGCCAGGGTGCTCCTCAACCGGCCCGAGCTCGGTGCCGTAGCCGGCGCCATCCTCGTCTGGCTGCTGTTCGCGGTCCTTGCCGGCGACCGCGGATTCCTGACGATGCGCGGAACCGCGACCTATCTCGAGGTCGCAGCACAGGTCGGCATCATCGGTTCCGCGGTCGCGCTGCTCATGATCGCCGGGGAGTTCGACCTCTCGGTGGGCTCCATGGTCGGCGCGGCAGGAATGCTGGTCGCCATCGGCATCGGCGAATGGGGGCTCCCGGTCTGGCTGGCCGTCCTCCTCGCGTTCGCGTTCGCACTTGCCGTTGGCGCCCTGAACGGCTGGCTCGTCGTCAAGACGCGACTGCCGTCCTTCATCGTCACTCTTGGAACGTTGTTCATCCTGCGCGGCCTGACCATCGGCGTCACCCGGGCAACCACATCGACCACCCAGGTCCGCCTGGGCGACATCGGGAACGATCCGGTTGCCGCCATCTTCACCACCGATATCGGTCCCGTCAGCATCGCGGTCGTGTGGTGGCTGCTGCTGGCCGGCATCGCAACGTTCGTCCTGATGCGGACGAGCTTCGGTAACTGGATCTTCGGCGTCGGGGGGTCGGCGGTGGCCGCCCGCAATGTCGGCGTGCCCGTTGCTCGCGTCAAGATCATCCTGTTCATGTCCACCGCCGCATCCGCCGCGCTGCTTGCCGTCATCCAGGTGCTCGGCGTCGGCAGTGGTGATGTCCTGCGCGGCGAGCAGAAGGAATTCGAGGCCATCATCACGGCCGTCATCGGCGGCACCCTGCTCACGGGTGGGTACGGATCCGCCATCGGCACGGTCTTCGGTGCGCTCACGCTGGGGATCACGAAGCAGGGAATTTTCTTTGCGGGCATTCCGGGGGATTGGTACCAGGCCTTCCTGGGCGTGCTGCTGCTCGCAGCCGTCATCGTCAACAACTGGGTGCGCACGCGCGCCGCACAGGTGCGTCACTGATGACTGATCAGAGCCATGCGCCGCTCATCGAGGCGCGCAAGATCATCAAGTACTTCGGCAGCGTCGTCGCTCTCCACGAAGTCTCCCTCGCCGTACGAGGCGGCGAAGTGCTCTGTCTGCTCGGCGACAACGGAGCAGGCAAGTCGACCCTCATCAAGACCCTCTCGGGCGTCCATCCACCCGACGGCGGCGAGATGCTGGTGGGGGACAGGGTTGTGCGCTTCAGCTCGCCGCGCGACGCCCTCCAAGCCGGGATCGCCACCGTCTACCAGGACCTGGCGATGATCCCCCTGATGAGCATCAGCCGCAATTTCTTCCTCGGCTCGGAACCGACGAAAGGTTTTGGGCCGATCAGGACGTTCGACGGCGCTTATGCCGATCGAGTGACGCGCGACGAGCTCGGAAAGATGGGCATCGACCTGCGCGATACGTCGCAGCCGGTCGGGACCCTGTCAGGCGGCGAGCGTCAGTCGGTCGCGATCGCCCGGGCGATCCATTTTGGCGCCAAGGTCGTGATACTGGACGAGCCCACCTCCGCGCTTGGCGTCAAAGAGGCCGGCGTGGTCCTGCGTTTCATCGCCCAGGCGCGCGATGCTGGCCTCGGAGTTTTGCTCATCACCCACAACGTGAACCACGCGTACCTCGTAGGCGACCGCTTCTCCATTCTCGACCGCGGACGCTCACGGGGAACATACGTGCGAGCCGAGCTCACCCCGGCGGACCTGCTCGAGCACATGGGCGGCGGCGCGGAGCTCCAGGAGCTCAAGCACGAGCTGGAGGGCGGAACCGGACACCAACCGGGCGTAGGCCGAATGACGTAAACAGATTCGCGACCCGCAGCCGGGGCGGGCGGATGGCCCGGTGGCCAACATGGAGCTCTCGAGGGCCGGGCGGCAGGTGCCCTCCGTCGCCGGCCCTTCTCTACTCCCCCAAACAGCGGAGATCCCCATCTCGATGATCAAGCCCATCGCTTGGGCGAGTGATGCGGGACTGGCATCGCGCTTGCGCATGGGCTGATATGGGAACACATCAAGCTCCGCTGGCGGTGATCGTCAAAGGTGCCCTGGCCGGGGCGGCGGGAACGGCCGTGATGAGCGCGTTCATGGAGCGCGCTCCGAAGATGCTCGAGGGCATGGGCGTCCAGCTGCCTGCCGAACGGCCCGGGCCAACCGCGCCCGATTCGCCGAACGAGGCGCTGGCGCAGCGCGTCGCCTCCGGAGTCGTCAAGCAGCCGCTCGACCCGGACGCCACGACGACGGCCGGCGAGGCGGTCCATTGGACCTACGGAGCGGCGTGGGGCGCCTTCTTCGGCGTCATGCAGTCGACGTTGAAGCTACCCCACCTCGTGCACGGCACCATCTTTGGCGTGCTCGTCGGCGTGGTGGCCGACACGCTGCTCCCGGCGATGCGGCTCCAGCGTGACCCCCGCACGAATCCGGCGCCCACAAACCTGATGCACATGGGCGCGCACGTCGTGTACGGCGTCGCAACGGCCACCGTCTACGGGATCCTCAATTTCGGACGTCGAGGCTAGACGTCGCGCGCGACGAGATCCTCGAGCGTTTCTCGGCGGCGGCTGAGACGCAGAGTGCCGCCCTCGATCACTGCCTGCGCCGCACGCAGCCGGCCGTTGTACGTCGAGGCCATCGCCAGGCCATAGGCACCTGCCTCGCCGATGGCGAGCAAGGCACCCTCACCAGCTGGGTGCTCGAGGTGGCGAGCAAGGACGTCGCCCGCCTCGCAGATCGGCCCGGACAGCGTCCACCCACCTTCATGCATCGGTAGATCCGCGCCCGGTGTGAGCAGCGTCACCGGGTGGCGGGCGCCGTACAGCATCGGCCGCAGCAGTTCCGTCATGCCCGCATCCGCGACCAGGTGGCCGCGAGCCTGCGCACGAACCACGCGGGTCAGCAACCAGCCGGCATCGCGCACAACGCTGCGGCCAGGCTCGACGATCAAGACCGTCGGCGGCGGCAGGTGCGGTCGAACCACCGCGGCCCATGTTGCCGGGGACCCGGCGTAGCCACCTCCGAGATCGATCTGAGGCACCTCGAGCTGCCGGGCCAGCCGCACCACCAGGGCCGCCAGCCGACTGAACGGTTCGGGATCATCGATGGCGGAGCCGATATGCGCGCCGATGGAGGCCAGCCGACGCCCGCCGCGCATCAGCAGGTCGATTGCCCCTGGCAGCTCATCAAGCCCGAGACCGAACTTCGCGTCAGCCCTTCCCGTGGCAAGGTGCGGATGGGTGTCCGCCTCGAGTCCGGGATTGACCCGCAGGCCGATCCTTCCAGGGCCGGCCCCCAGCAGCGTATCGAGCGCGCCGAGCGACTCCGCGTTGACGAGTGCCCCGGCGGCAAGGGCCTGCGCCAGGTCCGCATCGGTCTGGCCGACGCCGTTGACGACGATGCGCTCGGGCGGGCAGCCGGCCCGGATGGCGAGCGCCAGCTCGATCGGCCCGACAACCTCGAAGCCGAAGCCCTCATCGGCGAGACGGCGCAGGAGTGCCGGGTCGGGGTTCGCCTTGATCGCGTAGGCGACGAGGCCTCCTGGCAAGGCAGTTCGCCAGGCGTGCGCGGCCGCCGCTGCGGCGTCGAGATCGGTGACGTACAGCGGAGTTCCCCACCGCTCAGCCGCCTCTCGCAGCAGCTCGGCCGGCACACCTTTCATGGCGCTATTGTCGCGGCATGAGCCTGCGTGACGCGACGGGCGCGAGTCCCGTTTTCCAGATGCGCCTCATGGTCGAGGCCGAGGACTACGAGGAGGCGGTCCGTTTCTACCGCGACGTTCTCGACTGCCTGAGCAGGAGGCGTTCGAGGGCACGGGCGGTGCACGGGTCGCCATCCTGAACGCCGGCCGCGCGACCCTGGAGATCGCCAACCCGGCGCAGAAGAGGATGATCGACGACGTCGAGGTTGGGCGCCAGGTTGCGCCGACGCTTCGGGTCGCATTCGAGGTCGCCGATACGGCCGCGACCACCAGCGCACTGGTGTCCGCCGGAGCCGAGCTCATCGCGGCGCCGATTGAAACGCCGTGGCGCTCGCTCAATTCCCGGCTGGGCGCTCCGGCCGGCTTGCAGATCACCGTCTTCCAGGAGGTCGACCAGGCGGGGCCAACGGACTCGGAACCGTCGGCGCATAGCGACGGACCCATCCCACGGGGATAACGGCGAACAAGCGCCGCGCAGGGTCGAGCTCCAGCCCATTTGACCCGCAGGGCGGGCGAAATGCCCTGCCAGCCTCCTTTCGTTGTCCGTTAGCCCCGTGGGACGAGCGATACATCGGATAACGACTTGGCGACCCAGTGTTGTTGTCCGTTAGCCCCGTGGCACGAGTGAACACATTCGGCGGGTCGACCCGGAAACTCGGTACAGGTCTCAGCCGGTCCCCGCGATGCGCCAGTGAAGCGGCTGCTCCAGGTCATCGGCGCGGCAGCTGATCCCCCGCGGCGGACCCGGCCGCTCCGCGAGCAGCTCGAACTCATGTCCCCTTCCGCCGGCCATGAGGGTGACGCGCGCGCGCGTGCCTTCGGTCGTTGAGCGGTGGAGCCCAACATCGAGGACACCATGGAGGCCGAGATTCGTGCGCAGCGCCTGTTCGGCGACCTGCGCGGGTGCCGGCCAGGAAGAGCGGCCACGCATCTGGGCCGGCTCGACGCGACCCGCTAGGTAGGCATCGGCGAGTCGGGGGCCATCCGCGGCGGTGACACGCCCGTACACGATGCCGTCGGGAAGGCAGACAAGGTTGCCGGCGAACCGGTGCCCGCCGAGATGCGTGCACTCCCACGTTCGCTCGGCGTGGTCCGCCGCCAGGGCGGTCATCAGGGCGCGTCCGCGCAGGGCACAGCATGCGTCTCGCTTGCCGTTGGTGCAGACCAGGAAGATCTGGTCCTGCATGGGGGCGCCGAACTCGGCGATCGGCGCTTCGGCCACGGCGTCAATCGTCAGCTCCGATGGATGGCGCACGGTGCGGATGGCCATCTCACGCGAACGCGTGTCCACCAGCATCACCCGCCGGACGGCATCCGCCGCGGGATCGCCCTCGCGTCGGCGCACGAGCAGCACCCGGACCTTCCGCCGCTTGGCAGCGCTTGCGAAATCAGCACCGAGCACGTCCTTGACCGCATCGGTCCCCCAGGCACTGCGGTCCTCGACCAGCAGCCATCGGAAGCGCTGGTCGACGCTGCCTACCATGGCCTCGTCGAGCTCCTCGGCCACCGCCGAGCAACGCATCGGTGCCCGCATGGTCATGCCGGGCCTGCGTCGGGGATCGACTGGAGCGTGCGGACCGGAGACAGGAGGACGGGCAGGAAGCCGATGAACGAACCGATGGCCCCGACCCAGATCGTCGCCTGCAACCCGATCCCTCCGCCGAGGAGGCCGCCGAGGATCGAACCGACCGGGATGGTCCCCCACACGATGAAGCGCATCGTGGCGTTCATGCGACCGAGCATGCGGTCCGGCGTGATGGCCTGGCGCAGGCTCACCTGGTTGATGTTGTAGATGACCGCCGTGGCTGCGCCGATGACGCCACTGGCGATGAGGAACGGGATCGGCGCATCCTGCGGAGCGACCGCGACGAAGACCAGGGCCATCGGCGACGTAAAGGCGCTCCACACGATGGTGCGTCCCATCCCGAACCGGCGGGCCAACCGCTCCGCGCTGAGCGCCCCGATGAGTACGCCGAGATTCGCGATACCGAAGATGATGCCGATCGTCCCCGCGGTGATCCCGAGCTCCTCCACGATGTAGAACAGCAGGATCACTCCGCCGATGTTGCCGAACAGGTTGAGGGTCCCGGTGCACGCGGCGATCGAGCGCAGGTATCGGTGCCCGAAGACATACTTGAGCCCTTCGGTCGCCTCGGTCCGCATGGACGGACGCGGGCCGGTGGCCGGATCGTGCGCCGGCGGCGGCGGCTCAGGTCGGCGGATGAAGAGCAGCATGATGACGGCCCCGACGTACGAGAGCGCATCGAACAGGATCGCGAACGGCGCCCGCACCAGCTCGACCAGGAAACCGGCGATGCCGGGCCCGATGACCGACGAAGCCGAGACCGACAGCTCGAGCTTCGAGTTTCCCTCCACCAGCTGGTCGCGCTCGACGACCGCCGGCAGGTAGGACTGGTATGCGACGTCGAAGAAGACCTCGAGACAGCCGACCGCGAAGGCCACGACGTAGAGCTGCGGGATGGTGAGCCAGTCGCCCACGAAGGCGACCGGAATTGAGGTCAGCAGCAGCGCCCGACCGATGTCCGCTCCAATCAG
The DNA here is from genome assembly GCA_030859955.1 of Chloroflexota bacterium. Taxonomy (GTDB): domain Bacteria; phylum Chloroflexota; class Limnocylindria; order QHBO01; family QHBO01; genus JACDBZ01. Next base: position 2,001 of record JALZJE010000165.1, on the reverse strand, counting down.
GATCGGCTTGCGCCGCATGCGGTCGACCCAGACTCCCGCAGGGATGGTGAGCAGGATGAACGGCAGGAACTGGAAGGTGCCCAGCAGGCCGATCTGGAACGGGGTGGCCTCCAGCTCGAGGATCGCCACGAGCGGGAGCGCCAGCCCGGTGATCTCATCGCCGAACTGGCTGATGGTCTGGGCCGACCACAGCTTGACGAAGTTCCCGTGGCGCCACAGCGATGTTCGGCGCGGCGTCGTGGCGGCGACCTCGCTGGGCGATGGCTCGCGGGGCGTCGGCGTCTCGAGCGACATCAGCTGGCCTCCCGGGTGGCGCCAGCCCAATCCGGGACGTAGACGGCCGCCACGAAGCCGAACGTCTCGCCGTCACCCGGCGCGCCATCGGCGAATTCACCGGCCAGCGCCGCGACAAGGCTCGCGAAGCGGCGTGCACGCTCAGCCGGCATGCGGGCGCGGACCACGATCGACATCGAGGGGTCGTCCGTCTCGGGTCCCTGCCGCGGCCTTGCCTCCGCGAGGGCCTGGCGCAGCGGCATGTGGCTGGCCGCAAGCTTGCCAGCTGCCGGACCCATGCCTTCGGGGTCGCCCTCCTGGAGCCGAAACTGGCGAGCGACCCGTGCGTAGCGCTTCTCGACCACGCCGCGGACCCGCCGCGTCTCCGCGATACGGACCAGGCCGGCCGCGTGCAGGACCCGCACATGGTGCGCCACGGTCCCCTTCGCCGCGCCGAGCGCTCGAGCCAGCTCCTGTACGCTGGCCGATCCCTCCAGCAGGACACCCAGGATCCGCCACCGCGTCGGGTCGCCGAGCGCGTGGAGCTGATCCGGGCGAGAGATGGTCAGGTGCTCGTCCATGATCCGCTCATATTGATTCGGAAGCGTCGATTGATTGACCTCACCGAATCATTAGAGCACCGATGTCAAGCGCCTCAGTCGCGCCGCCGGGCGATGGTCAGGCCGTCGCCGATCGACAGGATCACGTGGTCGACTCGCACATCGCTGGCGATCTTGGCATTCAGGGCGCGGATTGCATCGACCGAGTCGTTCTCCACGGATGGGTCAGCCACGTCACCACTCCACAGGACGTTGTCGATCAGGATCAGCCCTCCCTGGCGCACGAGGCGCAGGCAGCCCTCGTAGTAGGTGTCGTAACCGGGCTTGTCAGCATCGATGAACGCGAGGTCAAAGCCGTCGTCCTCGAGGGTCTCCAGGGTCGCCGCAGCGGGACCCAGGCGGAGTTCGACCTTTTCCTCGACTCCGGCATCGGCCCAGGCTCTTCGCGCGATATCGGTCCATTCGCGGCTGACGTCGCAGCACACCATGCGGCCCTCCGGCGGAAGCGCCAGGGCCATGGCCGTCGAGCTGTAACCGGTGAACGTGCCGATCTCGAGGATCCGCGTTGCGCCGATGGCCTGCACCAGGAGCGCCATGAAGGCGCCCTGATCCGGTCCGATCTGCATGTCGGATTCGGGCAGGTCGATGGTCGTTGCGCGCAGCGCCGCCAGCACGGGATGCTCGCGGACGCCCAGGCGATGGACGTAATCGACCAGCTGGTCGGTCATCTGAAGGGTGCGGTTGGTCATGGCGACCGATGGTACGCGGTTGGATGCTGGCTGGTGCGTTTGCGTGGCGGGCGGTCCGACGCGGCCGGGCGCGGTCCGAGCGGCCGGGCGGTCCGACGCAGCCCGCAAAGACAGCGGTAACGCGCCGGTAATGGCGGCCCGGAATACTTGGCGAATGCCATTCAGGATTCGAGCGCTGGACGAAGCCATACGACGCTCCCGGCGTGACACGATCGAGCCAGGGGAGGAACTCGCGCGAGCGCGCCGGCTATGCGGCGCGACCCAGAGGGAAGTGGCACGCCTTCTGGGATGGTCGCCCTCGAAGGTTCGGAGAATCGAGCGAGGACCGCGTGAATCGGTCACGCATCTCGAACTGGCATGCTTCGCCTCGGTGGTTGGGCTTCGATATAGCGGCCGGATGTTTCCCGGCGGTGCACGGT
>JALZJE010000179.1 GCA_030859955.1 Chloroflexota bacterium | reverse complement strand
CTCGAGACGACCGATGGCGTGGTCGCCGATGGAGTCGGCCGGATGATGGACGGCGGCGATTTCGGTGACTCGTACAACTACGGGCCGCCGGCATCCGACGTGATCGTGGACACGCCATCGTCGGTCGCGGTTGAGGCGACGCTACCCGGGCCCGTGCGTGGAGCCGTTACCGTCACTCGCCGCTATGACTGGCCGCGTGGCGTTGCGCCGGACGGATCGGCGCGCACGACGGACATGCAGCCGACCGACGTCACGATGGTGCTCGAGCTGCGAGCCGATGAGCCCTTCGTCAGGATCGGCCTCAGGTTCGACAACCGATCGGACGACCACCGCGTGCGATTCCATGCTCCGCTCCCCCACCGCGCGGACACGTCCCACGCCGAGGGCCAGTTCGCGGTCGTGGAGCGCGGGATGGTCGGTGAGGGCGGGTACCACGAAGAGCCGGTGGCCACCTACCCGGCACACAGCTGGGTCGATGCCGGCGGCCTCGCCGTTCTACTCGGCCATCTCGCGGAGTACGAGCTGACCGGTTCCGCGGATCGGGAGCTTGCCATCACCGTGCTTCGGTCGATCGGGCTCATCAGCCGTAACGACAACCCGTACCGCGAGGATCCGGCGGGACCCGAGCTCCCGATTCCGAGCGGGCAGATGCGCGGGCCGTGGCGCTTCGATTTCGGCCTGTATCCGCACGCCGGCGACTGGCTCAGCGGCGGCGTGGCGGCCGCGGCCGAGCGCTACCGCCATCCTTTCCTCGTGACGCATGGCGCGGGCGGTGGCGAGGCGCCCTGGCCGCCCGAGCGGGCCGGGGACGACGGCGTGCGGCTGGACGGAGACGCGGTGGTGCTCTCGTCGCTGCGGCGCCGGGATGAGGGCTGGATCGAGGCGCGGGTCGTGAACCTGGCCGGAGACCGGCGGAGCGCCGCGCTGAGCGCGGAGATCATCGAGGCACGGGAAGCAGACCTGCGTGGCGCGCCGGGCGCATCGGTCGTGCTGGATGCAAATGGAGCCATCCGACTCGACCTCGGCCCCGCCGAGATTCGAACGCTTCAGCTCCGGCGACGCGAACCGTCGCTCCCTCGCGCCGATCTCCTGGACGCCGCCGGACCTCGCCAGAACGGGTAGATGCGCGGTAGGATGCGCCTCTCACGCCGAATGGCCACGCAGCGCACGGAGGATCACGCCGGTGGAGCTCGAGCAGCAACTGGCATCGGTCCCGCTCCTGGCGGGACTCAGCAGCCGCATTCGCCGACGCCTGGCGGAGACGGGCAAGCGTCGCACCTACGATGCTGAGCAGGAGATCGTGCGCGAGGGCTCCAACGGGACCGCGCTCTATATCATCCTGAGCGGCGAGGGACGCGTCGAGCGCGGCGGCGAACGCCTCGGAGCCCTGAAGGCGGGCGACTTTTTCGGCGAGCTCGCGCTCATCGAGGAAGAGCCACGATCGGCCTCAGTGGTCGCGGCGACGGAGACCGAGTGCCTGCTCTTCCCCGCCTGGGAGTTCACCGCGCTACTCGAGGAGCACCCGGAGATCGCCGTTCCGATCATGCGGGCGCTCATCGGGCGTCTGCATCGGCGCGAGCATCACGGGGCCTGACGCTCCTCGCCGATAAGAATCCGGCGTCGTCGCGACACCGCCGATCTATCGGGCACTCTCGCACGTGTCGCGAGCGTTGCGCGCATAAGAACCCGATTTATGAGGCCTGAACGCACGCCAATGCCTGGCCATGCGCCCCACGGCCCGATATATCGGCGCAATGGGACGGAGGGCCTGGACTATCCGAAGCGCGTCAGGATCGCCTCGCGGTCGAAGATCCAGTTACCGATGACCAGCGCGACTCCGACCAGGAGCGCGACCACCAGGTCCCCGAGCAGCACCTGCTGCATCGAGAACGACGCCTGGCCGCTGAAGAAGCCCGCGACCGCCACGCCGATGACGGGGAGCACGATGAAGCCACCGATCTGCTGCGCCGTGCGCGCATCGGTCACCCGTGACGACACGATGATCCCGAGCAGCACGCTCAGCAGGCAGATCAACGGCACCAGCGTCAGCATCGCGACCCTCCACACGTCGCTGAAGATCAGGTTCGTGAGACGCGGATCCGCAATGGCGCCGTTGACGAAGCCGTAGAGCAGGAATACGCCCCAGGTGGCCAGCACGGCCGGAGCGGCCGACGAGAGCGCCTTGCCGATCAGCAGCTCACTGACCTCCATCGGCGTTGCCAGCTGCGGTTCGAGCGAACGTGCCGTCTTCTCGCCGATGACCGACTGCGTGGCGATCGCCATCGGCACCATGGCCGGAATGAGAAGGAAGTAGGCCATGAAGTTGAGCACGATGAACCCCTGCGCAGCAAGCTTGGGCGGCAGGTCCGGGAACTGGCCGATGTACTGCTCGATCTGGCCCATCTGCGCGGGATCCAGCTCGTTGACCTGGATGAACGCGACGATGCCGGTGGGAATGGCGGCGAAGACGAGCGCCGGGAAGACCACCGCTCCGAGCAGGATCCGATTCGCCAGCAGGTCGCGCACCTCCTTGGCGAGGACCGCCGCGATCATGTGCGGACGCATCAGGCTGCCGCGTCGCGCGTGCCGGCCTCGCCGACCAGGTTCAGGTACACCTGCTCGAGCGTGGCGACCTCCTCGGTGACGCCGACGATGCGGGCACCGGCGTTGACGAGCGCGCCAACGAGATCCGGGTTGTCGCCACGTGGATCCCTCACCTCGACGAACAGCGAGCCGTCGACCACGTGCGCCCCATCCACGAACGGAAGCTCGGCGAGCAGGTCGAGGAAGGAGCCGGGTCCGCGGGCGCCGGCAAGGTCGACCCGTACCGATGCCGACCGGCCCTGGCGGCGAAGGTTCGCCGGCGTGTCCACCAGCAGCAGCGTTCCGCGCATGATCCCGATGCGGTCGCAGAGCCGCTCCGCCTCGTCGAGGTTATGCGTGCACACCACGATGGAGCGCCCCGCATCGCGCAGCGTGGCGACGAAGTCGCGGACCATCTTTGCGGCCGATGGATCAAGGGCGCTCGTCGGCTCATCGAGGTAGACGACATCGGGCTCGTGGAGGAGCGCGCGCGCAATGGCCACCTTCTGACGCATCCCCTTGCTGAAGCCGCCGACGCGCCGGTCACCGGCGTCGACCATGCCCACGATGCCGAGGTATCGGTCGACGGCGCGACGGAGCTCGCCACCGCGCAAGCCGTAGAGCCGACCGTAATAGCCTAGGTTCTGGCGGGCGGTGAGCTTGTCGTGCAGCCCGGGAGCCTCGGTCAGCACGCCGGTCGTGGCCCGAATGCGCTGCGAGTCCTTCCCGAGCTCGAGCCCGTTGATCCGCGCCGAGCCATCCGAGGGGCCGATCAACCCTGCCAGCATGCGCACCGAGGTCGTCTTGCCGGCACCGTTCGGCCCGAGGATGCCGAAGATCTCGCCGTCGCCAACGGTGAAGGACAGGTCATGGACGGCCGTCAGTGCCTTGAAGTGCTTGGTGAGCCCCAGCGCCTCGATCACCGCGGGAGCGCCCGCTCAACGAGAGCTCCAAGACGCGCCAGGACCCCACCCGCTCGGTGTCCATGCCCGTTACGGTTCGACACCGGCTCACCCGAGAGGGCGCCGGCGAATCCACGTGCGGCACGATCCTCGTCCGCGATGACCTTGCCGTCAGAGAGCCGGACCACGCGGTCGGTCGCCCCTGCGATGCCCGCATCGTGGGTCACGATGATGATCGTCACGCCTCGATCCCGGTTCAGCCCGCGCAGCGTGCCCAGCAGGGTCTCCGCGGTGACCGAGTCGAGCTCGCCAGTCGGCTCATCGGCGAGGATCACCGCCGGCTCGTTGACGAGGGCGCGGGCGATGGCGACCCGCTGCTGCTCACCGCCGGACAGTTCGCTGGGCCGATGCGACGCACGGTTTCCGAGGCCGACCAGCTCCAGCAGCTGCGCGGCCTCCTGCCTCCCGTTGGGATGGCGCGGACCGTACCGCAGCGGCAGCATGACGTTCTCGACGGCGGTCAGCGTCGGGATCAGGTTGAACTCCTGGAAGACGAAGCCGATGCGCTCACGGCGGATGGTGGCGAGCTCCCGGTCAGATGCGCCGATGACGCTTCGCCCATCGATCTCGAGCTCACCGTCAGTGGGACGCAGCAGGCAACCGAGCAGGTCGAGGAGCGTCGTCTTGCCGGATCCGGATCGGCCCATGATCGCCATGAATTCGCCGGCACGCACCGAGAAGGTGATGCCATCCACGGCGCGCACCTCGCTACCGCCGCGGCGGTAGACCTTGGTGAGTCCCGTGGCCCGCAAGATGACGTCACTCACGCCGGATCCATTCACGTGCTGCGCAGCGCCGTGACCGGGTCGAGCCGCGCCGCCCGGAACGCCGGATAGATGCCCGCCAGCGTGCCGAGGATTGTCGCGAACAGGAACGAGCGCAGCAGGAGCATGGGCGTCAGCAGGAAGACGCTCGTGCCGGACCCGGCCGTCTGTGCGTTGAGGACAACGACCAGCAGCGCGCCAAGGCCAAGCCCCACGATGCCGCCGATGGCCCCGAGCAATGTGGCCTCGACCACGAACTCGCGCAGGATCGCACCGGTCGGCGCGCCGACCGCCTTCTTGATGCCGATCTCGCGCACTCGCTCGCTGACGGTCATGACCATGGTGTTGATGACGGACAGGCCGCCCACGATGACGGCGATCACGCTGGCGCCGACGATGATCAGGTTGAACACGATGCTGGCCTGCCCGATCTGGTCGGCAACCTCGGCCGGGGTCACCGCACGGACACCGTCGATCTCGTCAGTGATGGCGGCGGCGATCGCATCGGCCGCGTCGAGGTCGTCAGGAAACACCTCGATCTGGGTCGCTAGCGCATCGGTCCGTTCCTGGAAGGCGTCGGGCACCGAATCGACGTAGATCTGCTGGGCATCGGCGAGCGGCACGTACGCGATCTTGTCGGGGAAGGTGAGCGTGCGCTCGAGGACGCCGATCACCTCGAACTCGTTCTCGCGCATGCTGAACGAGTCGCCGACCCGCAGGTCGTAGCGTTCGGCGAGATCAGCGCCGATGACGGTGACGTCGGCCTCACCAGGCTCGAGCAGCCTGCCCGCGTCAACGCGCAGCTCGATCGCCTCGTCATACCACGTCTCGGGCTCGATTCCGGTCAGCAGCTCGGGAAGGTCGAAGCCGCCCGCCTCCCCGGGGTTGAGCAGCGTCTGGAGCACCGGCGTGGCACGGTCGACTCCTGGAAGCTCCTGGATCCGCTCGGCCAGGTCACGAGTCACCGGTCGCGAGCTTGCCTGAAAGCCAGACGCGGCGCCCTCGTCGAAGACGAAGATGCGGGTGCGAAAGTACTCGTCGCCCCCGTCCACCAACACGTTGAGCTTCTCGGCCAGCGCGCCCATCACGGTGAGCGCGAACACGCCGATGACGATGCCGAGGATGGTGAGCGCCGTCCGCAGGGGACGGCGCCAGATGTTGCTGATCGCTTCGCTCATGGAATGCCCGCATGCTAGCCGGGATTCCTCCCCGCCGCCCGCCGCCTGATGCCGCCTATATGCCGCGATGTTTCCTGTGGAGGTCCCACCCGCGCTTGAACACCGGAATGTGGTCCGAGGACGACAGCTCCGGGTGTGAATCGGGCCGGATGTGCTCCGGTGAGGGCTGTATCGGGTGCTCAACCGCGGCTCGGCGTGGAGGCCGAGACACGGCCGAATGACCTGCAGGCAGTCGAGCGATCCATGTCTGCCAAGAAGCGAGACAGCCAGGTCCAACGCATGACGCTGCTCATCGCGGCAACGGAACGCAACATGGCTCTCGTCCGCAGGAACCTGCCATCGCTGCGGCAGACATTTCCCCTCGACACCAGAACCGTCATGGCTGCGATCCATGACGGCCGTGACCGCGGCGCGGACGGCCTCGTCCTCCTCTGAGGTGACCGACCAGTAGCGGGAGCGAATTAGCGGCGCCCGTTAGGATGCTCGGGATGGAGGAGCGCACTCGGAGCAGCAGTCATCCATGGACCGGCCGCCGGATCCGCGTGCGCGTCGACGAGGTGGAGCGCGACGACGGGCACCGGACCACCCGCGAGATCGTTGAGCACCCCGGAGCGGTCGGCATCGTGGCCTGGGATGGGGAGCGGCTGGCGATGGTGCGCCAATGGCGTCATGCGGCGGGGCGCGTCCTGCTCGAGATACCGGCCGGGACGCTGGAGCCGGACGAGCCGCCGGACCAGACCGCGCGGCGCGAGCTGGCGGAGGAGGTCGGCGTGGCGGGCGCGACCTGGGTGGAGGGACCGCGCTTCTACACGGCGCCGGGCTTCTGCGATGAGCTGATGCACCTCTTCCTTGCCACCGACCTCACGCCCTCCGACGGCGAGAGCGACCCGGATGAACTGCTGGAGGCCTCGTGGATGACGCTCGACGATGCGCTGGCCGCGATCGATGACGGACGCATCGTGGATGCCAAGACGATCGCGGCGGTTGGCTGGCTGGCACGGCGGTTGCCAATCGACCCGATGCCATGACACTCGAGATCGACGATCCCCAGGCCTCCGCCGAGGACGCGGGCCTGCGCTACGTGAACGACACGATGCCCGGCATCGGTCGTAAACGCGCCGGCAAGGGATTCAGCTTTGTCGGTACTGACGGGAATCGGATCGACGACGAGGACCGAATCGCCTGGTTCGAGCGCCTGGCCATTCCACCGGCCTGGACCGATGTCTGGATCAGCCCCATCAAACGTGGCCACATCCAGGCCACCGGCCGGGATGCGCGTGGGCGGAAGCAGTACCGCTACCACCCACACTGGCGAGAGGTGCGCGATGAAGCCAAGTACGGCCGGCTGATCGAGTTCGCCAGGACGCTCCCAAAGATCAGGCGCCGGACCGATCGTGACCTTCGTCGCCGGGGCTATCCGCGGGAGAAGGTGCTTGCGCTCGTCGTCCGTCTGCTGGAGGCGACGCTCATCCGCGTCGGCAACGAGGAGTACGCCCGCGACAACGGCAGTTTTGGCCTGTCCACGCTGCGGGAGCGCCACGTCAAGAGCGACGGATCCGGGATCCAGTTCAGCTTCAAGGGCAAGTCCGGCAAAGAGCACGTGGTCCCCGTGCGCGATCGGCGCCTGGCGCGGTTGGTCAAGCAGATCCAGGAGATACCCGGTCAGGAGCTGTTCCAGTACATCGACGAGCATGACCGGCGTCAGTCGATCGACTCGGGGGAGATCAACGACTACCTGCGCGAGATCAGCGGGGAAGACTTCACCGCCAAGGATTTCCGAACCTGGGCGGGCACCGTCGCCGCCTCGATGGCGCTCCAGGACTTCCTCCAGATCGATGACGAGGCGGGGCGCAAGAAGGCGATCGTCGGTGCCATCGAGAGCGTGGCCGGCCAGCTGGGCAACACGCCCGCGGTGAGCCGTGCCTGTTACGTCCACCCCGAGGTGATCAACTCCTACCTCGACGGGACGCTGATCGATGCGCTCTCGGTCCGTGCTCGCGGTGCGGGCCGCGGAGCACACGCACTACGGCCCGAGGAGGCCGCCGTGCTCGGGCTGCTCCAGGCTCGCCTGGCGCGCGAGCAACGCCGTCGTGGACGAGCGGCGGCGTGAGCTAGACGACGTCACCGAGCCGCGCAAGCGCCCGCTGATACGCCTCGTTCTCCGGCTTGAGCAGGACCGCCATGCGGAGGTGTCGCCGGGCAGCCATGACGTCACCCAGCCGGGATCGCGACAATCCCAGTCCGAAGTGGGCATAGTGAGCCACCGGATCGGCCTCGACGATCGTGGCGAAGCGGTCGGCCGCGAGATCGTGGGCGCCCTGGTTGTAGTACGCCTGGCCCAGGGCTTCGAGGATCGACGCCTTGCCTGGCTCGAGCGCCAGGGCTCGCTCCAGCAGCACCGCCGCGGCCCCGAAGTGTCGCTCAGCCAGCATCTGTGAGCCGCGCTGGAACAGCTCGTAGGCGGACTCGCGGTCGTCCGAGGCAGGGGTGGGCTGCATTCCTCCAGACTAGCGCCGAAGGTCGATCCGCTCCAACCGGGGATTCTCGGTGCGGCCGGGAATGCGGCCTCTCTTGGCGACCGGCCTTCCATCGATCTCCTTGAGGTCGCCTGTGAAATCGATGGGACTCGCCTTGCTGATGGCGCTGCCCACCGCGAACGAGTCCACCGGCGCGCCCGCATCCCTGAAGACGCCGATGCGATCCACGTCGATCCCGCCGGAGACCACGATCCTCACGTGCGGGTGTCCGGCCAGGTCCAATCGCGCCCGCACCTCCTTCACCAGCTCCGGCGTCACGCGTCCGCGCTCAGAGGGCGTGTCGAGCCGCACGCCCCACAGGTGGTCGCCGAGTGCCTCGGCCACGCGAAGCGACTCCTCCGCCTCATCCTTGAAGGTGTCGACCAGGACGATGCGCGGCACGTCGCGATCGATATGGCGGTCGAAAGCCTCCGCCGCACGCACCGTGTCGCCGAAGATGAGGACGAGGGCGTGCGGCATGGTGCCGGTCGGCGCCAGTCCGGCCAGTCGCGCACCGGCAGGGGTGGAGGCCCCGATACAGCCACCGACCACGCTGGCGTAGTCCATCTGGTCGGCGACGCTCGGGTGGACATGGCGGGCACCGAAACCGATGACCGGGATCGGCGCCGCCGCATCCACGATGCGACGGGCGGCGCTCGCCCATCCCGAGCCGGAGGCCAGGATGCCCAGAATCGCGGTCTCGTACAGGCCGAAGGCCGAATAGCGCGCATTGATGCGCATCACGACCTCCCTGGAGGCGAAGCGGTCACCGTCATGGAGGGACTCGACGACCGGCGGGGCGTGACCGTTGACCTCCGCGAAGATCTCCCGAAGGTATGCGATCGACTCCTCCGCGCCGCACAGCACGCCTTCTCCACGCGAGAAGATCTCCATGGTCACGACCGGGTCGAGCTGCTCGGCGGCGAGGATCGTGCGGGCGCGATCGAAGTACGCGTCGGCCGTTTCACCCGAGAGTACGTCGGCCGCGGGCAGGAAATGCGGTGATGGACGCTCGCTCGTCATGGCGCGCCAGCGTGCGACGCGCGCCGCCGGAACAGGAGCACCGCGAGCAATGCCAGGACGAGCACCACGAAAGCCGCGCTGACGAGGCGCACCATGCCGCCGCTCTCAGCGGAGGCCAGGGTGCGTTGCGCCTCGCTGATGGCTTCGACCGAACCGCGCAGATCCCCATCGGCGAAGCGGCCGTTCGCAAGGCGCAGCTGGTCCGATGGCTCAGGACCGCCGATCAGGCCGATGCGCTCCAGGAAGGTGCGTGGACCGTTCAGATCAGCGGCGGTTGCGGCGTAGGCATCCACCACCGCCCGTTGAGCGTCCAGCTCCGCGCTGGCCTCGGCTCCCCCACCGAAAGAGCGATAGGCCAGCTGAAGGCGGTCGGGCGCTGACAGTCCCGCCGCCTGCATGTCCGTGAGCAATGCGTCCCGCTCATCGAGCCATGCCGCCGCCGCCTCCATCTGCGCCAGCGCTTCCTCGAAGCGCCAGTCCGTCATGGAGGCTCGAATCGGGTCGGGCGCGCCCCAACCGTCGGCGGCCTCGTGCAACGCATCGAACGCTTCGCGGGCGTCCGCCCGCAGCGGCAGCAGCGCCACGTCGGCATCGGTCAGTACCAGCGCCTCGAAGCGCTCCGCAACGTCGGCGTCGCTGACGGCCTCGAGATGATCCAGGAACGTGCGGCTGGTCAGCGGTACCTGGGGGGTTCCTCCGTCAGCGGGCGGCTCCGGGTCGATTTCCGTCTCGGCGTATGGTCCGATGGACGCCGAGACGCGTACAAGGACCGTCCGCAGCGCCTCGGGTCCGATGTCAGCGGTGAGCTCGGAGATGAGCGACCAGGAGGCTGCGTGCGCGTACCGCTCCGCTTCCGCGTCCGCCGACGCGTCCCACGCGTCGAGGGGGAACGCCGCCTCGACGCGGTCGGCCGTCTCAGCGGCAGGGTCGTACGGTGGCGAAAGCTCGAGCTCTTCGGCGATGCGCCCGGCGACCTCGCTGGCCAGGCCCTCTCGGATCCATCGCGCCTCGATGAGCGCCGACGAGAGCCAGACGTGCGCGACCTGGTGGAGGGCGGTGAACGGCGGCTGGTCGAATGCGACGAGGATCTCGGTTCCGGGACCGGACGTCTCGGCAAAGCCCGATGCGTCGGTGGCCACCGATTCGATCAGCACGAGCCCGCCAAGACGCGGATATGGCAGGCCGATCTCTTCCTCGAGCAACGGCAGCGCGCGCTCGACCAGCTCCAGCGTGCGCTCTCCCCAGGCCTCGTCATCGGCGAAGGAGCGAACCTGGAGGTCGGCCGTGCCACCTTCCAGTGGGACGGCGGCATCGAAGGTCGCATACTCCACCGGCCGGGTCGCCGTCACCAGGGCCAGCCATTCGCCCGGGTTCTCGATCTGCCCGCTGACCAGGCGGCCGTCCGCCTCGGTGAGCTCGTCTCCGTCGACTCGTACCTCGTAGTCGTTCGGGACGGTGACGCTGACCTCGCTGCTCGTGCCGAAGCCCCATGCGGGAAAGACGATCACCGAAGGCCGCACACGCATCTGCGGATCGTCGCTGTCGACCAGCGTGTACCCCAAATCAAGCTCGATGCTGTCCTCGAAGCGCAGGTCGTCACGGAGCTCGACGGTCGCCACGTTGACATCGTCCTCGACCTCGACCGACACAGCGAGGTCGCCTTCATCGTCGGAAGCGGTGACGGCCGTGACATCGTCATGGATGGCGAACACCACCTCGTCGAACACGCTGAACTGGCCTGATGGATTCGGGGTCGTATTGGTGAAGGTGACCTGCGCGTCGACCCCGATCTCGCCGTCGTCGGGCCGCACGTCGTACGTGACCGACGTCTCGAGCTCGTACTCGGCGGCGGCGGCCGGTCCCACCGGCCCGCCGGGAAGCGCGGTGGCGGTGAGACTGACGGCGACCAGGGCGAGCATCGCTCCCACGCGCCGCATCACGGGCGGCCCATCAATCGAGCGATGAGCCCGCGCCGGCGGATCCTCGGCCGCGGTGGCTCCCACTCGGGCATCTCCGAGATGACATCGGCGCGGTAGGCATCCATGAGTGCAGGATTGCGGGTTTGGCGGTCGGTCCAGTCCGGAAGCAGCCCCCGGTCCGCGATCGCGCTTGCCGTCTCCTCCACGAGCCGATCCGCGACGATGGCCAGCCGGGTGATCCCACGACCGAGCTGGTCGCGGTCGAGGCCGGCAACGGGCAGCTCGCTCATCAGCATCGGCCGATCGTCATCGGTCATCGCGAATTTCACGAAGGGATAGTCGAAGTTGGCACGCAGCATTCGAGCATAGATTCGCTTGGGGATCTCCATCGCCTCGAGCCCATAGTATGCCCACAGGGAGCACCCCACCCCGCTCACCCACGCGACCGTGATGCGAAGGTCGAAGCGCCGATCCCCATCGACGATGATGTCGCGACTGAACGCGGGATCATCGGCCGCCCCGGCCGATGCCACCACTTCCAGCCCCAGCGACTCCAACCAGCCATCGATCGAACCCTGCGAGCTCAACGTGGGGGCGCGCCGGCGACGACCGTCTGGCCTGACCGGATCCGGCGGCGACGCTGGAAATCCCGCTCCGTCGTTCCCGGGTCTATTCGACAGTTGCGCCCGATCTCGACCCCCCGTGGGACGCGTGCCTTCTTGCCGATGAGCGTGATGCCGGCGTAGAGCCGCTCTGGCTCGTCACGGTTGGGACGAAGGTCGTCTCCGACGCCGACCCGCGCCCCGACACCGACGTGACACTCCTTGTCCAGGATGGCCCGGTCGATCACCGCATCGGCCTCGATGACCGCGTCGAACATCACGATCGAGTCGCGCACCACGGCGCCGGCTGCCACGCGAACGCCCGGCGACAGGACGCTGCGCTCCACCGTCCCGTCGATCACGCACCCGTGGCTGATCATCGAGCTGGTCACGGTCGCGCCAGATCCGATGCGAGCCGGCGGCCGCTCCTCGCTGCGCGTGTAGATAAGCCAGCCGAGGTCGTTCAGCTCGATGTCCGGCTGGTCGCTGAGCAGATCCAGGCTCGTCTGCCAGTAGCTCTCCACCGTCCCGACGTCCTGCCAGTAGCCACCGAATTCATACGCGAACACGCGGCTGCCGTCGTGCACCATCGCCGGCAGGATGTCGCGTCCGAAATCGACGCGCTCGGTGCTGAGCAGGTCGCGCAGGAGGGGCCACGAAAAGACATAGACGCCCATGCTGACCAGGTTCGACGGGGGGTCGGGAGGCTTCTCGATGAAATCGGTCACGCGTCCGTCAGCAGCCACGTCGAGAATGCCGAACCGGTGCGCTTCGCCGATCGGGACCGTGCGCACTGCGCAGGTGACGTCGGCGCGCCGGGCCCGGTGCATCTCGATGAACGGACGGTAATCCATCTTGTAGACATGGTCGCCGGCCAGGACCAGGACGAGCTCCGGCGATCGATCCTCGATGAAGTCGAGGTTCTGGAGCACGGCGTCGGCCGTACCCCGGTACCAGTCGCGCGCGCGTCCACGGCCGATGAACGGCTGAAGCAGCGCGACGCCGCCGCGACTGCGGTCAAGGTCCCAGGGCCGCCCGACGCCGATGTGGTCGATCAGCGATCGCGGTGCGTACTGGGTGAGGATCCCCACGTCGGTCAAACCGGAATTCACCGCGTTGCTCAGCGCGAAATCGATGATCCGATACTTCCCACCGAACGGCACCCCGGGCTTCGCCCGCACCTGCGACAGGATGCTGAGCCGCT
>JALZJE010000123.1 GCA_030859955.1 Chloroflexota bacterium | reverse complement strand
CGCGGGCGACACTCAACGAGATGGGCACCTGACTGGGCCCTGGCCGTTATGGGTCAAGCCGCGGAAAGCTCCGGCAACCCTCGCACCATCTGGGCGGGCGCTGCGCGAACTCAGCGTTACGCATGGCTGTTAGCCCCGCCCGACGGTTTTTTCCACGAGGAACGCTGGCCGCGCACGAGGCGAGGTCGTTGGCCGCGCACGGAGCCAGACGCAGACGAAACCCACATCGGTCGTAACCGGTGGAGGGGAGCCCGCGGGTACAATGAACGTTCGATGAGCACGACCAGCCCCACTCGCGCGAACGCGCGACGCGACCTCACGACTGGCAGGCATCAGCACCTCGGGAGCCTGCTGGGCCGTGTATGGGCGGTGGACGCTGTGGGGGTCGAGGAGCGAGCGGCGTCGCTCGCCAAGCGCTCCATCAAGAAGGACGCGAAGCTGTGGGCCCTTGACCTGGCGATTCGGATGATGGATCTGACCACGCTCGAGGGCAAGGACACGCCGGGCAAGGTTCGCGCGCTGGCGGGCAAGGCTCGACGTCCCGATCCCACCGACCCGTCGATCCCGTCGGTCGCCGCCCTCTGCGTTTACCCGAACATGATCCCGACCGCCGTCGAGGCGCTTGCCGGATCCGGCGTGAAGGTGGCATCGGTGGCGACCTACTTTCCCTCGGGCCAGGCACCGCTGGAGGTCAAGCTCGCCGATGTTCGCGCGGCGGTCCAGATGGGAGCGGACGAGATCGATATGGTGATCGACCGCGGGGCCTTTCTGGCTGGCGACTACGCATCGGTCTATGACGAGATCGTGGCGGTCAAGGAGGCGTGCGGGGAGGCTCACCTGAAGGTGATCCTGGAGACAGGTGAGCTCGAAACCTACGACAACGCTCGGCGCGCATCGGTCCTTGCCATGGCGGCCGGTGCCGACTTCATCAAGACCAGCACCGGCAAGGTGAACCCCGCCTCGACGCTGCCGGTGTCACTGGTGATGATGGAGGCGATCCGCGACTTCCACGGCCAGACGGGGCGGGTGGTCGGCATGAAGTCGGCGGGTGGGATCCGGACCTCGAAGGAGGCGATCTCCTATCTCGTGGTGCTGTACGAGACGCTCGGGCCGGCGTGGATGACTCCCGACCTCTTCCGGTTCGGTGCCTCAAGTCTGCTCAACGATGTTCTCATGCAGATCCGCAAGGAGCGCACCGGTCGCTACTCCGGCGGCGACTACTTCACGCTCGACTAGGCCGATGCAGGTCGCTCCCGACACCATCTCCGTCTGGTCGGACCTCGGCTGTCCGTGGTCTCACGCGGTGGTCTGGCGCCTCCACGAGGCACGCCGCCGGCTCGGCCTGGAGGGCCGGGTCGGGTTCGATCACCATGTTTTCCCGCTCGAGCTGTTCAACAACGAGCCCACCCCGCGGCTCCAGCGCGAGTCCGAGGGCCGCGTCGCAGCTCAGCTCACGCCACGCGCCGGATGGCAGCACTGGTCGGGGCCTGACGATGCCTGGCCGGTGACCCTTTTGCCGCCGATGGAGGCCGTGCAGGCTGCCAAGCTGCAGTCCATGGCGGCGTCGGAGGAACTCGACCGTGGCCTGCGCCGGGCGTTCTGGGGCGAGAGCCGCTGCATCAGCCTGCGCCACGTCATCCTGGAGATCGCCAACGAGTGTGACTCGCTCGACGTCGGCGCCCTCGCTCAGGCGCTGGACAGCGGCGTGGCGCGCCGGGCGATCTTCGATGACTGGGCCGTCGCGCGCGGTGATGAGGTGCAGGGAGCGGCCCACCTGTTCGCACCCGACGGCAGCAACGCGCAGAACCCGGGCATCACCATCGGCTGGCGGCCGGATGACGGTCCCGCCGGTGGGACCACCTTCGTCGAGGCCGATGACCCGGCCGCCATCGACCGCATGCTCCTGGCCGCGGCCGGCTGACGAGATCGCGATGTCGTCTCACGCACGCACGCGTGGGGGCGTTTCATCCGATGTGCACCTGCCGCCATTCGCGACCCTGGTCGATGCCCACGCGGGCGAGCTCCACCGCTTCCTGGTGAGGTACGTCGGCCCGACCGAAGCGGAGGATTGCCTCCAGGAGACGTTCATGTCCGCGCTGCGCGCCTACCCAAGCCTACGGAATGCCGACAACCTTCGCGCATGGCTCTACACGATCGCCCAGCGCAAGGCCCTCGATACGGCGCGCCGCCTGGCACGCCGGCCGACGCGCGAACTCGCCGGGATCGATCCAGTCGCGCCGCCGGCGAACGAACCTTCGGACGACCGGCTCTGGATGCGGGTCCGGGCTCTGCCGGAGAAGCAGCGCGCGGCTGTGGTGCATCGGTTCGTGCTTGACCTCGCCTATGTCGATATCGGCGTTCGGATGGGAACCACCGCGGAGGCCGCGCGGCAGAACGTCAGCGCCGGGCTGCGCCGCCTGCGGCGGGAGGTGACCGAATGACCGATGACCTTGAACGTCACCTGACTGCCGCCCACCCGGCAGCGGCCCTCGACCTCGCTGCGTTGCGTGCCGGCCTTGCGCGACGCGCGGCGGAGGACGGCTTGCTCGACGTCGCCTACAGCGCGTACGACTCGCCCCTCGGGCCGTTGACGGTCGCCGTGACGGCCCACGGGCTCCTGCGCCTGTCGTACGCGGACGACGCGGCGGACGCGCAGCTCGAGGAGATCGCCGATCGAGTTTCGCCTCGCATCCTTCTCGATCCCGTCCGCACGGACGCCGTCCGTCGACAGCTCGACGAGTACTTCGACGGCACACGCCACGGCTTCGACCTGCCGATCGACTGGCGGCTGGTTCGCGGATTCGCCGGTGATGTGCTGCGCGCCACGGCGGGCATTCGGTTCGGTGCCGTCAGCACGTATCGCCAGATCGCCACGGATGCGGGCTCCCCGAACGCGTATCGGGCAGCCGGCAACGCGCTCGGCTCGAACCCGATCCCGATCGTGGTGCCATGCCACCGGGTCCTCCACGCCGACGGGGGATTGGGCGGCTACACCGGCGGCCTGGATCGAAAGCGGTTTCTCCTGCGCCTGGAGGGCGTGCTCCCCGCCTGACTCGGAACCGATGCAGCCCGCGCCGCGTCCGTACGCCGACAGCATCCTCATCTCGGAGCCCACCCATGCGCACCCTCCCGGTTTCCCTTCTGGTCCTGCTAGCCGCCTGCGGTGGCACATCACCGGCATCGCTGCCGCCCGACGCTGCCGACCCCGTCCTCGTCACCGCCGAGGGCGGTGATAGCGCCGGCGGCCAGGGCATCAGCGTGGGCGAGGCATTCGGCCACCAGGCCACCGATGATCTGGTCTCCGTCGCTGGCGCCCTGTTCGTCGATGCCGATGAGACCGTGTGGCTGTGCGAGGCTATCGCCGAGTCCTTCCCGCCCCAATGCGGAGGCGAACGAATCGAGGTTCGGGGCATCGACCTGGCGTCCATCGAGGGCCTGGAGGAGGCGAACGGCATCCAGTGGGCTGAGGCCGTCACGCTCTTCGGCTCCGTCGAGTAACCGAGAGGATCGTCTCGGTCCGTCGAGTCCAGGGCGCCTGAGGTGGATGCATGCCCACCGTTTGCAATTGGCCGTAGGTGCGATAATCGAGCGCAATGACGCTCACCAAGAAGCCGGAATCGCGGCCGGCACCGAACTCGTGGGGCCTGGCCCCCGGCGAGAACCCGTGGGAGTACGCGCCGGCACCTGAGGCGACCGACCACATCCGCATCGAGCCCGAGTACGGTCTCTTCATCGGCAACGAATTCGCCCCGTCGAAGCCGCGCAAGACGTTCACGGTCATCAACCCGGCCACCGAGGAGCCGCTGTCCAGGGTCGCCCACGCGAGCAGGGCGGACGTCGACCGCGCGGTCGGCGCGGCCCGTGAGGCGCATCGGTCCAGTTGGTCGAAGCTGCCGGGTCGAGAGCGAGCGAAGTACCTGTATCGGATCGCGCGGATCATGCAGGAGCGCTCCCGGGAGTTTGCCGTCGTCGAGAGCATGAACTCCGGCAAGCCGATCAAGGAGAGTCGCGACGTGGACGTGCCGCTCGCCGCGGCACACTTCTTCTACTACGCCGGCTGGGCCGATAAGCTCGAGTACGCCTTCCCGAACCGCGATCCGCGTTCGCTGGGCGTGGCGGCGCAGGTCATCCCCTGGAACTTCCCGCTCCTCATGCTGGCCTGGAAGATCGCGCCGGCGCTGGCGGCCGGCAACACGGTCGTCCTGAAGCCGGCATCGACCACGCCGTTGACGGCCTACCTCTTCGCCGATGTTGTCCGCCAGGCCGATCTGCCGCCGGGCGTGGTGAACATCATCACCGGGCCGGGCGAGATCGGCATGGAGCTCGTCACGCATCCGGACGTCAGCAAGGTTGCGTTCACCGGCTCCACCGCGGTCGGGAAGATGATCGCGCGCGCCCTTGCCGGAACCGGGAAGAAGGTGACCCTTGAGCTCGGTGGCAAGGCCGCCAACATCGTGTTTGACGACGCGCCGCTCGACCAGGCCATCGAGGGGATCGTGAACGGCATCTATTTCAACCAGGGCGAGGTCTGCTGCGCGGGCAGCCGTCTGTTCGTGCAGGAGAGCGTCTACGAGCCGCTGCTCGACAAGCTCAAGGCACGCCTCGGAACGCTGCGCGTGGGCGACCCGCTCGACAAGAATACCGATGTCGGCGCCATCAACTCGGCGGGCCAGCTTGCCAAGGTTCAGGAGCTCGTCGAGTCGGGCATTGCCGAGGGCGCGGAGATGTTCCAGCCCGATTGCGAGCTCCCGACGCGTGGCTTCTTCTTCCGACCCACCGTCTTCACCGGCGTGTCGATGTCGCACCGGATCGCGCAGGAGGAGATCTTCGGCCCGGTTCTCTCGGTGCTCACCTTCCGGACGCCCGAGGAGGCGATCGAGAAAGCGAACAACACGCCGTACGGGTTGAGCGCCGGCGTGTGGACGGAGAAGGGAAGCCGCATCTTCAAGATGGTCAACGCAATGCGGGCCGGCGTGGTGTGGGCCAATACCTTCAACCGATTCGACCCGACATCGCCGTTCGGCGGCTACAAGGAGTCCGGCCACGGGCGCGAGGGCGGCATCCACGGGCTGGGAGCCTACCTGGACCTGTCGGGCAACGGCACGACTCACCGATGACGGCCGTCTCGGAGACGGAGCAGCACGGCTGATGGCAGCGCGTACCAAAACCGCCACAAGGCGGCGCCCAGCGGTGCTCGAGCAGCGGGTCGCACAGCCGCTGGCTACCACGAGCGGGGCCCAGGCTCGCGGCGGCGATCGGATCGGCGTGCGGAAGACGTACAAGCTGTACATCGGTGGCGCATTCCCGCGAACCGAATCCGGGCGGGCCTACGAGATCTTCGGCGCGAAGGGCGAGCTGCTTGCCAACGCCAGCCGCGGCACGCGCAAGGACGTTCGCGAGGCCGTTCGGGCGGCGCGCAAGGCCTTTCCCGGATGGGCGGCAAAAACCGCCTATAACCGTTCCCAGATTCTCTACCGCATCGCCGAGCTCATGGAGGGCCGACGTGACCAGTTCGTCGCCGAGGTCATGGCCACCGAGGGAATCTCGCGTGCGAGAGCCACGCGAGCGGTGGACGCGGCCATCGATCGCTGGGTCTGGTACGCCGGCTGGGCGGACAAGTACCCGCAGATGATCGGCACCGTGAACCCCGTGGCCGGCCCCTATTTCAACTTCAGCGTCCCCGAGCCGACCGGCGTGGTCGGGATGATCGCGCCGGAGGGATCGAGCCTCCTCGGCCTGGTGAGCCGGCTTGCCCCGATCATCGTGAGCGGCAACGCAGCGGTCGTCATCTCATCGGAGTCGCGTCCGTTGCCTGCGGTGACCCTCACCGAGGTTCTGGCCACCTCCGACGTGCCCGGCGGCGTCGTGAACCTCATCACCGGCCTGCGTCGAGAGCTGGTCGGTCACCTGGCCGGACACATGGACGTCAATGCCCTCGACGCCTTCGGCGCAGCGACGGACGAGGCGGCGAAGCTCGAGGAGATCGCGGTCGAGAACGTGAAGCGCTTCGTCCGGCCGCCGCCGGCTGGCCTTGATCGCTACGACTGGCTCTCGGAGCGGGCTCAATCGCCGTACCTGATCGGCGAGTACGTGGAGATCAAGACCGTCTGGCATCCCATCGGGGCGTAAGCGCCACCTGGGCCGGGTTTGGCGGATCTTTCCGTGCCGCCTTGGCATGAACTGAACGTCGGCGCAGGCATCACGCTCAAGCCGGACCGATATTTCGGCCGTTTCCGGCGCCGCATGGGCTCCGGGCCGGATTCCACCGAAATATCGATGCCGGCGACGCTCAGCGTCGGCGCGAGGTGGTCGTTCAATCCATGTCTGAACTGATATCTCGGCGAAAGCCGGCCCGGGACTGTTCGACTGGTCGTTTGGCCTCGGCCCAGACTGTCGGGCATCGGTCCAGCGTCCCCCGTTTGGGCCGATATCTCCGCGGTTCCGCTTGACCGATATCTCCGTGTGAGACCGGCCTGAGTAGCCGGGTCGCGCACGTCTCAGCTCAGCCTGGTCCGACACTTCGACAGAAGCCCGCCCAACCAGCCGCCCGTGCAGGGTTCGACCGAGATATTGGAGGGCGGTGAGCGTCAGGAGTGCCCGAAGTCGCGGTTCAGGCCAATCGCCGACGGAAATTTCGGTCGAACCCGGCATCACACCCGGATGCGGGCACGCACGGCACGCGAGGCGTCGCGTTCGTGCGAGGCCTGCGCGCCGACCTAGAATTGGCAGATGCCTCGGCCACGGAGCGTGTCGCGTCGCGACGGCACCACGATCAGCAACGGGGAGCTGGCGCGGATCTTCAACGAGATCGGCGACATGCTCGAGATCCTCGGAGAAGTCGTCTTCAAGGCGGTGGCCTATCGCCGAGTGGCCGAGGCGGTCGAGCGCTATCCCGACGATGTCGCGGTCCTGTTCCGGCGCGGCGAGCCACCCACGCTGCCGGGCGCCGGAGCAGCGCTGAGTGCGAAGCTCGCAGAGCTCGCCGAGACGGGACAGCTCGCCTATTACGAGCGTCTGCGGGCCCAGGTGCCCGACGGCCTTCTCGACATGCTGCGCGTGCCGGGGGTCGGCCCGAAGACCGTTCGGCTGGTCCACCAGACGCTGGGGATCGATTCGCTCGATGGCCTGCGCGCCGCAGCGGAGTCGGGCGGACTGCGGGAGGTGAAGGGTCTCTCCGCCCGCACCGAGCAGAACATCCTCGAGGGCATCTCGCGCATCGAGCGTCGCAGCACTCGCCTCCTGATCCACGATGCCGATGTGCTGATCGCCGGCCTCGTGGCGCGGCTGCGCGACGTGCGTGGCGTGCACCGCATCGAGGCCGCGGGCTCGCTTCGGCGCCGGCGACCGACCATCGGCGACCTTGACCTCCTTGCTGCCGTCGACGACCCGGCAGCGCTCATCGGAGCACTCGACGGGCTCCCAGAGGTGGAGAAGGTCCTTTCCGCGGGCAGCGACAAGTCCAGCATCGTGCTGCGCGACGGACCGCAGGTCGACCTCATGGTCTGCTCCCCGGCCGCGTGGGGCACCCACCTCCTGCATTTCACCGGCAGCCGGGATCACAACATCGCGCTGCGCGGCATGGCGCTCGACCGGGGGTGGTCGCTGTCGGAGAAGGGGTTCAAGGTCATCGAGACGGGGGAGCTGCTGCTCGCGGCGGACGAGATGGAGGCCTATGAGCGCCTCGGTCTGCCGTGGATGGCCCCGGAGCTGCGAGAGGGAGACGGGGAGATCGAGGCCGCGCTTGCCGGGAGGTTGCCGACTCTCGTCACACACGAGGAGGTTCGAGGTGACACCCACACGCATTCGAACTGGACCGATGGGGTGGACACCATCGAGGTCATGGCCCGCGCGGCGCGCGACATCGGTCACGAGTACATCGTGCTCACCGATCATTCGCCGTCGCTGGGAGTCGCCCGCGGGCTGCCTCCCGCCCGCGTCGAGGAGCAGCGCGCCGAAATCGCCAGGCTCAATGTCGACCTCGCGCCATTTCGCATCCTGCACGGCACCGAGCTCGAGATCCGGGCAGACGCCAGCCTGGACTATCCCGACGAGCTGCTGGCGCGGTTCGACGTGGTCATCGCCAGCATCCATACCGGTCGCAGGCAGTCCAGCGATCAGCTGACGGCGCGCGCGCTCGCCGCGATCGAGCACCTGCACGTCGACGTCCTGGCCCATCCGTCGGGGCGCATCGTGAACCGCCGTGACCCGCTGCCGCTCGATTGGCCTCGCGTCTTCGAGGCCGCGGCGCGCACCGGGACGGCGCTGGAGATCAACGGCAGCCCGCGCCTGGATCTCGACGACGTGCTGGCGCGCGCCGCGGGCCGTGCCGGCGCTCGGCTGACCGTGGCCTCCGACGCGCACCGGACCGAGGAGCTGGCTCAGCAGCGATACGCGGTCGACCTCGCGCGACGGGCATGGCTCACCGCCGACCAGGTGCTGGCCACTCGTACGGCGGCTCAGCTGCTCGAGCTGCTCGGGTGATCAGCCGGCTGTTCAGCGATCGACGACGCCTCGCGATCCTGCGCCGCATCGACAAGCCCTCCGCGGTCGCGCTGGCGGTGGCCCAGGCGGTGGTGGCGGCCGCGGGATGGTTTGCCGAACCGGTCTGGCTGGCGGTCGCGGTGGCCGGCCAGTTGCTGATCGGTGGCATCGTTGCGATCCGCATCATCGGCCCGGCGCGATCGGAGCTCGGCCTGGCTCGCTATGCCATTCCGGCGACGGCCGGGATCGCCGCCACGCTGTTCGGCCGTCTGATTCCCGGTGGGTTGAGTCTGCTGTTGATACCCATCGTGGCGGTGCTCCTCTGGTCGGTCACGTACCTCGAGCTGCGCCTGGAGCGCGGCACCGGCGGGCGCACGATGGGCAACCTGCTGCTGGTGGGCATCCTGTTCTCCGGGGTGGCCGGCATCCTCGTGCTGTTCGGCGCCAGGACATGGCCATCGCCGCTCATCCTCGTCGCGGTCATGACCTTGCCGCTGGCGCTCCGCGCGTCGGAAGCTCGCGGCACCATGGGTGTCGAGGGCGTCGGCCAGGCGCTCCTGCACGTCCTGGCCATCGTCCAGGTCGGCGCCGGTGCGATCCTGCTCAACGTGCCGTTCCCGATCATGGCCGCCCTCATGGCGCTGACCTTCCACGCGTGGAGCGGGGCGGCCGAGATGCTGGGGGGCAGTGCCTCCGGGCGCAGCGTTGCCGTCGAGTTCGGGTCGTTGCTGGTCTTCGGGCTCCTGGTTGGCATGATCCTGCACAGGGTCTGAGCGGAGACCGCGCGGGCTCGTTGACACCCTCCGAGGCCGGTGGTACAAGAGGGCGCTTTCGGCCGGACTTGGCCGTGGCCCCTCGCTATCGGAGACGTTCGCAACGCTCATGACCCTTGGAGAAGCTGACACGACCGCGCGACAACGACGGCAGCTCGCCGAGGCAGCGATCGCCCATGCGACGCGAGGAGAATGGGAGGAGGCCGTCGTCGCGAATCGACAGCTTCTCGAGTTCGGTCCCGACATCGACGCCTGCAATCGGCTCGGCAAGGCTCTCGCCGAGCTGGGCAGGAACGCGGAGGCGTTGGCAGCCTACGAACAGGCGCTCGAGAAGGATGCCACGAACCGGATCGCGCAACGCAACATCGAGCGACTGCGTGTCCTGATGGCCGCGAAGCGGCCGACCACCAACGGGAAGGCGCGCCCCGAGAAGGCACCCGTCACCCTGTTCATCGAGGAGACCGGCAAGACCGGCCGCGCGAGGTTGATCAACCTTGCCGCCCCCCGGGTGCTGGCGCCGCTGTCGCCGGGCGATGCGATCGTCCTGGAGGTCGAGGGTGACGAGCTGGTGGCCAGCGTCGCCGGGGCCGCCATCGGAAGCGTCGAGCCGCGCATAGCCACCCGCCTGCTGAAGCTGATCGCGGCCGGGAACCGCTATGACGCTGCCATCACGACGGTGCACGAGGCCGGCGGCGAAGTGGTCGTCATGGTCCGCGAGGTGTTCAGCCACCCCGACAACTTCGGCAGGGTTTCATTTCCCACGCAGGGGCAGAGCGGCGCTGGCGTCAGACCGTACATCAAGGGCACGCCACTTCGGTACGATGACGACGACGAGGTCGAAGAGGCCGATGAAGACTCCGAGGAGGTCGAGGAGCTCGACACGACTCTCCCCGAGTACTCGACCGAGCCCGAGCTCGAAGAGGAGCCTGTAGAAGAGCCATAGCATGAGCGAGGCGGAACGAGAGGGTCTCAGCCACGTCATCCTGCCGCGACGCCTCCCCGGCCTTTCACTCTCCGAACGGTATCGTCCCGCCCCCGCCGACAACCAGCTCGATGCCGTGCTTGCGTCGCTCGCCAGCCCCGGCGACACGGTGCTCGATCCTTGGGCCGGCATGGGATGGACCGCCCGCCGCACCATTGCGGCGGGGATGCGCGCCGTCGCCGCAGACCCCGGCCCGCTTGCCCAACTGGCCGCGATCGGACTGTTGACGGCCCCCGAGCCAGCCGTGCTGGATGCGGCGTTTGCACAGCTCGCCGCCTCGCGACGTGTCGACATCCCGCTGAGGCAGCACATCGACGAGCTGTATGCCACTCGATGTCCTGCGTGCCGCAGCCCGGTGGTCGCCGAACAGTTCATCTGGCCACGGGACGGGGACGCCCCGGGACGCAAGCTCTATCGCTGCGCGACCTGCGACGCGGGTGGCTCCGGCCCGGAAGAGCGATCGGCTGCGGTTGACGATGGCGACCTGGCCAAGCTCGGGATCGACGGTGCGGCTCAACCATCCGCGCCGGACGCCGCCCCCACGGACATGCCGCGCGAGGAGGACGAGACTCAGCCGGTCGATGAGCTCGATCTGACGATCGGTGAGGCCGGGGGTCCGCCTCCAGCGCCGCACATGGTCGATCCGCCGACCTCGATCGGAGAGCGGCCGCGATACGCGTCGACGGTCCGTCCCGACCCGCTGCCGATCGTGGCTGCGGACGGAGCTCGACGCAGTCCCGCGCACCAGGAGCTCCGGTCGCGCTTCCCGGTCCTCGATGGTCGAGATGACCTGGTCGATGAGCTGCTGAATCTGTACACGCCTCGCAACCTCTACGCCCTGCATGCAATCCTCTCGAAGATCGAGAGCGAGCTGCGCAGTCCACCGGTCATCGCGGTCATGAAGCTGGCGCTGGCCGCGTGCCTGCTGCCGGCCAGCCGGCTGAACGGCTACCCGGGGCGCGTGGCGTCCCTGCGCATCAGTGGCGGCCACGTGCGGCAGCCGGCAAGTCGCCACCGGCGCGAGGTCAACGTCTGGCACGCATTCGAAGAGGCATACGGAGATGTGCGAGCGGCGATCGCTGCCCTGGGGAACCGGCACGCGGCCACGTTCGCCGCCGACTTCACCGAGCTCGGCGGCGTTACCGCCGCGAATGTGCTCTGGCTGCGAGCACGGGCGTCGGTGGTCGGCCAATACCTTCCGGCCGATGGCGTCGACCTCGTCCTGTCGGCACCGGCTCCGAGCCCACCGCTCGACGAGCTCGCGCTCGAGTACCTGGCAACCTCGGTGGTGCTCGGCCGGGAGGCAGCCGAGACCCTCCGGCTGGAACCGATCTTCGGTGCCGGAGGTCACCCGGACGGCGCGGAGGCCACGGCGCTGCGCCACGGGATGATCTCGGCGGCCGGTGCGTTGAAGCCCGGTGGCTGGTGCGTCATCCTGCTCGAGAACCCCGACCCCGAGCGCCTGCTGTCGGTCGTCCTCGCCGGGGCGGCCGCCGGGCTCGAGCTGCGCGAGGTGATCCACCGGGAGTCACGGCGCTCCGGCGACGCGATCACGCTTCAGTTCCGGCGACGATCCGAGGAAGACCGGCTGCGCCACGCGGTCAACCCGCGGCCACTGCGCCTCGGGGCCGATGGCGGCCACCTGACCTACCCCGAGCTGGCGGCCGCCATCGACCGTGCGGCCACCGCGCTGCTGCGCGATCGCGGCGAGCCGGCGGCACTCATGAGGGTCGTGGCGGCTGTCGTGGCCGAGCTGGGCT
>JALZJE010000114.1 GCA_030859955.1 Chloroflexota bacterium | reverse complement strand
CGTCAGCACCAACTCGTATTCGCCGTGCTTGCCGGCCAGTGCGTCCTGCACCTGCACCGGCACAGCGGCACCGCCATCCTGGCTGTGATCCTTCTCACCCCCAGGCTGGATGCCTGTACCGCTCCCGATCCCGTGCAAAACGAGATTCATGCAGCAAAGCCGCGCGACGCCGTCCACCAGCTCCACGCCGCGGAGTTGCTCCGCCTTGAGGAAACGAAGCTGCGCCTTGTCGAGCTTGTGGTTTTTGCGGATGAAATCGTGCGCCGCGAGCAGGAAACCGCCGGTGCCGCACGCCGGATCGCACACGATCTCACCAGGCCGTGGCTGCATCACCTCGACGATCGCCTGGATGAGCGCGCGCGGCGTGAAGTATTGCCCCGCGCCGCCCTTGACGTCCTCGGCATTCTTTTGCAGAAGCCCTTCGTAAGCGTCGCCCTTTACGTCGGTGTCGAGCGACGACCATTCCTCCTTGTCGATCAAGTCCGCGACCAGCCGGCGCAGCTTCGCGGGGTCCTGGATCTTGTTCTGCGCCTTGCGGAAGATGACGCCGATCAGCCCCGCCCGTTTGCCGAGCTCCTCGAGCGTGTGGCGGTAATGCGTCTCGAGATCGTCGCCATCGAGCTTCACCAGCACATCCCAGCCAAACCCCTTCGGAATCGGAGACGGCTTGTTGAACGGTGGCCGGCTCTGCTCATCCGCCATCTTGAGAAAAAGCAGATACGTCAACTGCTCGACGTAATCGCCATAGGAGAGCCCGTCATCGCGAAGGATGTTGCAGTAGTTCCAGAGCTTTTGGACGAGCGCCTTCGGATCGGTCATGCGACCGCCCCCCGGATGGCGGCGATCTGCTGGCGTAGCAAGACGAGGTGTTCGGCAATGACCGATGACACGATGTCGAGGCGGACACGGTCGTACCCATGGACAATGACGTGGCGCATGCCGATCGCCTGGCGCCAGGGCACCTCCGGGTGTGCCTCACGAAGCTCCATCGACAGCCTGGTCATCGCCTCACCGGCGATCCGCAGGTGGTGGAGAACCCAGATCTCGAGGTCGCGGTCAGCAGCCATGTCGTCGTGTGTCGGCGAACGGACGAGGATGGCATCGATGGCCTCGATGATGTCGTGCAGGGCTCCCGCATCGTCCTTCACAGAGGCACGGCTTCGGCCTGCACTCGATCGCGCATGCGGCTCTTCACATCGGTGCCGACGTCGACCGGGACGCCGAGAAGATCCTGCAAATCCATGAGAAGGCCGCCCAAGTCGAAAAGGCTGCGCCCGGGTTCGAGGTCTACGAGGAAGTCAACATCGGCCCCATCGGTCGCGTCACCTCGCGCGACCGATCCGAAGACCCGAACATTGGACGCTCCCCACTTGCCAGCGATGGTGAGGATGTCCTCGCGCTGCTCTCGCAGCTCACCGAGTGTCGGCGGGTGCTCCCGATGAGTAAGGTGTCGGCTCAGCTTAGGGTCCGCCAGTGCTCGAAGAGAGGCGTTGACCGCAGCCTCCCGGTTCGGGAAGCGTCCATCGGCTACAACCCGATCGATGTCGTCGATCACCGCGTCGGGCACGTCGACAGTCAGCCGGACCGTCATCTCCTCACCATTCCAACACGCCCTCCTCGTGCGTGTGGCGTCCGTGCCAAGCCGCCCTCGGCTTTGAGGCGGTCGAGCAGTTCGGATGCCGGCTCGTCGTCGAGCTTCTGCGGAACAAGCCGACCAGCGAAGGCGCGTCCTAGGATCGCCCGACGAAGATGCTCGGCTCGTACGAAGGCGCTACTGATCGCTGTCCCGACCGAATCGAGGATCGTCAGCTGCCGCTCGACCTCGGCGACAATGCCGGTCTGCTCATCGATCGGTGGGATCGGAACCTCAGCAGCGAGCACCGCCCCCTGGTCGATCTTCGGCATCGAGCCTGCGATGCCCCTTGCCGTCCGCTGAAAGTATCTCCTCAAGCTCGTGGAGCGAAGCGCAATCTCGACGAACTCAGGCAGAATCTCCTTCCCGACTCGCACCCGGATCAGTAAGTCGGGGAAGACCGCGCGCTTGGTCTGACCCTTGTAGAGCGCCGCTGTCCCGACCAGCTCTGGCGTGTTTGATCGCTCGATGAAGATGTCGCCTGGCTCAGCCCAAAGGTCCGCTACACGGCGCTCATCGGCATCGGTCAACTTCGTGTTCCGCTCGGAAAAGTCGCGGGTGGTTACCGCGGTTAACGTGAACACTGGGATATTGCCCGTTGTGGACCGCTTGGCCGAATGGCCGTTTCGGAGCGGCTCTCGGATCAACTCGCCCAGCGCCTTCGTTTGGTAGCCACTGGTGGCCGCGTTGATCACCCTCGGCATCAGTTGTTCGACACGACGGCGTGCGCTGCCCAGCGATCGGTCCGCGTCTTGTAGCCGAGAGAACTGCTCCTCAATAAGGGAAACCATCGCCGCCTGTTCTCGCACCGGGGGAACTGGGATCACTTGCTCAAGGATGGGTCCACTCTTGGCACGAGTGTGGCTACCAGTCGCACCCTCGACGGCGAGCTCAATCCATGATCGGAACTGCGGGCTCGACAGGTACCACTGGAGGTATCTCGCCAGGACCCTGTCCCGTGCGCGCAGCACGAGGTACTCCGTAGAGGAGAGCTGAGGCCTATTGCAGGACGGCTCCCTTACCATCCAGACGCGGTTGATTCGGGGGTTGATCTTGCAGAGCAATACATCGCCCGGCTGAACCGGCCGCTTGTTGCTGCCTATTTCTGACCCCAGGACAACTTCGGGCCTGCGCGTAGGAAAAGTCGGCACGCTGTAGAGCTCATACTCGATTGTGGGCTGCGGAACGACCGACCCGGTGATCTCGCGACCGAGATCACCGAGCGCCGCGCAGGTCCAGCCCATTGGCAGACCACTCATGCGGCCAGCACCTCGGTCAACTCGTCAAGCAATGGCGTCAGCTTGTCACCGAACAGCTCGTAGGCCTTGCCGAGACCCCCCTGCTGGACGAAGGGCACCGCCTCGAAGTCTTCGGCGGCGATGGTGAGCGATGCGGCGATGTGGTCACGGATTCGCTCCAGCCATACTCGCTGCTCGTCGGTGAACGCTCGGCCCGAGGCCTCCTGCTGTGCCACCCACGCGTCGAACCGCTCGTGAACGATCTGCGGGAAGGGCACGAGTTCGTCTTCCTGCTCGAGTGCGTACCGCACAAGGGAGACGACGTTGGTGAGCACGGTCCCTGGTGATCCATGCACCTTCGAGCGGTCCAGGGTTTCGTAGGCGACCCACAGCTGCTCGGGTGTCCAGCGGTGGGGGGGCCGGCTGATTGCGTTGGCCAGCTCCTTGATCTCCTTGAACGTCAGCCGCTGCTTGTACGGCCGGCTGTAGAGCACCTGGAGGGCCGTGATCTCGTCCTTGTTGTTCTCGATGAACTGCCGGAATGACTCAACCGTCCGGCGAGCCCGGTCGGCGGCGTCGACTGAGTACCCGGCATGAAGTACCTCGTCCTTCGAGGCCTCGTCGATGATCTGCTCGTACGAGCGGCGAATGTCGACGAGCTTGGTCCTGAGCTCAGGGTTGTCGGCGATCGGCCGGACGGCTCGCTCGATCATCCGCCCAGCAACCACCGCGACTTCCTCCGGGTCCGGCTCGGACTTGCCCGTCGCCTCCTTGGCCTCGGCTACGTGGCGGTCGGGATCGAGAGCGTCGACCAGCCCGTGGGCGAGGGCGGTGAGCGTGACACCCGCGGTCTCTTCGAGCTCATCCCGGTCGTCCTTGGTGATTCGCCGGTCGAGACGCGCCAGGCGAGCCGCGACGGAGGAGACAAGGTCGGCGTCCCTTTCGCCGACGGCGAGCCGCTGCATCAGCTTCTGGAAGGGAGCGGTTGGGTGGCGTTCCAGCGGAACGGTGTCGTGCAGGTCGGCCTCGGTCACCCCAACGGCATCGACGATGACGAATCGGTCCTTGGCTGGTGCGTCGGGTGTGACGCCCTGGAGGTCAGTGGGGTTGATGACCCGGACCCCTCGTCCCTTCATCTGCTCGAAGAAGTTGCGCGACCGGACCATCCGCATGAAGAAGACGCACTCCAGCGGCTTCACATCGGTACCGGTGGCGATCATGTCGACCGTCACCGCGATGCGGGGGTTGTAGCTGTTGCGGAAGGAAGCAAGTAGGTCCTCGGGGCGCTGGCCCTGGGAGCCCGACTTGTACGTGATCTTGGCCGCGAAGTCGTTCCCCTTGCCGAACTCTTGCCGCACGATCTGCACGATGTCGTCGGCGTGGCTGTCGTCCTTGGCGAAGATCAGGGTCTTGGGCACGTGATCCCGACCAGGGAAGATCTCTGGCAGCTTCTCTCGGAACGTCCGGATGATCGTGCGGATCTGGTCGCGGGCGACGACCTTCCGATCGAGCTCGATGGGGTTGTAGGTCACATCGGCGTCGATCTTCTCCAACCGCACGTCGCGCGTCTGGCGATCCCGAAACTTCGTCACCAGCCCGGCATCGACGATCGAGCCCTGGCCAGTGATCTCGGTGTCGATGCGATAGACGTCGAAGTCGACGTTCACGCCGTCGGCGACGGCCTGGTCGTGCTTGTACTCCATGACCAGGTTCTGGTCGAAGAACCCGAAGGTCTGCTTCCCGGGAGTGGCCGTGAGGCCAACGATGAAGGCGTCGAAGTAGTCGAGGACCTGGCGCCACACGCCGTAGATCGATCGATGGCACTCGTCGACTATGACGACATCGAAGGTCTCGATCGGAACCCGTGGGTTGTAGGACACCTCGACCGGTGCCGCCGGCTCCAGCTCGAAAGCAGAGACCTCGTCCAAGTCGGAGGGCAGCTCCGGTTCACCGCGCAGGATCGAGTACAGCCGCTGGATCGTGGTGATGACGACCCGAGAGACGGTGTCGACGGCGTTGGACTGGAGATGTTGCACGTTGTAGAGCTCGGTGAACTTGCGGCGGTCATCGGGAGTGGTGAAGGCCTGGAACTCCTTCAGTGTCTGGCGCCCGAGGTTGGCCCGGTCGACGAGGAACAGCACTCTGCAGGCGTCGGCGTGCTTGATCAGCCGGTAGCAGGCGTTGGCCGCCGTGAACGTCTTCCCGGAGCCAGTAGCCATCTGGATGAGGGCCCGGGGCCGGAAGTGACGCAGTGACACTTCGAGGTTGCGAATGGCCACCTCTTGTGCCGGCCACAGCCCGGCCGGGTCGAGCGGCGGGAGTGAGCTCAGGCGTTGACGGAGCGTCGCCCGCTCGGGGCCTCCGAGCTCCTGCCAGGCCCGCAGCCAGTCAGCCAGCGATTCGGGCCGGTGGAAGCTGAACACCTGCCGGCTCGCCGGATCGGGATCGAAGCCGTTGGTGAACCGCGTCTCGATACCGGTGGCCTCATAGGCGAAGGACAGGGGCTTGGTGATGGCAGGCACGCTGTCGGGCAGGCCGGTCGTGTACTTGGCCGACTGCCACTCGACGCCGGTGAGCGTCGAGCCGGCCTTCTTGGCCTCGATCACGCCGACGGCCTTGCGGTCGAGGAACAGGAGGTAGTCGGCGTCGCCGTGGCCCTCGGCCATCGGGAACTCACGAACGGCAACACCTCGGCCGGCGGCGAGGTTGATGTGGCGATACTTCTGCACCACCCAGCCCGCCTCGGTCAGCTGGCGGTCGATGTCCAGGCGAGCCTTGGCCTCAGGACCGAGATAGTTCCTGGCGGCCTCAGCCATCCTGAGACCCAACGGGGGATTCGACTTGGACGTCCCGCATCGGGAAGTCGGCCAGGTTGTGGGTCACGAGGACGGCGCCGTGCGTTCGGGCCGTGCCGGCGATCAGAGCATCCGCTGTGTGAATCGTTCTACCCCTCTGAGACCAGTCGGCCTGGTACCGGCCCGCTCGACGAGCGGCCTCCCGATCGGTGATTAAGAACCGGAGCCGGTCCATCAAGGCTTCCCCGCGCTTGCGCTCCCTGGGCCGAAGGCCCCGTTCCACCTCGGCCAGATTGACGCAGCTGGTAGCCAGGGTGTGACCCTCGGCCAGTAGCTGCAGCAAGGCCGGGGCCACCTCCTCGGTGCCTCGCAGGTATCCGATGAGGACGGTCGTGTCCAGGAGATAGACGCTCAGGACGCGGCCTCGGTGCGGCGTTGGGCCCGGACCCACTCGTTGATCGAGTCCTGATCCGGCCAGTGGGGGTAGTCCTTCTCCTTGAGGCTCCCTGCCCCCTCCCGGATGGCCTGCTCGAGCTCCAGGCGGTCGAGCTTTTCGCGGGCTGCCTCCTCCAGGAACCGGCTGCGGCCGCGCTGGCCCACCAACTTGTCGATGGCCTCGATGACCTCGTCATCGAGGATCACGTGTGTCCGGGCCATGCGTCCTCCTGATGTCCCACTACCGATCCCACTGTACCGCCATGCGGCTACCCCAGCTCGAGGGCGGTGATCGCCTTGCGCTTGCCTACATCGGTGCGGCCGTCGTAGTGCAGGCGAAGCGTGGCCTCGCTGTTGCCAAGGAGGTCGGCCACCGTCCGGTACGACTCCCCGGCATCGAGCATGGCCGTGGCCGTGTAATGACGGAGGTGGAGAAGCGTGATGGGCGAAGAGCCCCGAGCGGCCGCCCATCGGTTGCTGAGGTCGTCCGGGCGCATCGGGATCCGGCCGTCGATCGGACCCGAGAAGACGTACTCGTCCTTGTCAGGCGTGACGCCGAGCAACTCCCGCCGGCGCTCGGCCTGTCGCCTGAACGCCTCCACCGCAGCCGAAGTGAGGGGCACATCGCGCCAGTCGGACTTCTTCGTCGTCTTGCGTACCACTCCCACACCGGGCCCGGCGTCGGTAATTGCGGCTCCGACATGGATCTCAGCGGCGTCGAGGTCAACGTCGCTCCACCGCAAGGCGAGGAACTCGCCGCGCCGCATGCCGGTGCTGGCCAGGATCGTCCCGGCGTCGCCCATCTCCGGATTG
This sequence comes from Chloroflexota bacterium, assembly GCA_030859955.1. Classification (GTDB taxonomy): domain Bacteria; phylum Chloroflexota; class Limnocylindria; order QHBO01; family QHBO01; genus JACDBZ01. The sequence goes on along the minus strand of JALZJE010000114.1, from coordinate 1,355 downwards.
CGTCGCCGCACTTCGGCCAACAGGGCTCTAACTTCCTCACCCGTCGGTGCGAACGGCTTCGTGCGACTCGTCCGCGGGCGGGCGGCATCCTTGGCCGGGTTGGCGTCGATGAGGCCGCGCTTGCGAGCCAGCTCCAGCGAACGGGTCAGGACGGTGGCGCAGCGCCGGATATAGGCGGCGCTGGCGCCCCTTGCACGCATGGCCGCGTAGAGGTACTCGATGTCCTGCCACGTCAACCGGCTGAGGCGGATGTCACCGAAGTTCCGCCCATCCGACAGCTGGGTGGTGGACATGATCTTGGAGGCGGAACGAACGGTCGCGATGGTGCTCGGAGCCAGCTCGATCAGCCCGGCGCCAATGGCCTGCTGGTACAGCCGGAAGGCGGCTCCGACCGACCGGGCGTTGGTGCCACTGGGGAGCCGCTTCTCGTGGTCGGCCACCTTCAGGCGGGCAAGCGCCACCTCGGCGTCGTGCCTGGTTCCGTAGACGTGGCGGGACACCCGCCGCCGGCTTCCGGTCACGGGGTCCCTGCCAACCTCGACGTCCACCTTCCAGACACCATCACGGATCTGGAACACACCGCCGCTTCCCCGTTTGCGTCGATGCTTGAGTGGTGTCTTTGTGAGCTCGGCGCCGATCTCAGGCAGCGGGTCGGTCCCTCGGCGTGTCCTCGGTCCGTTCTCTTGGTGCCCTCGATGAGCGCCATGCGCATCCCCTCTGCGACCGACCTCGACACGCCGTCGACTGCCAGGGCCGGACGGGACGGCGTCAGCGAGATCGGGGGAGGCGGGGACACTCAGCTCTGCGGCAGCATCAGGGTGGGCACGTAGCTCGCCGAGCATCCGCTCGGCGTCGGCGAGGGTCCCTTGAACCAAGCGAGACCGGCGGCGGCGAGGTGATCCCGGCTCCCGCGGAAGCTCGACGTCAACCCGCCACACGCCGTATCGAACGGGTTTGATGCCGCCTGTTCCCTTCCTCCGTCGGCGTCGAGCGTCCGTCGCCACCGCCGTCCCCCCTTAGTAGAGCGGCTAAGACGTCAGAGACAGTAGCTCAACGTAGTAGCTTGACGGTGAATCTACTAAGACCCAGGGAGCCAAGATGTGCTCTGACCTGGACGTTCGTGGAGCGGACGACGGGATTCGAACCCGCGACCCTCACCTTGGCAAGGTGATGCTCTACCACTGAGCCACGTCCGCAGCGGGTCCAAATCTACCAAGGAGCCCTCGTCGCCGCCTACCGGTCCCATCGGCCCGGTTTGAACAGGGACAACCGTGGTGGAGGGGGCCCAGTGATCAAACCGTGCCAGCCCGCCCCAGCGGTGCGGCGCTACTTGAGCAGGCGCGACAGGCGGCGGT
>JALZJE010000066.1 GCA_030859955.1 Chloroflexota bacterium | reverse complement strand
GGCGCTCGTATCGTTGCCGGCCCAGGAACTCGTCGACCTCGACCGCCAGGGCCCGCTCCAGCATGCGCCGGGCGCCCTCACGGGCCAGCTCCTCGATGGTGTGGTTCACGATCGCGGCGGGCGGCTCACTCGGTTCGGGTTCGGCGTCCGTCGTCAGCGCTGGCGTCGGACCGGGCGCGATTGCCAGGGTATCGGTCGCGCTGTCGGACCGCGGATCGGGCTGGGCGCCTGGGGTCAGGGCATGGTACGTTTCCATCGCGGCGTGCTCCTTCTGTGGCCTAGACATCTGCTGGAGGGTACGCCGCTTTCCCATGCCCGCGAGAGCGTCAGGAGCGCGGCGCTATTTACACCCGTCCTGACGATAGCTCGAGATTTCCGTCACCTTCGGCCGGACGGCAGTTGCAGAGGATCTCTCCCTTACCCTCTTCCTTCGAGAGTTTGCGCCCGAGGCGGCTCGCGGTCTTGGAGACGGTATCGTGGAGTCCGACCGCGATGTTCAGCGTCTAGTAGTGCTCCTTTCCAAGAGTCTTGCCGATGCCGGGCGAGAGATCCTAGAGGGCGACGAAGGGACCCTGGAGACGGCATCGCAGGTGCGGTGGTGGCGCTCTAGACAGGAGGCACTCAAACGCGATTAGTCGCCACGTTCGCCGCCCTGTTTTGAGATCGGCAAGGCCGGGTACGGGATGGACAGATATGAGCTCGCTTGTACAGCTTTCTACCGGGCAACTCGAATACCTTAGGAGAGCTCGGTTTCTGCCTGCATCCCTAGTGTCGATCATTGAGACCGCTCGGGTTGCAAGAGACGAGGGATGTTCGCTTCTCATCTCGCGTCGCGCCGCAGAGGACTTTCGATCAACGTTTACGGAGCGCCTGGCAGAGGTTGGGTTCGGCGCCGACTACGAATTGAGTAGCGAAGGCCAGATGCTCGAGGAGTTAATCGACCGATTCTTTGGACGTGTAAGCAAGTAAATGTCGCTGTACTAACGGTCGAGTGGAGCGCACGTCGCAAGATCCGGCCGACCCTCCTCGGGCAGCGCTAGCCTCGGCTCTAGCCGGGAGCCCATATCGACTCTGTTTCTTGCGTCTCATGCGTAATGTTAGTGTCACTGCTCTGGACGCGATACCGCGCCGAGAACGTGTTCAGAACCGTCTTCCGCCGGCAAGGATAGGCTCGCCTCGATCGATAGAGCCACAACGCAGCAGACCGAAAGCGTCGAATCCTGGCCTGGTGTCCGGTTTGCCCTCCGCGTTCCACGCAAGAGAGGCCCTTGACACACTCGTGGAGGAGAGAATGACTACGCAGTTACCACGCTATACCGACGCCATGTGTACATAATCCTATTGACTCCAGCACCGGCGGGGGATAGCCTCACGGGGTGGCAACTGGCATCAGTATCCGCGACTTCCGCGACCACCTGACCGACTACTCGGTCCGCGTGGAACGCGGCGAGCTGTTGGTCGTGCAGCGCCTGGGCACGAGCATCGTCCTGCTGCGGACGCCGGGGGAGGGTGACCAGGGCCGGCCCATCTCCATCACCTCGCTGCGTCGCCACGCCTGCCGCGCGCTGCGCCTGGCCGAGCGCCGGCCGCTGCTGGTGTTGTGGCATTGCCGCCGTTCGATGTGGATGGGACCGCTGCCGCCCGGCGTGGCCGTCGACCACGCGCGGCCGCGCAGACAGCCACGAGGCCGGGCCGCATGACGGTCGGCAAGCCGGTGCAGTCGCTGGGCGCGCGCGAGGCGCGCGAGAACCTGCGCGCCCTGGGCGAGGACATCGCCGACGGCAAGGGACCGATTCTCATCCTGCGCGATGCGCAGCCGATGGCGGTCCTGATCCAGCACGCCGAGGCCGAGCGCTGGCAGCGCATCGACCGCGCTCTATGGCATCTGCACGGCATGCGCATCCTGCCCGAGCTGGCCCATGGCGCGTCCGAGATCGAGGCCATCGTGCGCGGCCAGCGCGAACCGACCACCGCGCAGCTCGAGGCCATCGACGTGGTGCACGACATCGGCCACTTCGTGCGTCCCATCGGCATCAGCGCCGCGCGCCAGCGCTTCGCCGAGGTCCTCGACGAGGTGGGTACAGGCAGGCCACGGACGCTGGTCACCGGCGGGCGTCTGGTGGCCACTCTGATCCGGCCGATGGAATACGACCGGCTGATGGGGCTCTCGCGCATCGTTGCCTGGTTCAAGATGCACGGCCTCGACCTGGCCGACACCACCGATGAAGCCTCGTATGCCTGGCTGCACGACTTCCGGGCCGGACGCCGGCCCGATTCTGCCGATGCCGAAGACACGGGATCGGCGATCGCCTGAGCGCATGCGCCAGCGCCCACGACCGTTGACTCCATCCGAGCGCGTTTTGCGCGGCCGTATCGGTGCCCACCTGCTGCACGCCACCCACGACTCCCGGCGCCTGACGGCGCGGGCGCGTGCGGCGTTCCTGGCAGGCTTCGAGCGCCAGGTCGACCCCGATGGCCTCCTGCCGGCTGACGAACGTCGGCGGCGTGCGGCCCACGCGCGGGCGGCCCACTTTGCGCGACTGGCACGCAGGAGCGCCCTGCTGCGCGCCAAGCGCAAGCAGCGCCGCCAAGGGGCCGATCCCTGACGGCCGCTGCGCATCGGCCCAAGGCACGGCGGCCGGCCGTCAGCGGAGCGCCGGGCATGGCCGGCTGGAGCGCCCTGCCGCTGCGCGATCGGCGCCTGCTGGAGTGGTTGTTCATGGCCGACGTGGTCACCGCCGAAATGGCAGCCATCCTGGCGTACGGCCACTGCCGCACGGCGCAGCGCCGCCTGGCGCGGCTGGCCGAATACGGCTTGGTGCGCGGATTCTGGGCGGCCAATTCGCAGCGCCCGCGCGGTCGCTTCGCCTATGCGCTGACTAAAGCAGCACGTGAAGGCCTGGCGCAGCTCATCTGGGACGGCGAGATGAGCAAGCCAGCTCGGGTCGAGGCGCCGTCACCGGTCATCCACCAGTTGGCCACGCACGACCTCCTGGTGGCCATCCTGGCTGCGCCGTCGAGCCCCGACGCCTACCTGGCCGGCTGGGCACCGGAGCGCGCGATTGCGCTCGGCTTCCGTGGCTACCTGCGGCCCGATGCGCTGGCCGTCATCGGGGTCGGCGAGGGGGCCGTGGAGCTGTTCATCGAGCGCGACCTGGGCACCGAGCGTGGCGCCATCCTGGCCGCCAAGGCGCGCGCCTACTCGGGCTACCTATCAAGCCACGAGGCGCCTAGGAACGTGGGCTTCGTGGTCGAGTCGGCACGCCGCGCGGCCGCGCTCGCCTACCGGCTGCGGCACTGGCTGACCGAGTACGAGCTGCCCGGGCACAAGAAGGTCCCGTGCTGGGTGACCACCGCAGACGAGCTGGCGGCCGACCCGTTCGGCGCCATCTGGCGCGCGCCGGATGGCCGGCGCACGTCGGCGCGCGAGATGGCGTCGTTCGAACCGGAGTGGGAGCTGCCGCGGCTGGGGCCGCTGTGCCTGCTGACAGATGACGGGCCCGACGCGCTGGATGACCGACTGCTGACCGCGGTGGGCGACCTTGGCCGCCACGTGTGGCGCTAGGGACGTCCAAAGGCCGTGTCGCGTCCCGGAACGTGTCCAGCGCGCGTCTGTCGGCAACAGCCGCGACACTTGGGTGACGAGGGAGTCGTCAGCGGCTCGTGCTCAGGGCCTGGCCGCGCCGAAAGCCGACATCACTAAAGTGATCTACATCTCTCCCGCCCAAAGGGACATCCCGCTTCATCACCTCCGTATCCCCACCGCACGCCCACTCCAACCCCCACCCGACGGACCCGGATAGGTCCCGGTACGTGACTCCAAACGACCTGGCTTGTGCGCACGCCGAACAGGCAACACCGCGAAGCACGCCGAACTACGCGACACCCAGGTCAGTGCCCACGGAACCGATGCACTCCCAGCCCGCTAGCAACCGGCCAAGCACAATCTCCTCGCGCTGCTCGCGTAGAGGCTCCAGTGGAAGCTGGTTGCGCCCCGCGCGGTGAACAGCTGCACGCTCAATGTTCTAGCGCCGGGAAGGCACAGAGGGTAGGGATGCCGCGCCGTTCGTGTTGAGATGGAGCGTATAACTGGACACGTTACGCTCCGTGGCCCACGATCAGTGGCACAGCGTTTCGGCCGGGAGACTTAAGAGTCACTTGCTCTGCCGTTGAGCTAGGCGCCCCGCGGGAATGATGGCGCAGCGGCCATGGTGGGTCAACCACGCGGGCTTGTCACGCCGCCAGGCTAGGCCGGGCCTGGGCCGCCGTTCGGCTCGGGTACGTTGCGCAGGTAGTTCGCATCGACGAAGGCGCGGATCGCAGAGATGTCGAACTCCTCCAGCGTCAGGATGTGGCGCCACGAGGTAACGGCGACGGCGCCGCCGAGCGGCTCGCTACCGGCCCACGGGCTGGCGATGAACTTGAAGCGCCCGCTGATGCCGGACGCGACCTGGCCCTCCACGTACGAGGTCAGCTCGGTCACCTGCGCCGTGTCGACGGCCTCGGGGTCGTACCAGATCACGACGCCGCCGTGCTCGAGGTTGTGGATCAGCTGCGACTCGTTCTGCGGCGTCGAATAGGCACCCCACGCCGCGGGAGTGTTCCAATGCGGACCGGAGGTGGCAGGCAGCGACGAGTAGGGATCGGCCCCGCACGGCGCATCCGGCGTCCGACAGGAAATGCCGTCTTCGATGTGCGTCTGTCCGTCGTCCGGTTGGGTGGCTCCGTCATTCGGATTGGGAGTGCTGCCCATGAGGAACACGAGCCCGATGAGCACCAGGCCTGCGAGCAGCACTCCGCCAATGGCCAGGAGACGCCAATCGGGCAGGTTCGGGCCCGAGCTGCCGGCGTCGAGGCGTCGAGACAGCGCTTCGGTTGAGGCGCGTTCACGGCGCTGGATTCCTGACGTTCGTCGTTTGGCCATATGGCCGCGAGGATAGCGGACCGTCCGATCTCGTGCCGTGGCACCCGATCTGCTCTGATGGGTGCCGATTGCTCGTTGCTAGAATCACGTGCCACACGCGTCGCCGCTTGGCGGACGTCCCAACCGCCCCATCGGAGGTGCCATGAACACAGGCGACGCTTCCCGGAAACGGGAGAATGCCTTCACGTTGGTGAAGCGCCTCGTGTCCGGTGGGGTGACCTTGGCGAAGCTGGAGGTCAGGCGTGGCCGCCAGGAGATGCTCCGGAACCTCGGTGAGCTCAAGGGCGGTGTCGTGCTGCTGGCGATCGCGGCGGCGCTGGCCCTAGTCTTCATGATCGGGCTGGTGGCATTCATCATGGCGGTGCTGGTCGCGATCGGGCTGTGGTGGGTTGCGTTGATCCTGCTGGTCTTGCTGTTGATCGCCACGGGCCTGTTGGCCTGGAAGGGGATCAAGCGCGTGACGAGCACCAAGTACACCCCGGAAGAGACCATCGCAGCGGTGAAGGAGGACGTGGAGTGGGCGAAGAACCGCTTGTTGAGACGCGGCTAGCGATCAGCGCCAAGCGTACCGAGCTCGAGCGCACGGCCGACCAGCTGCGAGAGGCGCTCGATTTCAAGAAGCGCTTCCAGGAGAACCCGGCGCTGTTCATCGGACTGGGAGCTGGCGCGGTCTTCCTGGTTATCGGCGGCCCCGTTCGTGCGGCACAGTTCGCTCGCCGCCGGCTCTTCCGGTCCGATCCGGAGAAGGCCTACGACGCGCTTCCCAAGCCGATGCAGTCCTGGGTCGACTCGATGGCCGGCACCATAGGGCCACGGGCCGCGGAGGCTCGCCAGTCCCTCTCCGAGGAGCTCCTTCGCTGGCGTCATGACCCGAAACGTAACGCCAAGATCTCGAAGAAGATGGCCGAGGAGCTCGCCAAGGGTCCCGCGGGGCCCAAGCGCTCCGCCTGGACGGCCTTCGAGGCGGGTGCTGCCATCCTCAGCGCGGCGTTGGCACGCAAGGCCGTTGAGCGCTTCCTGTCCGGCGAGCCACCTACGGGGATCGCGCCGCTCGACGCGGTTGGGACGGTCGGTGGCGCCGCCAAGCCCGATCCCAAGCATGCCAAGAACGATGTGACGAAGTCGGCCCAGCAGCGCGCCCAGGCCGCCGTTGCCGAGAAGACCGACGAGTACTCCGGCATGAGCGCGCGCGATCGGTAGGCACCGGTGCTCGAACTGCCATTCTTCGACCGCATCGATCCTGGGCGGACGTGTCCCCCGACTGCAAGGCTAGCGACATAGACTTGCGCAGGTTCCAGGCGTCAGGTGTCTTTGGGCGCCGCCTAACTTCGACACCAGCGGTAGATGGCACTTCGCAGCCGGGATGACATTCGAGGGATGGTGTGGGAGCGCCTGTATCGGTCGATTGGTAGACTCAGCGCCGAACCGCCAGCAGTTTCGAACCCGGGCGAGTGGCGGAACGGCAGACGCGCCGGCCTTAGGAGCCCCTAAGACCCTCCCCTATGCGTCACGCTCACAGGCCGATGCGATGCGCACCGAGTTATACGCGTCTCACGAGGAAGCCACCGGTATGCTCACGCACCGATCCGACAGTCGCAACCAGTCGGGCGGGACGAATGACCCGGACCGAAGGTACGGCCGGGATCGAGGAGCAGGGCACGGCCAATGCGACAATGACGGCATGGTCAACACCCTTCTCGAACGGCCCGCGGTGAGCGTGAGCCATTACACCACCTTCTCGATCGGTGTTCGTGATGCCGTCTGCCGCTGTGGTCATGGGCGGTCAGTGCACCGCTTGCTCGGCCCGGATGTTGTCGAAACCTGCTCAGCGTGTGCGGAGACGCAGGAAGCAGGCAGTCGGACGCCGACCGGCGCTTGCTGCCACGGCTTCATGGAGTAGCAGACGCCGTCCCATCCCCGTTCGATCTTGCGATCCGCAGTCGTCAACTGCACGCCAGTCCCCGAGATGCTACTCGGTTGATACTGGCTCGACCTTTGGCGAGCGGTGAGGTGGCTGTAGGTCGCGTCGTCGGCGTAGGCCCGTCCGCGCAAGGACTTGGCCGACCAGATTCTGGACGGTCCGCACCGATATTCCGAGCTCCGCCGCGATTTGGTCGTTAGTTCGGCCATGCTCCACCAGCTCGCGAACTTGCTGCTGACGCCTTGTCAGTGCCTCGGCGTCGGCTTCCTTGCGGCTTCGAACGCCGAGCTTGCGGCGAACGCTGGCGACATGCGACTCGGCTGTACGGACGCCGATCCCCAGGCGGCTGGCGATTTGGGGGTCCGTGAGCCCCTCCTTGAGGAGTCCCTGAACCTCGGCTTCTCGCCGACTCAGCGGCCACTCTTCCACTCCTGCTTCGTAGCGTCCCCGTTGCGCGACCAGAGCCGTGACCCCTCTGACGTAGTTGGCCGCTGTGTCGGGCGTGGTCCCGAGGCGCTCGGCAATCTCGGCCGTTGTGCAGCCTTCGCCGATATGGGCCAGGACCGCTCGGTACTGAGCCGTGAACCGCGGCGGTCGTGTCATCTGACCAATCCTAGCCCGGACAGTCGACTTGAGCGGACGGCATGGCTACGGACGCGGCGGTCAGTACTCCGGTCCGTAGTCCTACGGATTCCGTAATGGACCTTCTCGCGGATGATCCCAGCATATCGGCCGGACTGTGCCGCCGGCAACATGTGGGGAATGAGGAATAATCATGTTTCGTCTTCGAAACGGCAAGGGCCGTAACCATTCAACTCCCACCCGCCGTCGCGCGTGGGCCGCAGTCATCCCGGCCGTCCTGGTCGGGCTTCTCGCGTTCAGCGGCACCACCTATGCGGTTGACCCGGTCTCGGGCATCTGCAATGGCGTCGTCAACCAGCTGGCGCACCGCGGTACGGTGCAGGAGAACCTGCTGCGCGCCGCTGCCAGGAAGAACGCCGAACTGATCGCGGGCCTTCAGGCCCAGCGCACGGTCCTGCAGACCCAGGCCAACACCCTGATGTCGCAGATCGCTGCCGCAAAGCAGCTCATCGCCGATCTGGAAGCCGCGAATGTGCTCCTCGACCAGCAGATCGCGACTGCCGCGGACGAGCTCGCGACCCTTCAGAACACTCAGACCACCACCAAGCTGGCCATCGCGACCGCGGAGAATGCTCTCGCCGATTTCAAGCTGGCTCGGCAGTCAGTCGTCGATCAGCTGACCCCGCTGCAGTCGCAGCTCGCCGCAGCATTGGTTACCAAGGCGGACCTTGAGAAGCAGGCAGCCGCCGTCAACGACCAGATCACCGCCAAGAAGGGCCAGATCACCACCGCGACCAACGAGCTGGCCGCGCTGGAGGCCACCGCGCTCCAGGCCGCCAAGGACCTGGCCGCCAAGGACCAGCAGATCAAGACCGCCCAGGACGAGTTGGCCGTGCTGGTTACGACCGCTGCCAAGGCGGCCGAAGACGCACGTGCCGCCGCCGAAGCCGTGGCTCTGGCTGAGACCGAGCTCCAGAAGCTCGTGGACCTTGGCACGACGGCGCAGGCAGAACTCGATGCCCAGAAGGCCAAGGTCGACGCCGCAAACGCAACACTCACGACGCTGAGGGCAGACGCGCAGAAGGCCGCCGATGCAGTCACCGCCAAGAACGCCGAGATCACCAAGGCACAGGGCGAGCTCACGACCCTGCAGGCCGACGCCAAGGCCGCGGCTGACGCAGTCATCGCCAAGAATGCCGAGATCACCAAGGCACAGGGCGAGCTCTTGACCCTGCAGGCCGACGCCAAGAAGGCCGCCGATGCGGTGGCGGCCAACACGGCCGCGATCGCGGCGCTGCAGACCCAAATTGCTTCTCTCGAGAAGCAGATCGCCGACAAGAACCTGGAGATCGCGGCCAAGGAGGCCGAGATCAAGAAGGCCCAGGACGAGCTTGCCGCTCTGCAGGCCCGCAAGACGTTCCTCGAGAGCGAGATCGCCCGCTTGGAGGCGATCAAGAGCAACAAGGACGGCGAGAAGAAGGAACGTGAGGCGCTGATCGCGCAGTACGAGGCCGAGCTCGCAACGCTCAACACGCAGATCGCCGACAAGACGGCAGTGATCTCCGGCCTGCAGGGCGACCTCACCGCGCTGAAGACCCAGGTCGATAGCCTGAACGCGCAGCTGATCGCCAAGAAGCTGGAGAGCAGCGAGCTGCAGAAGGCGGCCGCTCCGCTGCAGGCCACGCTCGACGCCGCCAACGCGGCGGTGGCCGCCAAGGAGGCCGAGATCAAGGCGCTGCAGGAGCAGCTCCCCGCGCTCGAGGGCGCGGTGGCGACCGCCGACGCGGCCGTCGCTGCCAAGCAGGCTGAGCTCACCAAGCTCGGCGAGGACTTGAAGGTGCTGCAGCTTGCCGTTACGGCCGCGAACGACGCGGTCACGGCGCAGGAGAAGGTGGTCGCCGAGCTCGAGGCCGCGCTGCCAGGGCTGACCACGGGGGTCGAAGAGGCTCAGAAGGCGATCGACGCCCAGAAGGTCGTGCTCGACGGCCTGCGGGTCAAGCTGGCGGAGGCGAATGCCGCCCTCGCCGCCGCTGACAAGGCGGTCGCGGACAAGAAGGTCGAGATCGGTGCGCTGCAGGCCGACCGGCTGCTTCTGCAAGCAGCCGTCGATGCTGCGAACGCCGCGGTCACGGCAAAGAAGGAGGCGATCGCCGTCCTCAACACGGAGCTCGACACGCTGGTCCGGACCCTCACCGATCTGAACGCTAAGATCGCCGCCAAGGCACAGGAGATCGCGGACCTGGAGGCCCGTGTCGCCCCACTGCTGCTTGAACTCAACAGGATCGATGGGGAGATCACCGCGACGGAGAACCAGCTCAAGATCCTGCAGGGACAGCTCACCACGCTCGACAAGCAGGTCGCGGATGCCCAACTAGCGCTCGCGAACCTGCGGGCCCAGAAGAAGGCCAACCAGGATGCAATCAAGGCTCAGCTTGTCATCGTGAACGATCTGGAGAACAAGCTCGGAGCAGTTCAGAACCAGATCAAGGCGATTGACAGCCAGATCGCACTGGGAGGGTGCGTCGCCGCCTGAAGTCCCACGGCGGAACACTCGCCGAACCATGAAGAGGCGCTCAGTCTCTCGTTACGGAAGG
>JALZJE010000047.1 GCA_030859955.1 Chloroflexota bacterium | reverse complement strand
CGCGCTCTACGGTACCGAGGATCCGACGCAATTCTTCTATCGAGGGCGGCCGTATTCCGTCACCCGCGATACCGATGGCGGCTACGTCGTCTCGGTCGACCTCCCGTTCACCGACAAGGACCAGATCGACCTCTCTCGGCACGCCGATGAGCTCGTCATCGATCTGGGCACATGGCGCCGCACGCTCGTCCTGCCGCGTATCCTCGTGGATGCTCCCACTGAGGGAGCGAGCTTCGAAGATGGCACGCTCAAGATTCGATTTGGCACTCCGCCCCGCTAAGGAGCACCCGATGACCGACCAGACTCCACCGACGGACGCTCGCAACACCGAGCTCGAGGCTCGCCTGGCAGATCTCGAGGCGCGTGTCCCTGCCGCGCCGCCCGACGAGGGCGGCCGAGCAGGGCTCGAGGCCGCCTTTTGGGCAGGGATGCACACCATTTTCCCGGAGGAGGCGCGCAAACACCTGAAGGTTGCCGGCAGAGAGCAGCTCATGGCGGCCCGCGTCTACCTCGACAAGTGGATCGCTCGGCTGGATGAGCAGGAGAAGGAGGATGCTGGCCGGCCCCACGAAAAGATCGACATCGAGTAACGGGGCGCACCACCCCGTACCTTTGTCGGGTGGGACGGACGTGCGGAGGGCCGTACTGTCTGGGGCATGCATTCTCCCGCCCGATTCCTGGGTGCCCTCTCGCTGGGCGCCCTGGCGGCCATTGCCGGCCTGACCTGGCACCTGGCCGGTGCGATGCCGGCGTCACTCGCGCTCGCCACCGGGTTTGCCGGCATTGTCGGGGGGGCGAGCGCCCAGCGCCTGATCCATGGCCGTCACGTGTCGTGGCTCCAGCGCGCGATGGAGTCCCTCGCCGCCGGTGAGGGCCAGCCGGAGGCGCATCGGCTGGGTCACCTCACCAGCGTCACCCCGCAGCTGCATCGGCTGACCGAAGCGCTCGAAACGGCCAGGGAGGCCGCGACGACTGACCGCCTCACGCGCGTCGCGAATCGTCCCACCCTGCTGGCGCATCTTTTCCAGGAGGTCGAACGGGCGACTCGATACGGACGGCCGCTCAGCGTCGCCTTCATGGACCTCGATCACTTCAAGATCGTGAACGACACCTACGGGCACTCGGTGGGTGACGAGGTGCTGCGGGCGGTTGCCGACACGTTCCGGTCCAACACGCGCGAGAGCGACTTCATCGGCCGCTATGGCGGGGAGGAGTTCGTCCTCATCCTGCCGGAGACCGGCGTCGATGAGGCCACCAATGTCGTCGAGAAGCTCCGACACCTGATCCTGAAGCTACGGGTCCCGTCCGGCTCCGGCGAGGACCTGGCGGTATCGATCTCGATTGGTCTGGCCGGCGGACACGGCACGAATCTGCATGTCGACGAAATGCTGCGCGACGCCGATGCCGCGATGTACTCGGCCAAGTCGCTCGGGCGCAACCAGACGTACGTCTTTGCCGAGATCGACGATGAATCGGCGCGCATCCCGCGGTCACCGATCTCCGCCGAGGCCCGCGCGCGGGCCGCTGAAGTCGGCGACCTCGGGCGCCAGGCGGCTGAAGCAGCCCTCGCGGCGATCATCGATCCCATGCCGCACTACCGCGGCAAGCCGTCCTCGCTGATCGCCGGAATCGCGGTCGGAATGGCGCGGCACCTCGAGCTGCCCGAGCAGGAGGTCGAGCGGATCCGGGTGGCCTCGCTGCTGCACGACATCGGCAAGATCGGCGTCCCGGCCCAGATCCTCGAGAAGCCGGGCCCGCTCAGTCCCGACGAATGGCAGGCCGTCGTGCAGCATCCACGCATCGGCCAGGTGATCATCGATCGGGTCGCCGCGGTCAGGGACGCCGGCGCCATCATTCTGCACCACCACGAACGATTTTCCGGCCACGGCTATCCGCACGGCCTGCGCGGCGGCGACATCCCGCTCGGGGCTCGCATCGTGGCCATCGCCGATGCGTACGACGCGATGGTCCACGACCGTCCGTATCAGCGTGCCGTCAGTCACCATGCCGCCATCGCCGAGCTGCGCAAGCACGCGGGCATTCAGTTTGACCCCGAGCTGGTCGAAATCTTCTGCAGCCTGTTCCGCGCGACCGTTCCGCGCCCTGACCCGTCCCTCCTCGTGACGGCGCCGCAGTCCCTCGTGGACGTCGTCCACGACCACGATCCCGACCACGGCCATGTCCATGGCAGTGCCGCCTCCGCGTGATGATCGGGTTCTTCGCGTGATCGGTGGACTGCTTCGCAGGATGAGCCGATCCGACGCTCCCGAGGTCGAGGACCCGCAGGCGATCGTCCTACCACCTATCTCCCCGCTCCAGCGCGAGGAGGAGTTCGCGGCGTACACCGAGGATTGCCGCATCTTCGGCTTCATCCAGCTCGACTCGGAGCGGCTGACCGATGCTCTCAACGAACAAGAGGCGTTCCGGCTCGACAGCGTTCTCCTCGTCGCCCTGGACGACGGACGCGCGGTCGAGGCTCGAGAGCTCATCGTCCATCGCGACGAGCTGCTCGCTGTCCGTGCCGGTGGGCCGCGCGGCAACCTGGCGCGACGCTCTCGCATGCGTCCCTCGCCGGTGATCCTCAGGACCGGGCCGTACACGATTCACGGCTATCTGCACGTGCCACCCGGTGCCGACCCGCTCCAGCACATCCGTCACCGCAGGGCGATGGTCCCCCTGACCGGCGCCTGGATCGAGTACCGCGCAAACGAGGAGGACCACCGCGCGCGCATCGGCACCATCATCGTGAACCGCGCCATGATCGAGTGGGTGGACCGCTCGCGGGACGAGGATGTGCGCATGGATCTGCCGGTGGAGCAGCGCCTCGACCCGCGCGCCAAGGACATGACCGGCTACGTCCGTTCGGCCCCGCCTTCGTTGATCGAGGCTGACCCGGACGCCGGCTGATCACGTCATGCTGGAGGCGCCGGGCACCCGTTCGCCATGTCATGCTGCGGCCCCGTCATCGGATGCAGCATCACGAGGCCACGTTGAATGATCGAGGCGAATGCGTCAGAGCGCGCCACCAAGTCTGATTTCGAGTGGATGACGGGCTTCGAGTGCTCGACATTTCCGCAGACCGGAATGGACGAGCTGCTCCTGACGCAGCATGACCGGTTCTGGGGCTCGGACATCGTCCGCGCGCGGGATGCCGGTTGTCGGGTCATTCGGTACGGGATTCGCTGGCACGTGGTCAATCCTCGACCGCACGAATGGGATTGGAGCACCCTGGACGGCCCGATGGAGATGATGCGACATCTCGACATGGAGCCGGTGGTGGACCTGTTCCACTTCGGCGTGCCCGAATGGCTGGGCACCGGGGTGCTCACCTCGATCTTCCCCGACTTCCAGGCCGAGCTGTGCCGCGAGTTCGCGCGGCGCTACCCCTGGGTGCGCTGGTACACCCCCACCAACGAGCCGTACATCATGGCGCAGTTCGGGGGGGAGACGGGCGCCTGGTTCCCGTACGGGCAGAGCACGACCGCGTTCGTGCAGGCCATGCGCAACGTGGCGCGGGGGCTCTGCGAGGGATGGGCGGAGATCATCCGCGAGCGTCCGGATGCGCGGATGATGGTCAGCGACACGTGCGAGTACCACCATGCGCTCGACGATGCCACGCGGGAGCATGCGGCGTTCCTGAACGAGCGGCGCTTTCTCATGCACGACCTGTACGGCGGCCGCCTGGGCGACGACCATCCGCTGCGCCCGTACCTCATGGACCATGGAATGAGAGAGCACGACCTGTGGTGGTTCCAGGAGCATCCCGCGCCGCTCGATGTGGTGGGCCTGGACCACTATCCCCATTCCGAGCACTCATACCGGATCGGGGATCGCGGCGAGATCGTCGACGAGACTCAGCCATTGAACCAGCAGAAGGGACCGGCGGAACTTGCTCGCCAGTACCACGCCCGATTCGGCCGGCCCCTCCTCTTTGCGGAGACGGGAGCACCGGGCGACGACCCGCGCAAGATCGCGTGGCTGGATCGCCTCGTGGACGAGATTCGTACCGTCCGAGCCGAGGGCGTCCCGGTGATCGGCATCACCTGGTGGGGGCTGATCGACCAGGTCGATTGGGGGACCGGGCTTCGTCGCAAGAATTACGAGATCGACCCGACCGGTCTCTACGCGCTGCGCTGGGAGGGCTGTCGACTCGAGCGAGTTCCGACGGCGACGCTGGCCGCCTGGACCGCATTGACCGCTCGCCCTATCGGCGAGACCGTGGGAACCCTCGCGCCGGTGGCCGGAGATGCCGTCCAGCTGTGGTGAGCAGGGCGCTCACTCCTCCCCCATCTCGAGACCCTCGATGTCGTGCTTCTGGCTGATCGGCACCAGCTCGTCGACGACACGGCAGGCCAGATGAGCCCGCACCGAAGCTGGAAGGGCGTCGAAGTACTCCTGCGTCACCATCGGATCATGAAGCTCCGAATGGCCCGCACCCGGCGCGTCGACCCCCAGGACGAGCACGGGACGCGCGATCGGTGACCCGTGGGCCGTGCCGCGATGAATGGTGAGGGCGGAGCGGCACGAGACATCGCCACGCTGCGGGAACTTGCGCACGCCGGAGTCAGCGAATCGGGGCCAGAGCTCCGTCGGCGGGAACATCTCATGCTTCCATTCGCGCCCGTCGTCCCATTGCGTGCCGACAGCGATCTCGAACGGCCCCATCTCTTCGGTCACGTCCACGCCGGTCAGGTTGAACGCCAGTGACGTGATCTTCCGATCCGCATAGGTGTCCGGCGGCGAGGGGAAATCTCGGTGCCACGGCTGGTTCATGGCACCCTGGAAGGGGACGTCGAAGCCGATCTCGACGATCTCATAGTCGGGACCCAGCACTGCCTCCGACATCGCGGACACCCACGGATGGGTGACGAGGTCGACGAATCCGCTGATCTGCTGTGGATGGACCTCGACGTACCACCGCCTCGGTCCTCGCCCGATGCTGCCACCGGGGCGCTGGATGGCCGCCCAGAACGCGGTCATCATGTCCTCGCGCATCCGATCCGCCCATTCGGGACTGAAGGCTCCCCGCAGCGCGGTGATGCCGTCGCGTTCCAGGTTTTCGAGGTCGGTCGCGATCTGTTGATGCGCAGCGGGAATGGTGGAGGTCACGGTCAAGGCTCCAGAGGCGGGATTCGGATGAGCCTACAACGCATCGCCGTCCGCGCCTAGCCAGCCGGTCAGCCACACGGGCCGCGCATCACGCCAGACAGTCACCCGATACGACCTTCCTGTGTCGCCCACGTGGACTGCGGTCCAACTTTTGCAGTCGGGCCCACATCAATCGCAGCGGCAGGACACGATGGCATCGCAGATCTGGCTTCGCGAAGGCGACGAGGCGGTATGGCATCACCTCGCCCGCCGAGTGGGCCAGGGGACGTGGCTGACGGTGTGTGGCTGGGAGATGTCAGCTTTCCGCGGGCGCGTCTGGCCCCAGAAGCCGGGCGAGGCCGGTCCGCTTGCGGTCGAGCGCTGCCACGACTGTGTCATGGGCGACACCACGCCCGTCAGCGAGAGTCGGGACGCGGACAACCTGGCCCAGCGCTAGCCGGCGACGAGCCATCCTCGTCTCTCGGAATCTCCATGCCGCCGGAACTGACGGCCCCGGTTTGGTGTGACCGCCGGCACATCCGCTACGATGTCCGGTGAATGCGGGAGTAGCTCAGCTGGCAGAGCGGCAGCCTTCCAAGCCTCCGGACCTGAGCGCTGTGCTTTGCATCGTGAGCAGCCGAGCGTAAGGCTCATAGTTATGCGCTCTGCGCTCACTCGAGAAGAGGCGCCTTCGGGCCATCGCGCAGATGCAGGTCCCGCCCTGGCGTACTCCTTTTGCGAGCGGCTGCCAGCATCTCGACTAGCCGGCCGCGACCTCGGTCTTCCAGTAGCGCTTGCCTGCGCTACTGGACTTCACCACGCGGAGACGGCGGAGCCGCCGGTATCCTCACGCACCGATCCGACCGTCGCGACCAGTCGGGCGGGTAATGGCAAGGCTTCGGGGCGGCTCCGAGGCGCTGCTACTCGGGTCGCTGCGGCAGGCTTTGTGCCCCTGGAGCGGCAACCCGGCATACCGCCGGCACCAAGGGACTGGAGGACGGCCACCGTGGACAAGGATCGAATTGAAGGGCCCCTGAAGGAAGGCGTCGGCAAGGTCAAGGAGGGGTGGGGCGACCTGACCGACAACCCCGACACCGAAGCCGAGGGCCATGCCGACCAAGCTGAGGGCGATCTTCAGAGCACCTGGGGAGAGGCCAAGGACAAGGTTCGCGACGTCTTCGATGACAAGCGCTGAGCGAACTGCGCTGGCTTAACCACACGGGCTGTGGCTCGTAGATCAGGTATCCACGTGCTACGGATGCACCGTTGAAAGTGCTGGCGTAGCCTCGCCCACCGGCGACCTAGCCAGCGCCCCGACGGAGCCACAAGGACTCGCGCGTCACGCTCCGATACCAAAGACCTCGATGACACCGAGCAGGTCGAGGACGACCAGGATCAAGCCGAGCAGGATGAGCAGGCTCAGCACGTCGTAGAGCGGACTGGCCGTTCCGTAGTACCCCGCGCGCGGGCCGATGGCTGCCAGCAGCACCAGTACCAACACGATGATGATGATCCATTCCATGGGTGCCTCCTTGCAATTCCCCCGTGTGAGCCTCCCACCTTAGGGCACCGCCGATAGATAGAATAGATTCGGAGCCGGATTAAGGGGGTCACACGTCTTGCCGGCGCACCACGCCTCCACCGAAGCCGAGGTCCTAGCCGAGGTCGCGGCCGGTCTCATCACGCCCCGATCCGACCGTCGCGACCAGTCCGGGCGTTAGAGTGACGGACGAGCCGGCGGTTTAGCTACGTTCCCCCCGTAGTCCGTCCGCCTGCTCATTCGTTCCCCCTGTGCCCTGCCGATTTTGCAGGTCTCATGCCGTTCTCCAGCGGTAACCACAGACCCCATCCGGGGAGGGCGGAAGGGGTCTGGGTCTGGATGAAGGGATGATGAGCCGGGGCCGAATGGTGGTGGGCACCCCACCCCGCGGCCTACGGCTTCATCACGTCTACGGTGGCCCCGCCGCCCTGCATCAAGCGGCTCGGACTCAGAGCTTCCGTTACAGGTATCGCGCGACTGCCATCGTCAGCCCGGCCAGGATGAGCAGCGGCAAGTCGACGCGGCTCGCGAGCCTGAGCCGTCCATCGGCTCGGTCCAGGCGTTCACGCTGCGCACGAGTGGGCACACCGTCACCGGCAGCCAGCTCGCCGCGAACGGCGGTCTGCTCGGCGATGCCGGGTCCGATCAGGATCGCACCGCCCACGAAGGCGATGATCGCTGCCAACCCGCCGATCGTGAAGGCCAGTCCCGTCGGCGAGGTGACCCAGGCCAGCTGCAGTCCGCCCGAGTCGCGCCAGTAGAGCACCGCACCGCTCAGGATCGTGAGCGCGGCGACGATCGGGAACATGACTCCCAGCTTGCGTCGGTTCATGAGGTGTTCCATGAATGGCTGCCCCGCGGCGCCGAGCGCCGTGACGGTGGGCATCAGGAAGAAGGAGGACACGATCGCGCCCCCGAACCAGATCATCGCGGACCCGACGTGGATGATCCTGAAGAAGATGAGCAGAAGGTCCATGACTATCCTTTCGCTTTCGACCTGTTGGTGTCTTTGACCGGCGCGTCGCCCACGATCCTGGTCAGCGCATCGTGGAGCGCCGTCAGCCCGGCGGCGCCCAGGAGCGACATGAGCTCCACCTCGATCCCGGCAATGGTCCGAATAGCCACGGCCACGCACGCCACACCGCGCGGCGTGAGCACAATGCGCTTTGCCCTCCGGTCCTCTGGATCCGGTTGCCGAACGACGTATCCGAGCCGCTCGAGATCATCGACCAGCTCCCCCATCGCCTGGGGGGTGATGTTGGCCCTCGTCGCCAGCGTCGTCAGCCGAGTTCCCCCCACGACGTCGATGTGCGCAAAGACCGCGGAGTGCGCCGGTCGTTGTGGATAGCCCGCCGAAACCACACCGTCGACGATGCGGTGCCCAAGACGCATATACGCCAGACCCAGCAACGCTGTGGTGTTCGCGGGGCGGGCCGGCGAAGGGTCTTGAACTGGTGCTTCGGAGAAGGAATCTTCAGGCATCCTGAAGTTCAGGATACATGATCATCAGAGAGGTCCAGCATGCTCCTCGGGTGTTTCGCGATTGCAGCAGCAGTGCTGACCGTGACCGGTCTCATCACGCTGCTTGCCTTCTTCACCACCAAGATCGGCGCACTCGGGACGCTCAACGACACGAACACCATCGCCATGGCCGTCGTCACAGTGCCGGTCGCCCTGGCGCTTCATCCAATCGCGTGACGGGCCTCCAAACCAGTCGCGTCGGCTGCTGTGGCGTCGAACCTTGTCGGTGTGCCCCTCGTCGCCGTATTCAGTGCGCTCCTCGTCGCTCGCGTCATGACGCTCGAGGCCACGCTGACATTCATCACCGTGGGGAATGGGCTGATCGGGGCCCGGGTGCTTCTGACGGCGGCACTGCTTCTGTCGGGCGCGGCGGTACCGGCTGCGCTCAGTTGGTTGGGCATCGCGGGAGGAGCCGGCCTGGCGATGACGGCGCTCGCGTTTCCGCTGCTCGGCCGAGAACATCCGTTGGTCGCCACGGCAGGACTGGTGGCTGTTATCGGCCTCGTAGGCTTCTATGCGTGGACGGGCATGCTCATGCTGGGATCGCGCTTGGGAGATGCCTGAGGCGCGTACCGGCCAGGAGGCCTCGTCCAGGCCACTAACGAGCCTCCGGAACGGACCGCGCGCGGGAGTCAGGAACGCGCGCCGTGCCAGCAGGCGGCCATGAGTGCCGTGTCCGCTCGCGGGTCGAAAGGTCACCGGACGCGACGATCGACCGGCTCCAACGGCAGGACATCCCACATCCGCCACCCGCGGTAGTATGTCGCGCGTGGTGGATGCGCCTTGCGTGTTTTGCGGCATCATTGCCGGACGCTTGCCAGCCGAAGTGGTGGATAGCGACGCAACGACGCTCGCCATCATGACCCTCGCTCCGGTCAACCCCGGCCACGTCCTGGTCATGCCGCGCATACACGTGCCAGACTGGTGGTCGGCGGAGGAGTCGCTGGTGGCACCCCTCATGGCGGCAGCCCATACGGTTGCGCGTCGGATCATGACCGTTCTCGAGCCGGATGGTCTGAACGTGGTCGTGGCCAACGGGGAGGCAGCAGGCCAGTCGGTATTTCACCTGCACGTGCATCTCATCCCGCGCCACCGCGGTGATGGTGTCCGCGACCCATGGATTGAGAGTCCAGGCGATCCAGCGGAGATCGCAACGGTCGCGCAGCAGCTGCGGATTCACTAGGGCCGGGCAAGTGGCATCAAAAGGACTCACCCAACGCTGTCGCGGACACACCAAGGGACCCCGTAGTCCTGTACTGCCGAATCCAATCCGTCCCGTCCGCGGTGAAGCCACTGGGCACTTAGTCTGCCACCAGCGGGCGACCCGTCGGACCGCTGGAACAGCCCGGGGCTTCTGGCTTGGCGGAGGTCCATCCTGATGTCGTCGGCTGCCCCACTCCACGAAATGCTGGGGCGTCTCAGGAAGCTGCCACCATCCTCACGCACCAATCCGACCGCGCGACCGGCCAGCGGACTACTTGCTCAAGTAGCGTCGTCCCTGAGTGCGGCAATATGCGGCCACTCTCCTTGCCGCTGACCTGGCTCTACTGGTGATCCCGGACATTCGCCGCGCAGGTCAATGTGTTGCTCTCCCAGCGAGTTGATCACGTGAACCCGAGCCAACCCGCACTTCGTACAGACGGCGCTGATTGCAATGCCGCTGCTGCCGGCCGAGTGATCGGCGAACCTATCTGCCACGTGACTCCCGAGATGCCACTGATGTAGTTGTGCCAATTGCGACATGTGAGTGCCACCTCCTAGCCAAGCAGCACCCGGAAGCCCTCGCTATCCCGATCCGACCGCCCTTACCAGTCGGGCGGGTAATGGCAAGGGTTCCCGGCGGCTTCGATGCCGACGCTACTCGAAGTCCTACTGGCCGCTTACGGCACCCTAGCCACCGGTGAAGTACGGGAGCAGCCCAAGCAAACCGATGATGATTAGATAGATAGCAACGATGTAGTTCAACAGACGTGGGACGACCAAGATCAGGATGCCGGCAACTAACGCCAGCAGTGGGAACAGCAGATCGTTATCGATTGTCATCGCGCCATACCTCCTTAGCCTGGCAGCAGTGCACACCTAGTGCCATCGGGAGCACGCGTCCATCACAAGCGCCGCGATGATCTCGACTGCCTTTGTGTGCGACGGCACCCCGTCCTGCCGCTCAAGACTGGCTCGGAAATCACGACCGAGTTGCTCGAGAGCGAGCATTGAGCGGCGTACCGTTGACCGGCATTAGCCGAGGGTCACGGGCATGAAGTTGCTCCTCGTCGCCATCCTCGCCGTTGCGGCAGCCGGTTGCGGCCTCGGAGGTTCGTCCTGCGAGACGGCGGTTCGCGAAGCCGCCGAGAAGGCCGCCATGGAGGACACCGCCCTCCAGGACCTCGACCCAGCCATCCGAGAGTGCGCCACGCTTACGGACTTCCAGCGCATGGCCGGCAAGTATCCGGACGCCCTCGACGGCGTCGACTCGCGTGGCTTTGTCTCGAACCGCTGCGAGTTAGAGCCGGCGTTGGCGGACAGTGCCATCTGTGGAGAGCTTTCCGAGTAGTTCAGGCATTTCCAGGCTCTCGCATGCGTAAGCGATGCCCCGTGGCATCCAAGGGACTTACCGAGTGCTGGCGCGGAGCGGTGGCCGCGAAGCCATCTGACCGGACACTTCGCGGGGTCGTATGCGGCCCGGTAGCCTGGGCCACCGGGCCAAACCTTGAGCGGCTCCAAGGCAACGGTGCGAGCCCGGAGGATGCGCTGGCCACAGCTCACGGTCCAACTCCGCGGACTGAACCTGTAGACGGTCGCGCTCCGAGATTGCGCGGGTCAAGCTGCAGGCTTAGGCAACGACGAGCCGTCGCCACGCCGAGACATCTCGGGCGCCGACGCGGTCGATCGCGTCGTCAATCGTAAATTGTCCAACTACTTCACGCTGAAATCGGCTGCAACCATGGGAACGGTTCTTGCCGAATCCGTCTCCATGAGGCGAGAGGAACTTCCTCGGGCCACGGAGCGACCCAGCACGATACTTCCGACGGCCCTGCTCGGCCTCGGCCTCGGCGGGTTCTTCGACGGAATCGTGATGCACCAAATCCTGCAATGGCACCACATGCTTTCGGCGCACACGCCGCCGGACACTCTGGCCGATTTGCAGCTCAATACGTTCGCCGACGGTCTGTTCCACGCCTCCACCTGGGTATTGACTGCGGCCGGCCTTGTCCTGCTATGGGCGGCGGTCAGGCAGGGCGCGGCGCTTGGATGGTCTCGGCTCATCGGCGGGCTGCTGGCCGGATGGGGCGGCTTTAACCTCGTAGAGGGACTTATCGACCACCAGATCCTCGGCGTCCATCATGTACGGCCCGGCCCAGACGAACTCCTTTACGACATAGGCTTCCTGATCTGGGGGGCGACAATGCTCATCGTTGGCGTACTCCTGCTTAACAGGGCGCGAGATGCATCCGTTACTGACTGACCGGCACAGCCATCGACGGCCGTTGCCAGGTTAAGCGAGCCCATCGCCGACGTGAAGGTCGGCAATGGAGTAGAGCGCGCGGAGGCCGCCGGCATCTTCATGCACGGCCCGCCAGTGGCGGCCCCAGTCAGGCGGGTATGGCAAGGGCGCCCCGGCGGCTTCTACCCAATGCTAGTCCGGGTCAGCGGATTCCTGGCGACTCAAAAATTTAGCCCCCCGTCGGCGTTTAAGGCTTAGTGCTCGGATGAATTAGTCGGTGGTACAGGCCGAACAAGATGAACGTCGGCGGCCACTGTCCGACGAACAGCGCCCAATCGTTCTTGCTACCAAGCTTGAGAGAGGCGGACAACCCGATTGATGCCAGGGCGAGCCAATACCATGCCTCTTCGGGAATGTTGTCGGTAACCCTGAAGAACTTGCGTTGAGCGCTCTCGCGTCCGGCTGCGTTCAATTCGTCCACGACGGTAATTCCCTTCTAAGCGGTGTCCTCCGCCAATCGGCGGGTAAACAGCTACATGCACTGCAGGTGCCACGCAGGTGGGCCAATCCACTCCATCCTCGCGTTGCAAAGTCGCAATGGCCATCGGATTTGAAGTCTCCACGCCGTGCTCGAGCTGCCGTTGGCGACGGCAGCGGCGTCGGCTACGATGGATGGGTCGAATGCGATGAGAGCCGCGGCCAATTGTGGCGCCTCGCGAGCTCGAACAGTAGTAATGCGTATTTCGATATGCCCCGTCGAGGCTCGCACATGGGCACCCGGCAGGCGCAGATCGACGCCACGGTCAAGTTCGTCACTACTGCTGGCCTGCCGGACTCGCACTCGCCTAGGATCGCGGAATGGCACGACTGTCAGCTGTTGTGCTGTCAGTTGTGCGCGCTATCGTCCCGGCTGGGCTGCTGGTCCTGGTCTGACCTAACTCCCACGGAGGCGACTCAGCGGTGATGGTGACCGTCCGGAGCCCGACCACGCCCGGGGCGGCGCTGACGGCCATTCCCATCGGCCTGCTCCTGGCTGCGGCTGCGAGCGAAGCGCTGCGGCCTCCGGTGCTCCTTGCCCTGGGCGGCGTGTTCGTGGCGGCGTGGTGGGCGTACCGGAGTGATGACGCCGGCGCGGGCGCGGGCGCGGGCGCGGGCGCGGGCGCG
>JALZJE010000166.1 GCA_030859955.1 Chloroflexota bacterium | reverse complement strand
GTCATCCAGCCACAGGGAGGAAGACGTACATGACCGAGGTCGATCGCAGCATCCCGTTCATCGAGACCCATCACCATCTCTGGGAGCTGGACCGCTTCCACTACGACTGGCTGACCGATCCGGGCTGGGAGGGCCACAACGCGCTGCTCGGCGACTACAAGATGATCCGCTCCGAGATCGGCGCACCGTGGCGCTTCTTCAAGGAGTTCTACGGTGCGAACGTGATCAAGAGCGTGCACGTGGAAGCCGCCTATGCCGGCCCGGACGCGCTCGAGGAGACCGTCTGGCTGGAGCAGGTCGGCAAGGAGTTCGGATTCCCGAACGCGCTGGTCGTGTTCTGCGACATCGAGGCCGATGGCGCGGAGGCGAAGCTCGATCGACATCTGGAAGCGTCGGGCCGGGTCCGTGGCGTGCGCATCCGGGCTCATCCCGATGACGCCGACACCGCGGCCTTCAGGAAGGGCTACGCCGCGCTCAGCAGACGCGGCCTGTCGTACGAGCTCAACGCCTCGCCCGGCAAGCTCCTGTCGGGACGCGATGTCGCTGCCGCCAACCCGGAAGTCTCGGTCATCCTCGGTCACGCCGGCTTCCCCGTCCAGCGCGACGACGAGTACTTCGCCCAGTGGAAGTCGGAGATGTCGGCGCTCGGCGAGGTCGAGCATGTGGCCTGCAAGGTGTCCGGCTTCGGCATGGCCGACAACCGCTGGACCATCGAATCGATCCGGCCCTGGGTGCTCCACTGCATCGATGCCTTCGGGCCTCACCGGGTCATGTTCGGCACGAACTGGCCGGTGGACATCCTGTATGCCACCTACCTGGAGCAGACCGACGCCTACCGCCGGATCATCGCCGAGGCCGGCTTCAGCCGGGCGGAGCAGGAAGGGATGCTCTATCGGAACGCCGAACGCCTCTATCGGATCTGATCCGTTACACCAGGAGTCGCACATGAGCGAACCCCGCGTCGCCCTCGTCACCGGCAGCGCTCGGGGGATGGGCCGTGCGATGACCGAGGTGCTGGTGGCGGGTGGTCACCGCGTCGTGGGCCTGGACCGCCTGGAGCAGGATCCTGGTCCGATGGAACGTGTCATCGGCGCCGACCTGCTCGATCCCGCCGTCCCCGCGGAGATCGTCGCTGACATCCTGGCCACCGAGGGTCGCCTCGACATCCTCGTCCACAACGCGGCGGTCTACGTGCCGACACACCCACTGCCCGAGGTCACGCTGGAGGACTACGACCTCCAGACCGGCGTGAACCTGCGCGCCGTCTTCTTCCTCTCCCAGGCCGCCGCCGAGGCGATGCGCCCCAATGGCTGGGGTCGGATCATCGGCATCTCCAGCGTCGGGGCGCGCACCGGCGGCGTCTCGCACTCGGCGGTCTACAACGCGGCAAAGGCCGGGGTCATCAGCCTGATGAAGAACTTCGCCCGCAACTACGGAGGCTACGGGATCACGGCGAATGCCGTCGCGCCCGGAGCGGTCGAGGGCTTCATGACGGCCCATCTGACCCAGGAGGAGCGCGATGCGTTGACCGCTAGCCTGCCACTCGGCCGCTTCGCGGAGCCCATCGAGATAGCGCGGGTCGTCGGCTTCCTCGCCTCGGACGACGCCAGCTACATCACGGGCGCCACGATCGACGTCAACGGCGGTTGGATCATGACGTGAAGGGGCGTACCTCCAGCAGGCGAGCGGGCGTCGTGACGAGCATGGCCTGTAGGGTGGCCTCGGTGGTGCCGAGCTCGCGCAGGAGCGGCATGACGTGCGCGAGAAGGTGGGCGTAACCCCAGCCGCCCCAACGTCGGAGGCGCGTGCGGACGCCCACATCCTGGCCGAGGACGATGCGGTCGCCATAGCCATCCTCGACGAGGCCGACGATGGTGGCCGCGACATCGCGGTCCGATGGCGGCCAGCGTCCCAGGCCCAGGAGGGAGTGATCGAAGCCGAAGAGATCGAAACCGAGGACGGCACCACGGTCCGCCATGGCGCGCAGCTCGTCGGGCCGATCGATGGCGGTCGTGAGGTGGCCGACGACTACACGCTCCGACGGTGCGCCGGCGTCCTCCAGGACCCGCAGCACGGCCGGACCCTCGTGACCCCAGGGATGAAGGTGGACGGAGATGGCGAGCCCCGTCTCGCGTGCGGCCGCGGCCACCGTCCGCAGGACGCGGATCTCCTCGGGGCGGACGGGGTCGGACGTGCCGATCTCGCCCAGGATCCCGGCCCGGATGCCCGTCGCGCCGATTCC
>JALZJE010000164.1 GCA_030859955.1 Chloroflexota bacterium | reverse complement strand
CTTATCGGCCGCTTGCGCACCCGTCGGTGCCTCGCAAGACAAAAAGAGAAGAGCCGGAGCGCACTTCGCACTCCGGCTCCGTTTCGTTCGATCGTGGAGGGCTAGCGCTTGTCGTCGCCCTGAAGCTTGTCCTGAAGGTCACTGACGCCCTGGCGGATGTTGCCCTTCGCCTGGTCGATCTGGCCTTCTCGCTTCATCTCGGGGTTGTCGATGGCGTCACCGACGTTCTCCTTGACGTTGCCGCGACCTTCTTCGAGTCGCCCTTCGTTCTTGTTGTCCATGGTCTGTGTTCCCCTTTCGTGGGTTGACGATGACTGGTCATCGCTCCCCGATCGTGCCCGCAGGCGCGACTCGGACGGTATCCCCAGTCCTGCCGAAGCGTTACAACTGGCTACCAGCGAGCAAGGTAAGGTCTGGGACCATGACCGACGACACGACTACTCCGCTGGCGTCTCGAACCCCCGCATCCGAGGCAGCCGTCCAGGAGCGACGCGACCGCATCGTGGCGCTACTCCTCGCCAGCGCGGCGGTGCTGGCGGCCATCCTCGCCACACGAGCGTCATTCCTCGCTGGCGAGGCCGCGGGACACTGGCAGCAGGCCGTCCGCTCGGAGATCAAGCGTGCAGCAGCGACCGTGGAGGACGTTCGTTACCTGTACACGTCGGAGGCGCCGTTCGCATATCGCATCGCCGAAGCACGCGTGCGAGAGCAGGCCCTTCGCGACGCGGCCACCGACGCGACGGAGGAGGCGCGAGCGGCGCTCGTCTACGACGCTGATGTGCAGAAGGCACTTGCCGACGCCCTCCTGCCCGCCAGCGAGATCGCCGCCGATCCCCGCTATGAGTTGGCCGAGGGCGGCTTCGACCTTGCGATGCGACTGGCCGACAACCGCGCCCGCTTCCCGGAGCTCGTGGCGGTCGACCCTGGGCCCGAACAGGCCGCGGGCGACCGCGCCAGCGACAAGGCCGTCATGCTCGTGGCGGCTGGCCTGCCCGTGGGCCTGACCCTGTTCCTGGGAGCCCTGGCGACGGCATTTCGAGGACATCGGCGTCGCCTGCTGGCAGCGGGTGCCATGTCCCTGGCAACAGCCACGATGCTGGCCCTGGGCATCGAGATCCTGGCATGACCACGCTGGACCTCGAGGTCGTGGAGGAGACCGCCAAGGGAACGCCCTTCCACCGCGGGACGGCCGCTCTCATCGGCGTGATAGCGGTGCTGGCCTCCGTCCTGGCCCTGCTCCAGGTGAATGCCAACCAGCAGGATCAGCGGGCTGCCCTGATGGCCACACGGCTCTCGACGGGGATTTCCGAGCGGGTGGAGGCCAGCTCCCTGCTGGTGACCTTCTCGCTGGGCACGTCCCGCGATGCACTCGCGCTGGCGATCGAGTCGACGAACCGCGTCCTGACGGCCCTTCAGGATGGCGACCCGACCGGCGTGGAGCAGGCGCGCGCCGAAGCCGACGGACTGGCTGCCGGGCGGCTCGAGGAGATAGCCGTGGTGATGGGCACGATCGCCGAGGATGGCGGCCCGCTGGACCCTCACACGACCGAGGTCCTTCTGGCGGACATCCCGCAGCTGGAGGAGATGGTGCTGCTCCAGAACGAGCAGGTCGACCTCGCAGCGGACTGGGCCACGCGCTCCTCGCGTGCGGTGCTGGGCCTGACGCTTCTTGCGTTGGCCGGCGTGCTGTCCGGTCTGGCAGCTTCCTTCGGACCAGGCCGCGCGGGCCGGGGCGCGCTGACCGCTGCGGGTGGGGCGACGCTGTTTGCCGCGCTGGCCGGCGTGGCGGCGCTGCTCTGAGTCGAGGGTAGGCTGCTGCTCCGAGTCTTGACATCCGCGCCCCGGCGGATACCCTATGTCATGACACCTGTCGGGACACAAGGAATAGAGCCATGAGTCCTCTGGATCTGAGACACACCGATTTGCGCGCACTCCGTGCCGACCTTGGATTCTCGCAGGAGGCCTTGGCGCGAGCCCTTGACGTCAGCGCTCGAACGGTGGAGCGGTGGGAAGGCGGCGCTGGGCCCGGGGCTCCAGAGATGCTCCGCCGCGTGGACCAGCTCGCAGAGCTTGCGACGCTTGGTCGGGAGGTGTACGGAGTGGGCTTGGCCCGGTTCATGACCACGCCCCGCAGGAGCCTCGGCCATCGGACACCGGCCGCGTCCGTGATCCGTGGCGACATCGAGGAGGTTATGGGCATCCTGACCCAGGCATACGAGGGTCAGTGGGGCTGATCTGGCATCGATGGCGCTGCGCGACCTCTTAGGTCCGTGGACCGGTGTCGCCTACCGCCACATCCCGGCCGGGGTATCTCGGTCTGCCCTCGATGAGACCTACCTCGGACGCTCGCCCGGCAACCGCTGGAACGAGGCTGGCACCCCGACCCTCTGCTTCGCCTCCGACATCGCCGTGGTTCTCGCCGAGTACGGACGTCACATCGCGACCGAGATCCCCGATGGCGTTCCCGAACGGCTGGCGCGCAGCCTGTGGGAGGTCGCGATCTGGCTCGAGCGAACGCTTGACTTGCGAGATCCGCGGACGATTGATGCGATGGGCAGCGGACCTGTCGAGGACTGGATCCTCGATGTGAAGTCGACGCAGGCGACGGCGAACTACCTGCGGACGCAGGCCGGGGTCCAGGCGCTGATCGTGCCCTCGGTCGCCTTCCTCGATCGGCCCGACACGTACAACCTCATCGTCTACCGCGACCGCATCGATCCGGAGGTGGCATTCGGACAGCCAAAGCATGTGCGCGACTTCGTACTGGACGCTCGCGGCGGGAGCGCACAACAGGACTGACTCGATTCGTGCGCAGCGCGAAGGCATCCTTCTCCCTTCGCGCTTGGCGAATCGCGACCCTCAGCCCCAGAAGATCGAGGTCGTAGTCGAGCGCGAGCTGGCACGCGACGCTCGCAGTAGTCGTGAATCTGCTTCTCCGCCGATCGGCGAACGAACTCAGGAATCGGCATGACACCCTCATGATTAGCACTCCAGCCAACCATTCGCAACGCCCCCACCTCACGCCAGGCCCGAGCGACGCTCCTTGATCGCGATGATCGGATGGCCGACAAGGGAGCCGGCGCGCGCTACTTCCTGGGAGACTCCGCGGGAGGGTGGTGGTCGTAGAATGGTTACCCTGCCCCCATGCGGGCCGAGAACGCCATCCTTGTCGAACTCTTCCGTCACAACCTGTGGGCCAACGGCGGGATGTTCGACGCGTGGGTCCTGCTGCTCCACGCCGCCCACCACGCGACGGAGCATCGTCAGCAGATCGCATCGATGCTGACGAACCTCGGCATCGACCCCATGGCCTACTGGAACTCGACCCGGGCTGGGTCGGCTCAAGGAAACACGGCCGGTGAGCAGCAGGCAGGCCGTGCGCGTACTGCTCCTCGATGGGGCCGACCGTGTGCTGCTCGTGCGCTTCTGGGATGGCGCTCGATCCTGGTGGTGCACGCCGGGCGGCGGGATCGAACCCGGAGAGACCAACGAGGCGGCCGCCTTGCGCGAAATGCGTGAAGAGCTCGGGAACGAGTCGGTGGAACGCGGTCCATGCATCTGGACACGTCGGCACATCGGCACATTCCGTGGTCGGCCGTTCGACCAGAGCGAACGGATCTACCTCGGTCGGGTCGCGGCGTTCGAGCCGAGCCCGTCCCCCGGGGCGCTGCGCGAACATGGTCCCGAGGACATCCGCTGGTGGACGCTTGCCCAGCTGGCGGAGACGACGGACGTGTTCGCGCCGCGCCGCCTGCCGATCCTCGTCCGTGACCTCCTCGGGGTGGGTCCGCCCGAGAGGCCCATCGATGTCGGCGTCTAGGAGGTCATAGCCAGTGCCTGCTTGGCGCGACTCGCGCTACTTCGACGCGGGGGTCGCTCCCCAGTCTTCCGGTGCCACGTCGCTGATCTGCTGTGCGAACCACCAGCTGTGTCCCTCGGGATCCTTCGCCCCGAAACGTCTTTTCCCGTATTCCTGGTCGGCGGGCTCTTCGATGATCTCCGCACCGACCGACTTCGCTCGCTCGTAGGTGGCGTCGACGTCCGCCACGTCGACGTAGATCTGCACGCTGGCCACCCCGAGCCGCTTCGGGTTGCGGTAGTCCTCGCCGGGGTCGCCCATCATGATCGAGCCGTCGCCGTACGCCATCTCCGCGTGGTTGATGTAGCCGGCGGTGCCAGAGTAGCGCAGCGTCTCCTGGAACCCGAAGGCTCGTGTCAGGAAGTCGAGCGCCGACTCAACGTCCTCGTAGAGCAGGTATGGCGTGATCGTCTGCATGTTGTTCTCCTTGGAGCGCGGCCAAGAGTGACGCGGGGCCGTCAGGTTCCGCTGGATAGATCCTTGTCCTCCATCTCCCAAGCGTGGTCGAGCATGTGGTAGGCGCAGCGCCGGATGAGGAACTGGACGGTCCAGGTCCGGGCCGAGATCGACCTCTCCGGCAGTCAGCCGATTCCGGACGAGATGGCCTCCTCGTAGCGTTCCAGCAAGGAGAAGAGGTCGTCGGCGGCGTACTGCTGGTCCCAAGTCTTCTCCGAGATCCGACGCACAACGCCGGCCGCTTCCAGCACCTTGAGTCCTTCCAGGGCTCGCTGGTGGCGCGCGTTGATGGCGCCACGGACGATGGCCGCGGAGGTGATGGGCTGGGCTGGAAGGACGGGGATGATGCGCGCGGCCGCGGAGTCCCGTCGTGGCCGACCGGCACGCTCATGCCACTGCTCCTGCAGGCTAGCGACATCCTTCGCGAGTTCGACCGATAGGCGAGCTGCACGCTCGAGCGCGCCCGCAAAAGAGGCGCACCAGGCCGCCACGCGCCCTTCGCGGAAACCGACAAGCCCGTCGACGTAGGAGTTCGGGCGAGCCGCCAGCACGATCGACACCGGTGGAACGAATCGAGGCGCGACCCGCCGGCGACGGAGCACCACGTGGATCAGGCAACGACCGACCCGACCGTTCCCGTCGAGGAACGGATGGATCGTCTCGAACTGCGCGTGCGCGATGGCGGCCTGCGCCGGGGCGGGCAGGTCGTCGCGAGCTAGGAACGCGATCAGGTCCTCCATGAGCCGCTCGACCTCCGTTTCGGGCGGCGGGATGTAGCGCGCGTCGATCGGACTGTCGAAACGGCCGCCTATCCAGTTCTGCTCCCTGCGGATCTCACCGGGCCTGGCCCTTGGCTCGTCGGCCATCAGAGTTCGATGGATGGCAGCCAGGTCGTCCATGGTGAGCGGCCGCTCCGAGTCGCCGAGGGCGATAGCTTCCTCCATCGCGACGACGTTGGCGGCGACGGTCCGCGCTGTCCCCCTGGCTGCTCGCGGGTCGATCAAGGCCCGCGCGAGGTTGCGCTGGGAGAGCTCGTAGCCTTCGATTCGCGACGACGCGATCGCTTCTGAGCGCAGGAGCAGCGGCCCGACGGCTTCCAGGCCGATCGCACCGGAGTCGGCGTTGAGGGCCGACACAGCGGCCTCGGCTGCCATGATCAGGTCGTGGGTCTCGAAGGGGATCGCTGGGTCGAGCGTCGCGATCTCGTCGGGGACGAAGGCGCGGTATGTGAAGGGGGCGCGCGCGCGACGCGGCCCATACGCTCCAGGGTCTCCCTCCCACCGTCGCTCGACGAACTCACTCAAAGCGTCAGTCTCCGCTCCACTGTGACGGTTTAGGAGCATTGTGCCGCGCCTAAACCGTCAGAGTCAAAGGCCGCTCCGAACGGTTCGAAGTACAGGCGAGCGTCGACTCGCTATCCGGCCGTGAGCAGGACCACGTTGCCGTCCGGGTCCTCCACCATCGCCGCGTACGGACCGAACGTCTGAACGGGCTCCAGGCGGCCCCGGTAGCCGAAGCCTGTCAGCGCCTCGTACTTGGAAACGACTGCGTCGTTGTCCTCCAGGAAGAACTCAAGCATCATCTGGTAGCCGCCGCTGGGTCTCTTCCGATGGGGGTCGTACGTGTCCGCGAACACGGTGTCGAAGAAGATGGTGACACCGCTCTCCATGCGCACCTCGACGAACTCTTTTGCCTCGGAGCCTGCCGGGATGTCGAGCCCCAGCCGGCGGTAGAACTCAAGCGAGGCCGCCATGTCGCGGACCATCAGACCGACCATGCTCAACTGCACCACGCGACCGCTCCTTTCCGTCCGACGATCGATTCGCGGGGCGGGAGCGCCCCGGCGACAGTCCGCGACCCGGCGTTGTAGGCCAAGCGAGGTCATCGAGTCCTCATGCGCTGCTACCTACCTGGAAGGCGCGTCGATGGTACGTCCGAGTCGCTGCGTGACATAAGGAGCCTGCCGATGGCCATCGACTACGCGTGGCGCGGCCACTTCGACAACATCGAGCTCGATGCGCTACACGCGGAGGGTTTCGGGCATCCTCTCGTCGCGATCGACTGGGAGTCGCAGCTCGGGCGTCACAGCCTGGGCTGGGTCTGCGCACGGGAAGGCGAGGAGCTGTTCGGCTTCGTCAACGTTGCCTGGGACGGCGGGATCCACGCGTTCATCATCGACACGCTCGTCGCGGGGCGAGCGCAGCGTCAAGGAATCGGCACGAGGATGATCGAGGTCGCCCGTGACCAGGCTCGCGCGGCGGGCTGCGAGTGGCTGCACGTCGACTTCGACGAGCACCTACGGCCGTTCTACCTCGAGGCGTGCGGCTTCTCCCCGACCGACGCGGGCCTCATCACCCTCTAGTCATCGGCTGAGAGGTGCGTCTCCATGAGCCACACCGGCCGACTCAGCCAGGCGCGTCATGATGCTGCGGTGGGCACGTCCAAACCCATCCGAGTGATGGTCGAGCAGGGCAAGACGAACGCGATGGCCACGGCCTTCGACTGGCGGCTGCGACAGAGGAGCGCGAGGTCCGAGGTTACGCCCTCGCGGTCCTCGCCACCTACCGACAGCGCTACGCAAGATGGCTGAGGGGCTGGTCTCGCCGGCGAGTTCGGCGCCGCCAGAGAGCTGGAAGTCATCGAGCCACTCCAGGGCACGGGGATGACCGACTTCTACGGGGATCTGGCTTTGACCTTTTGCCCGGAG
Source organism: Chloroflexota bacterium (assembly GCA_030859955.1). Classification (GTDB taxonomy): domain Bacteria; phylum Chloroflexota; class Limnocylindria; order QHBO01; family QHBO01; genus JACDBZ01. Next base: position 2,876 of record JALZJE010000164.1, on the reverse strand, counting down.
TTTCCGAGTGAGTTCCTCGGGCGCGACAGCAGCGCCGTGGCCTTGGCTCCGAGGCGGTCGAGGCCCTCGAAAGGCGCCTTGCCGATGATGGGTGGAGCAACGTTCGCCTGAACGTGCCCACCGCCTTGCCTGATGCCCGCCGCTTCTGGGAGCGGCTCGGCTACGTAGTCACGGCGGAGCACGAGGATAACGATAACCCTTGACATCGAAGCGATAGGCCGGAGGCTGAATGGACGCGCCGCAGAGCTGCCGCGCTCGCCGTGGCTCTCGGTCCTGCCACCGCGAGTGATGTCCCGGCAGGGGCGCGTTGCGTCCCTGGTGACTCAGTTATCGTGCGTCCGGCAGTCGGGCCTCCATGCCGAGACCGATGAGAGGTGGGATGAAGGGCTACATATTCACTCTGGCCGGCGCAGACGCCCGCCGGGTCATGGCGCGGGGTCTGCACGGAACGTGGCAGCCCGGAGCCGGTCAACCGGACTGGCGGGCCGAGCGGTGGCACACGTCGATGTTGGCCACGTTTGCTGACTACCAGACCATCAGTCCCGGCGACCGCATATTCTTCTTCACCAATCGGCTGATCTACGGAATCGGGCGCGTGGTCGACTTTGGCACAGAGTCGGCTGCATTTCTGAATTTCCCACGGTCGGATGAGCCGAACCCACCCGAGCCGGCCGACGACTCCGCCGCCATCGGACCGGACGCGGACGATGAGTGGCGTAGGATTCGGCTAGTCGTCCCGTTCGTCCCTGACCCGTGCTACTTCGCCGAAGGTATCGACATGGACGAGGTCCTCGCCGCGCCCGGCGCAGAGGCCGCTTGGGGACTGCGGTTCTTTCACCAAGTGAGCTTCAAGCAGCTCGGCGAGGCCGAGACCCGTCTGTTGACACAGGTCTTCGAGAGGCGCTTCGGGAATGACGGGCGGCCACAAGAGGAGTTAGTGGTCGAACCAGCGACGCATCAACCGGCCCTGGACGTCTCGCTGCACAAGCCCTTTTCGGTGTCGGAAATGATACGTGCTCGGCCCGAGGCCTATTTGACCGGCGCCCGAGTCCGATACGAAGAGCTCCTGCACGGCCTTCTCATCGAGGAACTGGGTCGGCCTCCTGGAACCGACCGACTCCTATCTGACGCAGCAAGGCTCGACGTGTTTCACGAGCTGGCCGCATCTCCTCCCAAGCCACCGCAATGGGCCGACGCAATCGACGTTATGGGGACTTCATCGTTTCCTGGTGGGGGCTCGAGCGGCAGTCTTCCTACCTCAATCCACTATCAGCTCCTCGAGGCCAAGCGGGACGACTTGGCGGGCGACGAATCAGTGTACGACAGACGAATCTCTCAATTGATGAAGTACGTCGACTTCATCGCTCACAACTATGCGGGAGGCAACTATGCTGCGGTTGATGCTGCGTACGTGGCCGCGGACTTCTCACCTTCGATTCTGAGTCGACACCGTGAGGCGCTCGATTACGACGCCGGGGTCAGTTCACGGTCATACGTTCTCAACCCAAGGGAGGATAGTCCGACCCGCCGTTGGAGCGCAATCAAGCTTCTGCGTTATAGATGGGACGGTGGGGCAGGCGAGCTGAGGCTGGAGAGCGCGGACCCACAGATGTGAGCCGGCTCGTGCGCTCCGGTCGTCGAGGCGGGACCAACCGTTCCGCCAAGTCGTGCCTGTTCCTGCGCGTGACAGGAAGGGATGCAGTGGCGACGCTACGCATCTCCCAAGGGGCACGGTCTAGTAGGCGGGTCGGTTCGCCTAGGCAGGTATAACCTTCGTCTCGTGCGACTGCACACGGTGAGCCACCAGTACGCCGAGAACATCCTGGAGACGGCGTTCCGCGACGAGTGGGAGCAGCTGCTCGAGGTCTTCGGGCGGGTCGATCCGCCGCTGAGGCCCGCTGAGCCGTTCACGACTACCGGCCGTCCCATGACCCCGAAGCGGCAGGTTCGACCGCTGGGCGGACGGCGAGCGCACGCGCTGCTGCCGATCGACCAGGTGGCTCTCAACGACGTAGTCGACGCTGAGTTCAAGGCTCTCGGCTGGAATCGGCAGCCCTACGTGCTCGGTGAGACGCTCGGGACACCGCTGGACAGCTACCTGAAGGGGGACTTCGAACGGTCGGGCGTGTACGTGGAGGTCGAATTCGGCAACACGGCGAGCCTGTTCCGCGACCTCTTCAAGTTCCAGGTCGCCGGTCGGTCCGGCATCGGCAAGGTCGGCGTCCTGGTCGTTGCGACGGCGGCCGTGACCCGGCTCTTCGACTCGGGCGTAGCGACCTACGAGCAGGCCGTGAACCTGCTTCCGTACATGAAGATCGGCCTTCAGCTTCCGACGGTCGTCGTCGGGCTCGACATCGTCGACTGGGCGCCGATCGAACAGCGCTACGCGGAGATGTACGAAGTCGCGACCGCGAACGGGATCACTTGTCATCCATTCGAGGTCGTACGGCGGACCGACGACCCGACGCCGCCTATTCCGGCGGATCCGCTCACCGCGAAGGACTGACCTCGTCTCCGAGGCGCGCCACCAGCTCCGTCAGACGCTCCCGCACGTCGCACTCCCAGAACTCGTGGACCGACCAGCCGATCTCTTCCAACTGACGGCGCTTGCGCGCGTCTCGGTCACGGTTCAGCTCGAACTTGCGGGCCCAGAACTCGGGGTTCGACTTGGGCAGGTGCGGGTGGCAGCGCGGGCAGTGATGCCAGTAGCAGCCGTGCACGAAGATGGCCAGGCGCCGACCCGGGTAGCTGATGTCCGGACGGCCGGGTGCCTTGCGCCAGTTGAGTCGGTAGCCACCGAGGCCGGCCTCGCGGAGTGCTCGGCGCAGCGTTCGCTCGGGCTGGGTGTCGCGGGCGCGGTTGGCCTGCATGACGGC
>JALZJE010000162.1 GCA_030859955.1 Chloroflexota bacterium | reverse complement strand
GGTCAGGTTCGGCGGTTACTTCGCCAAGGCTCCACCGACCGCCGGTCTCGGAAGCTGAAATCAGCTCGCGGCGCTTCGATCCGGGACCCTCGCTGAGATTCCCGTCCTCGGGCCCAATAATGCGAATCCCGTCGAGCTCACGCACGGCACCACCTCGATTACGGCAAGGTTGTGAGCTTATCGCTTTGACGGAACGGATCAGGCGCACCGACTCGCAACGGCTTCATCAGCGGGGCGCACCCACTTCCCGCCGTCACTCATCCTGTCATGCAAGTAAGTGGGCCAGCTGGTCGCACCTGTGTTGTAAGCGGAGGCCGCTTGCCCAACGGTCTTCCGTGACGACAACCGGCGGAATGAGGAGCGCGGCCCGACGACTTCCACACAAGCGGGTGATGCCGACCGTCCGCTTGGCCGCCACGCAGGTCACGAGCACCGATAGGCCTTGCGACCGTTGGATAGACTTACGCGATTGTGGCGTGCTCACTCCCGGCCGCCTCGTTCCGACGGTCGCGGCGAACTAGGAGGAAGCGATGGACGCTTTAGCGATAGCCCTGCGCATCGTTCACATCCTGTCCGGCGTGCTCTGGGTCGGCGGCGCGGCCCTGTTCTTCCTGTACATAGAGCCAACGATCAACAAGTTGGGGCCGGATGCCGAGAAGTTCATGGACGAAATGATCAACCGACGGAAGGCACCCATTTACTTCATGACCATCTCGACGCTGACCGTACTGGCGGGCGTCGTCCTGTACTGGCGTGACTTTGGCGGCATCAACACTTCGCCATACGGCCTTGCACTGGGGTTAGGGGGCCTAGCGGCCATCATCGCTTGGCTGGGCGGCAACCTCCTCATCCCGCAGACGCTCGGAAAAGTCAGCGCCATAGCGGCCGAAATGAAGGCTGCGGGCGGCCCTCCATCCGATGAAGCCATGAGCCGGATGCACGCCGTCCAAGAACGCCTTCGGTTGATCGGCACCATCGACCTCGTCCTTCTCACCTTCGCGGTGGTGGCGATGGCCTCAGCCCGCTACCTCGGCTGATTCGGCTGGCCCCCCAGCCGACGGAGAACTAGGGTCACGCGACGTAGTAGGCGAGCACGTCGTCCCCCTCCGGTCGTCGCGAGCGTCGGCCGGAGGCCTCGAAGGCCCAGCCGCGATACATCACGGCGCCGATGAATCCGCGGCCATGATCTGGTGGCAAAGAATCGGGTGCGACGTGACACTGGACGGTATCTACACCAATCATTCACGGAGGGAACCACCGGTGATTGCACGAGTGCTTCGTGTCGAAATGACGGCAGACCAGATTGACGGCGTCGTCAGCCGCTACAGGCAGACGGTTCGACCGATACACGCTCAGGCAGCAGGACTCAGGAAGCACTACATCTTGGCTGACCGCCAGAACGGGCGAATCATGGTGATGGGAGTGTGGGACTCGCAGCAGGCTTTGGAGAGCGTCGCGCCTCTACTCGAGCCGGCTCGCGAACGTCTGTGGGCCGAGTTCAACCAGATGCCAGCCGTCGAGAGTTATGAAGTCGTAGACGAACTCGGGTGACGGGGCACCCTCGCCCACCTCATCCTGTCACGCAACGTAGTAGGCCAACGGGTCGCTCGGACAACACAAGCCGGAACAACAGAGCCGCCGGGCGCGTCTACTCGAGCCCGGCGCCGCTACAGCTCCGCGGTGATCCGGCTCGCGGTCCAGTCGACCCATGGCTCGGCGGGCTTGGGATCGGCCGATGCGAAATCCTCGTAGCTCTTGGAAAGGAACGCCGTCAGCCGGTCGGCGGTGACGTCGTGGCCAAGAATCTCGGCGAGTTTGTGCTCCACGGCGAAGGTCGCGTACCAGCGCGGCCATGCTTCGTCGTAGACGCCACTCAATGTATCGGCTTCGTAGACGGCATGGGCCTCCTCCGCCTTGCCGAGCAAGGTTGCGACGGCTGTCGGTCGGTCGGCTTCCATCGGATCACCTCCTGCCTGGCCCGAAGCGTACCGATGCGCGCCACGAGCGATCGTGCCCGACTGATCGTTCGGCGTCAGTTGAGCTGGTCGACCCAGTCCGCAGGCACCTTTCCGGCCGGGCCCGGGACGGGTTGATCGATCGGATGATGAAGAGGTGGCGCCAGCTCCGGGCCTTCTGCGTAGTCGTCCACCTCGAAGTCGTAGAACCAGTCCTCATCGGGTTCGAAGGTCCGGATCACGGTGTGGCCGCTGCTGGCCGCGTGCGCGCTGGCATGCTGCGAGGGCGACTGGTCGCAACAGCCGATGTGGCCGCAGCGCGCGCATCGGCGCAGGTGGAACCACCATCCGTCGCGCTCGAGGCACTCGACGCAGCCGTCTCCGCTCGGGGAAACCGCAGGATCGATGGCGGTCCGTTCGGGCATGTCACGCACAATACGCCGATCTCCCCTGATGTTGCGGTTGATTGGGAAGACCTTGTGAAGGTCGTTGCGGGCCTCTTCCGCCTGGAGCCGATCGAAGTTGGACCGATAGGCGTCGCGCGTCCGGTCCTCCGGCTCATCGGCCGTCTGGAAGTTGACTTAGTTGCAGCCCGTGGAGAACGGCTTCGAACGCGGGCCACGTGACGTAGTAGGCGAGCACGTCGTCCTCCTCCGGGTGTCGTGAGCGTGGGACGGAGGCCCACACGGCCCTCACCCGTCCCAGCCGGCGTCTACGAATCGGGCTGGTACACGATCCGGAGCGTCTTCGTGGTGGCCTGGTCGTCACCGATGCGGAAGACCAGGTCATTGTCGCCCTCCTCGAGGTCGGCCGTCAGCACCCAGTCGCCCTGGTCGTCGGCACTCGTCCGTCTGTCCCCGAACAGTGGAAGATCCTGGATGATTTCGGCGCCGGGCGGAGCGGTCCCGACCACCTGGACCGATGAGCTCCGCACGACGTCCCCATCGTCGGGCGAGGTGATGATGAGAATCGGCGCAGGCGTCGGGGCAGGCGTGGGTGTTGGCGTGGGTGTTGGCGTCGGCACGGGAGTGGGCGTCGGCTCGCTGCCCAGGCATCCCGTCAGGGAGCCCGCCACGACGAGTGCCAGGAACCCGGCGCAGGCAATGCTTCCGGCACGCGGCCATCGTC
>JALZJE010000349.1 GCA_030859955.1 Chloroflexota bacterium | reverse complement strand
GCCTGCGCACCGACCTGGCGCTACACCGTTCATGAACCCGACGTCGACGCGCAATCCGCCAGCGTGGACGATCTCGCAGCGAAACCACTTGTAGAAGATGTCCTCGATCGGCCACTGCTCGGCCTGGTACTCGACCCGGATGCGCGTCGGGATCCGGGTCTGCACGAACTGTCGGAAGGCCGCGCCTTCCTTTGTTGGCTTCGGGTAATCCATCCGAGCGCGCACGACGACAGCCACGATCGCCAGCAGAAACGCCCTTCACGCCGTCCTTCAGACCACAACACTGAGCATCTGTGATGCGTTCGTCAAGGCTCGACATGAGGTCCAAACGCTACCAGCTGCCCGCTGCGTGCGCTTTGGGCCTAGCGCCTCCGCAGAACCCGGCGGATTGCTGGCGTCTGCCAAGACGCGCACGTCGGTGATCAACTGGCGATCGTCGAGCAGACACTCGACGTAGCCGCACTCCTGCAGGAAGAGCAGGTAGAAGTACGCGGCGATCGGCATCCGCAGTGGGGCGGTCACGTCGTCTCGGGTCCGGCGTCGGATTGCGCACCAGATGCCAACTGCTCTCGCCACGACCGGCGGGTATCACCTATAGCTCAAGGCCTGCGAGCTCTGCATCGCGAACGAACATGCGCACGGTGTCGAGCGAAACCTCGTGCAAGTCCCTGCCCGCGAGCTCGAGCTTCCGAAGAATGTCCGCGGTGACCGTCACGATCTGGCACCCAACCTCATCGGCCTGGTAAACGTTCAATACCTCACGTGGGCTGGCCCAAAGCAGCTCGAGATTCAGGTGAGGTGATATGACCTCGACTGCCTGCCGCATGACCGGCATCGGATCGCGGCCGGTGTCGGCGATGCGGCCGGCAAACACCGAGATGACTGCGGCCGGCGACGCAGCAACGGCATCCAGCGCTCGGACGACCTGTTCAAGCGTCGTGATGGCGGTGACGTTCAACTGAACGCCCTCCCGGGCCAGGCGACGCAGAAGGTCGGCGCTCGACGCACCACGCGTGTCGGTGATCGGGATCTTGACGAAGACATTAGGTCCCCACGTCGCCAGTTCGGTGGCCTGCCGGTACATGACCTCGAAATCGTCCGACAGGACTTCGAAGCTGACCGGCCGATCCCGCACCGTGTCGAGCATCGTCCGCGCGAAGGTTCGGTAATCGACGATGCCGGATTTCCGCATCAGCGTTGGATTCGTGGTAAATCCCTTCACAAGGGGATTCGCCTGGATCTCACGCAACGACGCGAGATCCGTTCCATCAGCGAAGGTCTTCACCCGGAGCTTCGCGAGCGTCCCCGATGCCGCGGCAACGTCCTTCTTGGCGCGGCGGTCTGCACTCCGGGTTGTCATCGTCTCGGCCATGACCTTCTCCCCCTGATTGACGGCAGGCCTACCAATCGAGCCCGCGTTCGCGCGGGATGATGCGACGGAGAGTGTAGACGTCTGTACCGTTGAGGTCGTCGAGGTGGGCAGGCAAAGTGTCCCATGAATCCCAGACTGCGCTGATGAGCTTCCCCGTTATCCCGTCACTCCGCGCCGAGCCCAGGAACACCGCCAAACTAGCGCCTCGGTCGAGTGGCGTACCGCCATCCGCCTTCTGGCGCAATGCGCGCTCGAAGAAGTCGCGCCCGACTCGCTCCGCACCTGCGTCGATGGCCTCGTCCAGGAGTCGGGTATTGAGCGCGCCGGGGGCGATCGAATTCACGTCGATGCCGTACTGTCGCAGCTCCTCTGCCAACGTCTCGGCGAAGCGGACGACGCCGGCCTTTGACGCGGCGTACGCGCTGATGCCAGGGAGCGGTGCCGTTGCGCCCCCACCGGAGAGCTGAACGATCTTGCCGTACCGGTGCGCCTTGAAGTGCGGAACGACGGCTCGGGCCATCAGGACCGATCCCAGCAGGTTGATGGCGATCGCTTGTGCCCACTCCTCCCATGGCACCTCATCGATCGGTCCCTTAGGACCGTACACTGCCGCGTTGTTAACCAGCGCGTGCAAGCGGGGGAATTGGTGGAGGCAATCGTCGACCAGCCGCGCGGCGTCCTCGGGTCGCGACACGTCACCGAGGCTGCCTGCGACGGTTTGACCGTCCGTCGCGATGCCCCTGAGTTCGTGGAGCGCCTCGTCGAGGCCCGAGGCGTTTCGGGCACACACCATGACACTCGCCCCCGCTTCGACATAAGCCCGAGCAACTGCCAGGCCCAATCCCATGCTTGCGCCGGTGATGAGGGCTGAACGCCCCTCGAGCACCCTATTCATGAGGCCGTCCATCCCACGGCGGCATATCGCACCGAGTCCTGCTCCGCCAACGACTCGAGATGTCGCTGCGGATCGATGATGATGGGGTTACGCATCCGTTCGACCAACACAGCCGGATCAACGGAGCGGAACTCTGGCCACGACGTCATGACGACGAGAGCGTCTGCATCTCGTGCCGCATCCAGCGGGTCGGAATAGAGCGGGATCCGCGACTCGACCGCCGCAGGCAGTTCGCGGATTGCTGGATCATGGGCCACCGGATGCGCCTGGCGTGCCAAGAGCCACTCACATAGATCCATCGAGGCCGAGCGCCGGAGGGTATCGGTGCTCGGTTTGTACGTCAGTCCCCAGACCGCGATCCGCTTACCGGCGAGTTCGCCCAGCCGAGAAACCAGGGCCCTCTGCACCCAGGTCTGCTGATGGGCGTTGCTCGGAGCGATACTCGACAGCAGCGGAGCCTGAATGCTTCTGTCCACCAGCAGATCTCCGAGATAGGCGACATCGCGCCCGAGCGTTCCGCCTGCATAGCCCGCCCCGGGCGTCAGATACGCATGGGCACCGATTCGCGGGTCTTCATGCAGCGCCCGCGTTACGTCTGCGATGTCCGCCCCCACCGCCTCACAGACCGCGGCAACCTCGTTGGCAAACACGATCGAGGCGGCCAGGAACGAGTTGAGTGCATGCTTGGTCATCTCTGCCGACTCGACGGACATCCACCGGATCGGGAGGCCGAGTGGCTCGAGCAGCTCTTCCACCTCTGTACGCGCGCCTGCGTCCTTCAGACCTATGACCACGCGCTCAGCCAGCTTGAAGCTATCGATCGATGTACCGAGCCGAAGATTTTCGGGGCTGTAGGCGAAGTGCGCCGTGCGATCTGGCAGCTTGGAACGAAATGAATTGGCGAGCAGCGCTGTCGTTCCTGCTGGCAGCTGCGACGATAGCAGCACAAGCGTGCCATCCGTGACGTGCTCGAAGAGGGCCGACACCGCGGTAATGACGGACGCAGAATCCGCCCGGTCGAACGCCCCAACCGGCGTGTCGTGGGTGACCCAGAGAACCCGTGAGTTCGGCACCGCGCTGCGTGCATCCGTGGTAAAGATGAGTCGGCCACCTGCGATTCCTTCGTTCAAGAGGCGCTGCAGACCAGGCTCCTGAAATGGCGGGATGCCAGCAGCGAGCTGCTGGACCCGGTCCAGATCTGGATCGTGTCCCACGACCTCATGACCGGCTTCCGCCAGACATGCCGCGGTAACGGTGCCCAGGTGCCACAGGCCGCTGACGCAAACCCGCATCTACCTGTCCGTCATCCGCGCTGATGCTGATGTCTCACGGATCCAGTGCACTGCGGCGATCAGCGATGGCACCGCCACAGTTGGCTCGACTGGAACGTTCTCCGAGCGACCGTCCCCGACGAGGATCGTGGTACATCCTGCACGCCGGCCGGCCTCAATGTCTCGCCATCGATCACCGATCATGATGCTCGATGACAGGTCGATCTCCCGATGGATCGCGGCCGCGAGAAGCAGACCCGGTTTGGGCTTCCGGCATTCGCAGCCGTCAACATCATCGTGGTAGCAGACAAGGACATCGTCGAGCTCAACTGTCTGCCGAATGCGCCGATGGATGGCCTCGACCACATCACGGCGCTGTGTACCGCGCGCGACATCGGGCTGATTCGTAGCAACGATCACGAGAAAACCAAGATCCTTCAGTTCGCGGCACGCCGCAGTAGCACCGGGCACGAGGACAAGGTCCTCGACGCCGACTGGTGGTCGTGGAACGCCTCCGCCGTCGACGGTGCTCTCATTGAGCGTCCCGTCCCGATCAAGGAATACCGCGCGCCTCACTTGACCGATTCCCACTTCGTCGGCATCTGCTGAATAGCTGGGTGTGACACCAACAGGTGCCACAGGACCGATTGAAACCCTTCGGTCTGCGCGGTTACGGTCGCTGGATCCAGCGTCGGGACGAGGATGACCCGGTCAGTTCTTCGGGCGAGGTGTCCGCCGTCGCGCCCGACGAGGCCACAGATGATCGATCCAACCTCGATCGCGTACTCCACACACCGAACCAGATTCACGCTGATCCCGCGCACCTCGTCCCCGCCGCCAACCGAGAACACGAAGAGCATGTCGTCCGGGCCCATTCGGCTCACTCTCAGCCATTCGACATAGCTCGTCTCCCAGCCATCGTCGTTGATGCGCGCGGTCAGCTCCGAGACGTTGTCAGTGGGCGTGTATGCCTCGATGCCACCAATCTTGCGAAAGTCGTTTACGGCATGGGAGGCATGGCCCGCCCCTCCGCCAGACCCAACGAAAAAGAGCCGGCCGCCCCGGGAACGGAGAGCTGCGAGCTCGCCAGCAACGCGCTCGATGGCCTCACGGTCAAGCTGGTCGATGATGGCCCGCGACTCCGCGAGGAAAGCGTCGGTGTAGGTGCTTCCGCCGTCAGCCATGCGCGCCTGGATGGTCATCCGGCATCATTGGCTCGCCCCGGGGCACGACGGCCTGGCGAATGACGCCCATCTCCCGCATCACGCGCTCGGCTTCCAGCAGGTATTCGTCGGAACCCGCCTGCGTGTCGAGCCACTCGAGGTATTGCCGAACATTCTCTTCGACCGGGGTGTGTGGCTCCCAGCCGAGGGAGCGCATTCTCGTGAGGTCGCTGACGGTATGACGGGTATCACCAACGCGGTACTCGCCCGGCACGCTCGACTCCAGATCGCTGCCCGATGCCCTAAGGACGATCTCGGCGAACTCGAGGGCCGTGACCGCCCGGCCGCCTCCGACATTCAGGGCCAGACCATTGGCCATGGGGTTTTCCAGAGCGACGAGATTCGCGCGGGCGACATCCAAGACGTTCACGTAGTCGCGCCGCTGTCGTCCGTCCTCATAGCAAACGGGCGGCAGACCGGCGCGAACGCGGAGCGCGAAGCGCCGAGCGATCCCGGAGTACGCGTTGTAGAACGAATTTCGTGCACCCTGGACGTATGTGTAGCGCATCGCGGCGGTCTCGATGTCGTATCGCCGGCCAAGAGTAAAGGCAAGCTGCTCGAGCGCGTGTTTGGAGATTCCGTAGGCGGTACCCGGCTTCACACAGGTGGCCTCGTCGATCAAGAGCGGTTCCGCGCCCGCGCCACACGTGGGGCATGTCAGGTCCCACTGACCGCGCTCGAGCTGCTCTGGACTCCTCGGATCGGGGCAGAAGACGACACTCTCCTGCAGGCAACGATAGGTACCTTCGCCCGCTACCGACTGTGACGATGCCACGACGACCTTTCGCAGCGGGTAGCGCGACGGGTTGGACACCGCGAGCTCGAAGATCAACGCGGTGGACTCCGTATTGGTGTGGATGAACGAACTGAAGTCCGGCAAGTAGTCCTGGTAGGCGGCGAGGTGGAGCACGAAGTCCATGTTGTCCAAGGCGCGGCCCAAGTCGGCACGATCGGCCACATCGCCAAGGATGAACTCGACATCACTCGGAACGTAATCCGGCTTTCCGCGCGGATGCACGCGTGGTTGAAGCGAATCCAGGATCCGAACGTCGTACCCGCGGCTGAGCAGCAGATCGACCGTATGCGAGCCGATGAAACCTGCACCCCCGGTGACGAGGACCCGGCTCATATGTTGAGCATCACTTTGGCGCCCTCGAAATCGAATGCAAATGGCATCTCGCGCAAGCCCTCGCTGCCGAGCGCATCGCGCACTGCGGCCTTCGACTGTCCCGGGCAGTAAAGCAACAGGAAACCGCCCCCGCCGGCGCCGACCAGCTTTCCGCCGAGAGCTCCGTTCTTGCGCGCGTTCTCGTACCAGTGATCTACATCGGGATTACTGATCGCATCCGACCTCCGCTTCTTGTTCTGCCAGTGCTCGTCAAGGATCTCGCCGAACTCGTCGACCCGTCCCGCCTGCAGCGCCCCCTTGATCTGCCATCCCAGCTCCTTGGTCCGATGCAGGCTGTCGATGACCTCGGAACGCCCTGCTGACGTGTCGTTCTTTTGCTGCTGAAGAATCTCATCGGCATTGCGCGTGATGCCCGTAAAGAAGAGCAGAAGATTGTTGCGAAGCTCGTCCGTCGCGCTCACCGTGATGTCCAGAGGAGTGACGGTCACGCGCCCGTCCGGCTCGATCTCCAAGCATGTCAGCCCTCCGAACGCTGCGAGGTAGTGATCGTGCTTGCCCACAGCATGACCGGCCAAGTCCATCTCGATGCGACACGCCTGCTCGGCGAGGGCCTGTGTCGGCACGCGGCGTCGCTGCAGCTCGTGGAGGCCGGTGAGCAGCGCTACGACGTACGTGGCCGATGACCCCAGTCCGGTCCCGGCAGGGACATCCGCCATGGAAGTGATCTCGATATTGCCAGTCACGCCCATCTCGACGAGCGCCGGACGAACCAGATCGTGCTGGACCATAGAAGGGCTGGAGACCTCCTCGTAGCGCGAGTACTTCACTCGAATGAGGTCATCGGCTGCGGGACGGTTGAGGTTCACGTAGACGTACTTGTCGATCGCGGCGCTCAGGATGAATCCGCCGTGGCTGTCCGCATACGACGGAAGGTCGGTTCCACCCCCGCCCAGCGTTATCCGCAGAGGCGCCCTAGAGAGGATCATCAGAGTTCGGCTGCCATGGCTGGCGCGATGGCAGCTTCGGCCGCGGCGAGATCTTCCATCGTGTCGATCCACAGCACCCTCTCATCGACTCCGAGTGGGTGGCCGCGCAAACCATGACGCCGGCCTGCGAGCAGCGGCATGACGTCGCGGCTGAGATCGCTGGGACCGTGTTCAGGAATCAGCCCGTACACCTCGGGCTCCAACACGAGCAGCCCGGCGTTGACCCAGTGGCTGGCTATGGCGTTCGGGCGCGGCTTCTCGTGCAACTCCGAGATCCAGCCGGAGCGCGTCAGTATCGCCACGCCGCTCGAGCTCACGTCATCCCGCTCGAAGATTGCCATTGTCGCCGTCGCGCCTGATGCCCGATGGTTTGCGAGAAGTCGGTTCAACTGGATGTCGAACAGGTTATCGGCGTAGACCACCAGAAAGCTCTGATCCCCAATGAGGGACCTTGCAGCGATGAGCGCTCCGGCGGTCCCCATTAGCTCAGTCTCGCTGGAGTACGCCACGTGTACCCCCAAGGCCGAGCCAGTGCCAACGAGGCCCACAACCGACTCAGGGCGATGGTGGACATTGATCACGAAGTCCGTGAT
>JALZJE010000347.1 GCA_030859955.1 Chloroflexota bacterium | reverse complement strand
CGCAGCATGCCGTAGCCGCGGACGCCGTCACCGATCGTGAACTCGCCGACCGTCCGGTAACCACGCCGCTCGTAGTAGCGGACGTTCGGCTCGGCGAATGTCTCGAGGTAGCACGCGATGGCGAGCTCATCGGCCTGACGGTGGCCGTGCTCGATGAGCGCCGTGCCGATTCCCGTCCGCTGCAGCCGGGGAACCACGCCGAAGAACTCGAGGCGCAGGTGCGGCTCGGTCGCCAGTCGCTCATGGTTCGCCTCGATCTGGCCCAGCATGGCCAGCAGCCGGCCTGTGGCATCCGGGCCACTGCGCTCGAGGATCGCTCCAAACCCGTGAGCGCCCATCGCGTCGGGCGAGGGACCGTGACGCTCCGGCCCGAACCAACTGGCCACACCCTCGATCGGGTCGCCTGCCACCACGATGCCAGCGTCCTCGGCCAGCGCAGCCGCCACGAAGGTGCGGAAGAACTGCGGCAGGATGTCCGCGCGCTCCCGGTCGTCGGGGAGGAAGACCTTGGTCCCCGGATCCTCCTGGAACGCCGCCGCCAGCACGCGAGCACAGGCCTCGACATCACCCGTCCCCGCTGGCCGCACTTCAGCCATGAATCACTCCCTTCTGCAGTCCGGACTGCCGCCGCTGGGGAGGATAAGGCGCTCCGATGCCGATTAGCCGGCCTGCATCGCGGCAATCTGAATGAGGTTCCCACAGGTATCGTCGAGGACCGCAGTCGTGACCGGACCCATCGGCGTGGGCGGCTGAAGGAAACGGACGCCGAGGGCGGTGAGCCGTTCGAACTCAGCCTGGACATCGTCGACGGCGAAGGAGGTCGCCGGAATTCCATCGGCGACGATCGCCTGCTGGAACGCCCGCGCCGCGGGGTGGTCGTTCGGCTCGAGGAGCAGCTCGACGCCGTCGGGCGCCTCGGGTGACACGACGGTGAGCCAGCGAAACTCGCCGGTGGGTACATCTGTCTTCTTCACGAAGCCCAGAACGTCGGTGTAGAAGGCGAGCGCCTTCGCCTGATCGCCGACGAATACGCTGGCGAGGTTGATCCTCATCGGTCCATTTCCTCCTCTCGCTGCGGCCATCGCTCCTCGATCTCGCGCAGCGGCATGGTGTCGAGGTAATGGAACTTGTATCGGCCCGAGCGCTCCGTCCTGACGAGGCCCGCCTCCTCGAGGACGTCGAGGTGCTGTGAGATCGCCTGCCGTGATGCGCCGATGCCGTGCTTCATGATCAGGCGAGTGCAGATCTCGAACAGGGTTTGGCCGTCGCGATCGGCCAGCTCGTCCAGGATCGTGCGCCTCGTCGGATCCGCGAGCGCTTTGTACAGGTCGCCCACGCCGCGATCATAGGCAAGTCAATACTTGCCTGTCAAGGGGAGATTCTGGACTCGCGAAGTGCAATAGCCCAGAAGCGCTCTCGGTCCGGGCCGGCCGCGGCTGTCAGCGATTATGTCGTTATCGATATATTCGCTGAGCGCGGGTGCGCCGATGGAAGGCGCTCCTCGACCGCATGCCCGACTCGCAGCCACTCCCACCGGATCTCACCGAGGAAGGCATGCCATCCCCGTCGGCTCACCTTTAGAGTTGTCCGATGGCTGCAGAACCGACGGAGGCCGCATACGACGGGTACGCGGCTGACTACCGCGAGTGGTGGGCCCCCGTCATCGCTTCGGCGGCGGTCAGCCTGCTGGACAGGCTGGACGGCCTGGTCGAGGCCGATGCGACCCTCGTCGACATCGGAGCCGGGACCGGAACCGTGGCGCTGGCGGCACTGCGGCGCTGGCCGGGCGTCCGCGTGATCGGCGTGGATCCCGCGAGCCGGCTGCTCGAGTGGGCGGAAGCCGATGCCCGCGAGGCCGGCGTCGCTGATCGGTTGAGCATCATGGTCGGCGAGGCCGCCGCCCTGCCGCTTCCCGACGCTTCCGTCCACATCGCGACGAGTACCTTCGTGCTTCAGCTCATCCCCGATCGCCTGGCCGGCGTGCGCGAAGCCTTCCGCGTCCTGCGGCCCGGCGGCGTGCTGGCCCACCTCACCTGGATCGCCGACGAGGAACCGTTCGAGCCCGAGGACGTCTTCGACGATGCCCTGGACGCCCTGCGCATCGACCCGCCATCCCGCCCGGAGGGCGCCGGTGAGTCGTATGAGTCACCGGAGAGCGCGGCCGCCGAGATGCGCCGCGCCGGCTTCCGAGATGTCCGGGCCCGCGATGAGTGGCTGGTGCATCGGTTCACGCCGCAGTCGTACGTGGACGTGGCCGAGCACTGGACCGAAGACGACGCGTTCGCCGACCTCGACGAGCCAAAACGTGCCCAGTTCCGCGCCGAAGTCCTGCGCCGCCTCGAGCTCATCGACCCCGAGGCACTGGTCTGGCGCCGCCCGCTCGTCAGCGTCATCGGCCGGAAGCCCTGACCTCGGAGCAGGTCGACGAAGCACCGGGACAGCGATCTGGACCGATGAGTAGTCGCTGGTTGCCCAGTCTCCAATATGCGCGGATCGGTAAGCAGCCGAGATGCGGCCGGATCCGGCCACCGAGAAATGGAGTGATGAATGACGCGGTATCTGATCTCGTTCGATGACGGCGCGATGACCATTCCCCGGGAGGACCTGCCCGCCGTCGCCGAGGCCGCGCACGCGGTTGTCCGGGAGGCCAAGGACGCCGGCGTGTGGGTGTTCGGCGGCGGGCTGCATTCGCAGGAGGAGGTGAGCGTGGTGTCGACCGACGGGACGGTCACCGACGGTCCGGCGAGCAAGGCGTACATCGGCGGGTTTTCAGTCGTCGACGTGCCCTCACGCGATGAGGCCCTGAAATGGGCTGCCAAAATCGCCGTCGCCTGCCGCTGTGCTCAAGAGGTGCGCGAGTTCGGGCCCGGTTCGACCCTCTGAGGGCCCCCGGAAACCCTCCGATCAGTCGATGAGGTCCTTTAGTTGTGCCGCCACGGTGGCGGAGACGGCGCTCGTGCCGCCAACGATGACCACCCTATCCACCCATCACCAGAAGCGCCCTCGGTCCGGGGCCGGCCACGGCGTCAGCGATTATGTCGTTATCGATATATTCGCTGAACGCGCGGGCGCGATGCAAGGTGCTCGACCGTATGCCCGACTCGAGACCATGGCCACCCGATCTCATCGAGGATGGTCAGGCCGGAGTTGCTCGCACGTTAGATCGGTGTCGGTCGCCCACCACTTTTCGTGCTCCTCGACCGCCTCATAGATCGCCAGCTCGATGTACCTGTAGTGCTCGTGCTCCGGGTCGCCGAGCTTAGGCTCGCAGTGAGCGTGAGAGGCCGGGGCAGGCACCGTCACGGGATGCATGTGAAACGCGAGCCGCGAGTTCCGGATCACTTCAAGGAAGTCGTACTCGTACTTCACCATCCGCCATCCGCCATCCGACCGCTCGTAGTACTCGTCGTACTGGAACCGTGCCAGTTCAACCTCGGGAAACGGGC
>JALZJE010000337.1 GCA_030859955.1 Chloroflexota bacterium | reverse complement strand
GTCACGGCCGATGAGCTCCCGGGATACTTCGAAGCGCTGGGCGCGAGCTTTCTGGAGCGTTTCGACGCCGCCCGTCTCGCGGTAGAGGTCGGCCCGCTGTGGGATCTGGATCGCACCTGGGGTGCGTTCGACGGCGGACGATCGGTCGGCACGTACCGCTCATGGGCGACGGAGATCACCGTCCCCGGCGGCGATCGGCTTCCGGCCGGCGCAGTGACCGTGGTCAGTGTGCTGCCGACGCATCGCCGGCGCGGGATCCTCCGCGCGATGATGGCGACCGACCATGCCGCCAGCCGCGAGCGTGGCGAGGCGATGGCGCTGCTGTTCGCCGCCGAGTACCCCATCTACGGCCGCTTCGGGTACGGCGTCGGGACCCGGCACGCGACCTGGACCCTCGACACGCGCACCACAGGCTTCGTCGGCGACCGGAGCGGAAGCATCGAGCTGGTGAAGCCGGACGATCAGATCGCGACGACGCTGGCTGAGGTCCACGAAACCTGGCGCATCGGACACGCCGGCGAGATCCGGCGTCCTGCCCATCGATGGGGCTACGACGTGGGCCTCATCGAGTCCGCGTGGGGTGGCCGCTGGAAGGGATACCTCGCGCTTCATCGCGATGCCTCGGGGATCGTCGACGGGTACGTCCGCTACACGACGGAGCAGAAATGGGAGCAGAGCCAGCCGCGCGGTGTCGTGACGGTCAACGAGCTCATCGGGCTCACGGATGGCGCTTATGCCGCGCTATGGTCGTTCCTCACCAACATCGAATGGGCGGCCAGCGCGAAGGCAGAGGGCCGGCCGCTGGGGGAGCGCCTCCCGTGGCTGCTGACGAACGCCCGCGCCGCTGCCATCTCGGACGTCGTAGACGGCCTGTGGGTGCGCCTCTTCGACATCCCGCTGGCACTCTCGTCGCGCACATACGAGCGCGAGGCAAGGGTCGTGCTCGAGGTGGTCGACGCGGAAGCTGCAGGCGGACGCGTTCGCGTCGTGCTCGACGCGAGCGCGGGAGGTGCGACGTGCCGGGTCACCGAGGCCTCACCAGATCTGACGCTGGACGTGTCCGCGCTCGGCGCCGCCTACCTCGGCGGGACGCGGCTCACCGATGCGGTCGTCGCGCACGGCGCGGATGAGCATCGGCCGGGGTCATTGCGGGAAGCCGACGCTCTGTTCCGCACCTTCGACGCGCCGTGGTGCTCGACCTTCTTCTGACGGACGCGGTGGACTACCAGACGTCCGCCGGCCGCCACTCACAGCTGATCGGACCGGTCAGCTCGAAGGCAGGGGAGGAGGAGGTTCGCAGGACCATGATGTAGCCGTCGTCGTCCGGCGTCATCAGCGCGCCGCTGGTGGTCCGCACGGAGGAAGGGCCCTGCCAGGTCAGCCAGCCGAGACGCTCGTAGAACCCGTTGCTTCCGGTACCGAGCGCACCCAGCTGGAAACCGCCCCGGACGTAGGACCCGACGTCCTGCATCACCACGGTTCCGAACCCTTGCCGCTGGCGGCGCGGAGCGGTCGCGACGGCCTCCACGTAGCCCGTCCTGAGTGGCTGCCCATCGACATGGAGCTCTCGCCGCACGACGGAGGCATGGGCAACGATCTCGTCACCGACGTCCAGGACGAAGTGCATGCCGCCGATCGCGTGCTGCCAGTCGTCCTCGGTGAAGCGGTCGTCGACGTCCGGTCCGAACGCTACGTCCATCAGTGCCCGGATCGCCCTGACCTCAGCGCCGCTGAGGTCAGACGTCGAGAGCCGTCGGAGGCGGAGGCCGGAGTCATCACTCACGCCGCGCGCTCCGGTCCTGAGTCGCGATGAGTCCTACCTCTCTCACGTACGGGGTCGAGACCCTGCCTGCCTGTCAGACGTGGATGACGGGGAGCCCAGCGATATCGAGGTAGTCGTCGTCCTGCGTCACGATCGGCACTCCCAGCGCGATCGCCGTTGCAGCGATCCACGAGTCGTTCACTGGCATCCGGACGCCCGCATCCCGCAACGTGACACGCAGTCTCGCCCACGCTTCGGCGACCCCAGCATCGACCGGCACGGGTTCGAGCGCGATGGCGTTCGTGAGGGTGGCCAGCCGCCGGTCGCGGGTCTGGATGTCGCTGGCGGCCAGCACGCCGGCGCGGAGCTCGCCGATGGTGATCACGGATACCGCGAGCAGGTCCGGCAGCGCGTCGCTTCGCAGCGGTCGTCCGGTCTCGTGGGCGATGAAGACGCTGGTATCGGCAAGTCCGGCCG
>JALZJE010000316.1 GCA_030859955.1 Chloroflexota bacterium | reverse complement strand
GCCATCGCGAAGTAGATGTAGCCCTTGGGGATGTGCACGTCGAAGCCTTCCGCGATGAGCGAGGTGCCGATCAGCAGCAGGAAGCTGAGGGCCAGCATCTTGACCGTGGGGTGTGCCTCCACGAACTCGCTGATGGCCTTGGCCGAGACCATCATCACGCCCACCGCGATGACCACGGCGGCGACCATCACGATGAGCTCGTCGGCCATGCCTACGGCGGTGATGACCGAGTCGATGGAGAAGACCGCGTCCAGGATGACGATCTGCACGATGACGCTGCCGAAGGTGGCCGCCTTGCGGCCGGCCGACGAACCGTGCTCCGTGCCCTCCAGCCGCTCATGGATCTCGTAGGTCGCCTTGCCCAGCAGGAACAGGCCCCCGGCGATGAGGATCAGGTCGCGGCCCGAGAACTCCACGCCCACCACCGTGAACAGGGGCTCGACCAGGCCGATGATGATCGACAGGGAGAAGAGAAGGGCGATACGCATGAACATCGCCAGACCGAGCCCGATCGTGCGCGCCTTGTCCTGTTGCTCGGGCGGCAGCTTGCTGGCCAGGATGGAGATGAACACGATGTTGTCGATGCCCAGCACGATCTCCAGCGCGGTCAGCGTAAGCAGCGCGATCCAGATCTGGGGGTCAGCGAGGAGTTCCATGAGGCCCTGCGGCTACGGAGTGTGGGCAACGCGCAGGATAGAGCCGAGCGGGTCGGCCCGCACACGATGCCCGTCAGATCCTTCCCGGCGGGACCGGCTTGCGGGCCATGACCCACAGGAACGCGACCGGCTGGCCATCCTCGTCTTCCGACTCGATCTCCGCCCGCTCGACCGTGAGGCCTGCCTTCTTCACCAGGCGTCGGTTAGTAGCGGCGTCGTGGTGGCTGAAGTACATCGGCGCGCCCAGCCAGTCGTCCTCCACGGTCCCCGGGTCGGCATGCACGCCCATCGTGGCAAAGAAGTGGCCACCAGGTCGGAGCCAGCGGGCGACGCGCTTGAGAAGTGGGCCCTGCTCCGAGCGCGGGAGGTGCGTAAGGGCGTAGAAGGCGACGACCGCATCGAATGACTCCCCAGGGAAGTCGATGGCTGCCATGTCGGCATGTTGGAAGGTCGCGGCGGGGACGTTCCTGGTGGCGAGGGCGATCTGACGCGCAGAGATGTCGACACCGGTGACGCGATGGTGCTCAGCCAGGGCGGCCGTCATGGGGATGCCCGCGCCACAGCCCAGCTCCAGTACCTCGGCACCAGCGGGCGCGAGTGCGGCGAGCAGCAGGTCCAGGGCTCGCTGGCGAGCGGGGGAGGGGCGGTCGCCGCTCCAGGCCAGGTAGCGCTCGGCGATGGCGTCGTAGCCATGTTCCACGATGCGCTTGGGGTCGTCACTCACCTCCATCCCCCTTTCGGCGATACTCGCCGGGTGACGTACGGTGGGACAGAGGATCTCGTCAAGGACGGCGCTCGAGGAGAACACCAACGCATGACTCGACCAACACTCGCCCTCTTAGCCTCGATCGTGTTTGCAGCCGCCTGCACAGGGGATGGTGGCGCCGCGACTGGCAGCCCTACCTCGTCAGTCGCTAGCCCCTCGGCTCCAGTCGCAGCCACTGCCTCGGCCGCGGCCACTGCCTCGGCCGCCGCCACAGCGGGTGCTACGACCGCGCCGCCCAGCTCGACAACGGAGCCCGCCAGTCCGACGGCCTCGACCGCGCCTGAGCCGACCTCCACCGTCGGTGCCAGCGATCCCCCCAGCGCGGAGCCTACCGACGGCAGCACCGGCGCTCCCGTGGATGGCACGACGTACGACCAGGAACGCTTCACCGTCGACCTTCCGGAGGGATGGGAGGGCGTATCCAGCGAAGATGACGGATATCAGGAGCGACTGACGGAGCTACGAGCGCAGTATGAAGATGATGAGCAGGCGATCGCATCCCTTGCCACCCTGGAGTCAGTCCTTGATGGTGGGACGATCTCGTTCATCGCGCTCGATCTCAGCGAGGCGACCCGTACCGAGAACTTCATCACCAACATGAACGTCATCGTTCAGGATCTGGGCGGGCAGTCTTTGACCCTCGAGGAATTCGTGGCGCTGAACATCGAATCCCTGGAGGATCAGCCGGGGCTCGTGGGGACGGTCGATCAACGACCCGCGCAGCTCGGCGAGAGCGAGGCCGCGGCCGTGACGTACTCGCAGGAACAGGCCTCCTTCGAGAACGCCACGTACCAGTACTACACGGTGTCCGAGACGCATGCCTATGTCGTGACGTTCTCTTCCGACACGGCGAACTTCGAGCAGGTACAGCCTACGTTCGACCAGATCGCCGAAGGCTTCGTAGTCAAGTAGCGACGGATCAGGGACAAGCCGGCGCGGTAGCGCCATCGACGACCCGCTGATCGTCATCGGCGGCACGGAGGGCACGCAGGAGCCCGATCGCTATGAGGCCCGCTGCCGAGCCCACCACCGCGTCGCGCCACCACGCGGCGCGGCCCGGTCGATCGCCGAGCTGGTCAGCCTGCCGATCGAGACCGAGACGCGAACGCGCAGCTCGCGCGGAAGCTGAGATGGCGAGGGTGCTTGGATCGGCCCGCGCTCGCGACGGCGCTGGCAGGCCGTTGACGTGCCGCGGAGACGAATGACCACCGACTCAGGGCTTGCGCCCTACCCGCGACGGCTGACCCGTTACCCAAGTAGGGATTTCGAGTCCCTGCCGTCAGGCATCCAAGGATCCGTACACCGTTCTCGGTCAGCGAGCCCGTTGTCACCCGGGCCAGGTGGACACGCTCATCGGCCGGCCACGCCGTTCGAGGCCCCGAAGAGCCTCGGCGGGACCGGGAGCAACCACTCCCGACTCTGCCGAGCGCCCTCCCGGACCGCTCAGAA
>JALZJE010000295.1 GCA_030859955.1 Chloroflexota bacterium | reverse complement strand
TCTTGGCGTAGCGGGACAGCATCTCGCGACTGCGCCAGCCGGCGAGGGCCATGACCAGCCATAGCCACGGCAGCGCGGCGAAGCGGTGCCGGGCGCGCAGGCGCAGGTAGCGATCGAGGGCCTTGACCGCCTTGGGCGACAGGAAGGCGATCCGCTCCCGGCGGCCCTTGCCCATGACGCGCATGACGCCGGCGTCGAGGTCGACGTCGTTCGTCTCGGGCACCTCCGGCGTCCAGCGCAGGTTGGCGACCTCGGATAGCCGGGCGCCGGTCGACAGGAACACGCGCACCAGCGCCGCGTCGCGACGCTCGTCGAATGACGGGCCCTCACAGGCGCGCAGCACGGCGGCCAGCTCCGTATCGGTCAAGATCGGCGGCGCGTGCTCGGGCACCTTCGGCTTGCCCCAATACGCGCCTTAATCCGAAGCTGGGCCCCAATCTGGACCGCTCGTGGATTGCCCTTGACACCTACCTGGTACGTACCAGATACTGCCCGTCCATGGGCCATCCTGCGCTCGAGGGCGCCCCCGGCCAGCCACTCTACTCGCGCTTCGAGGAGCTCGTCCGCGAGCGCATTGAGTCCGGGCAGTGGTCCCCTGGCACACTGATTCCTTCGGAGCGGGAGCTCAGCGCCGAGTTCGGTCTCAGCCGGGCGACCACCCGAAAGGCGCTCGACCGATTGGTGGCAGAAGGCGTGCTCCGCAAGGAGTCGCGTCGCGGCACTTACGTCGCCGAGCCCAAGACGGTCTTCGAGGCTCTCACGCTGCGCGGATTCAGCGCCCAGGCGCTCGAGGCCGGTGCTTCTCCGGCCAGCCGTCTTCTTCGATTTGAGCGAGTTGTTCCGTCGGCCCAGGTGGCTACTCGCCTCGAGGTCCCGACATCGCAACTCGTGTATCTGATCGAGAGATTGCGAACCGTGGACGGGACGCCGGTGGCGCTACATCAGAGCTACGTACCGATGCATCTCGCGCCGGAGCTCCAGCAGGAGGACCTGGAGAAGCGGTCGCTGTACGAGGTGCTTGCATCGCGGTACCGGCTCGGCGTGGTCCACGCGCAGGAGACGCTCGAGTCGTCGCTCGCGACGGAGTACGAGGCCGTGGTTCTCGGCGTACAACCGGGCGCGCCGATGCTGCTGCTCAATATTCGGTTGTCGGGCGCCGACAACCGGCCGCTGGAGGTTGTGAAGGTCGCCTTCCGAGGGGACCGCATTTCGCTGCGCCAGGAGATTTAGCCCCGGAGGGGCACTGGAGGAAACAAAGGTGGAGTTCAACTTCGGCATCGTCAACCTCATCGGCTTGTTGATCATCGTCGGGGGAATCGTCCTGCTCGTCGTCGCTGGACGGCGTCTGTCAAACCGCTGAGCCGCGCGCACGAAGGAGGGTTACTGACGTGTTCATGGACCAGGTAAATGCCATCGTCGAGGCGCTCGGCCTCGAGTTGATGAATGTGATCGGGGCGATCGTGTTCATCCTCGCGACTATCGTGTTCGTCATGGAGCTTGCGGGCTTCAGACCGCATCTGTCCGCCCCGTTTGTCAGGCGCCACACTACAAAGTGGGACGCCATGGCACTGATCAAGGTCGCGATCGTCGCCGCTCTGTTTGGTGGTGGCCTCGCGATCTTCGCGGGCGTCGTCTTCGTCCCGGGAATCGCATACCTGCGACCGGCGCAGGCGTTCACGACAGTGTTCGGGATCCTGTTTGGGCTTCCCGGCGCCCTTGGGTCGGCGGTCGGCAACTTCATCGGCGACATCTTTGCCGGGACCCTGACGCTCGGCTCCGTGGCCGGCTTCATCGGCAACTTCATGAGTGCCTACGTGCCGTATCGGATCGTCTACAAGGCTCGCCACGCCGACCTCAGCTCTGTGGGTGACGTCGTACGCTACGTGGTCGCCGTGGTGGCCGGGGCATTCGTCATCGCCTTCTACATCCCGTGGTGGCTGGCCGTCCTGGGCATCATCCCGGCGGTGGTGGCCTGGACCGGCGTATTCGGCAACATTTGGCTGAATGGCCTGATCACCCCGTGGGTGCTTGGCTTTATTCTCCTGAAGGTCCTCTACCCGTACGTAAAGCGTTGGAACATGTATTGGGCCGATTCGGAGAACGCAGATGCTGACCTGAGAGACGATGACCTCGAGTCAACGCCGCAGGTCCGCAGCACGTACGCCGAGTCTTGAATCTGGTCGAGATGCGGAACGTCGACTTCCGCTATCCCGGGAGCTCAACGCCCGCTCTCGACGGCGTCTCACTCACCATCGCGGATGGTGAAGTCGTCGGTCTTGCCGGCCCCTCGGGGGC
>JALZJE010000141.1 GCA_030859955.1 Chloroflexota bacterium | reverse complement strand
CCTCGCCGGCGCCATCGAGGCGCCCGGACGTGGGTTCAACTGGGGCATGGCCGCGCCTTCGCCGACGCTGCCGCGCGGCACGCGAATCCGCATCGGGGAGCGGCTGCCGCTCGAGCAGATCCTGTTCGGTCCGGCCGAGACGTCGCACGGCACGCAGAACCTGGTCGGCGCGCTGCGCCAATCGATGGCCGCGCTCGGCGCCCGCACCATCCGCGAGATGCACTCGGTCGAGATGGTCATCGCGCCGTCGATCGCCACCGAGGGGAAGTCCTGGCAGCTCAGCGGCCGGAAGTCATAGAAGAGAGGCCGAGACGCTAGGTCCGCGGCCTCTCTACGGCGGAATGTGCACCTATTGGCAGACCAGTTCTCGAATCTGTCGAAGAATGGTCGATTCATCACCGCCCGCCTTCTCTCGAAGCTCATCGTCATGCTGAGCGTTCGGTACGAGGACGGCCTCAATGAGGTCAGCCACGGGGGTACCCAGTTTGTAAACTCGTACAGCCTCGTGCTGGAAGAACGGGAGACCAGCCGGGTAGTGGCCCATTCCTTCGCTCGCCAACGCCTTAGACGAACGACTCGGCCGTCGCCGTTCTGGGCGACGATGCCCTGCGCGAGATCGCGCGCGAGCTGACGGACACTGTGCGTCGCAACGCGACCATCGATTGGACTCTGAAAGAGTCGGTGCGGGCTCGCTTGCGAGCGATGGTGCGTCGCATCCTGCGGCGCCACGGCTATCCGCCCGACAAGCAGGAGCAGGCGACCACGACGGTTCTGGCCCAAGCCGAGCAGCTCGGGCTGGACTTCGCGGAGTCGCCAGCGTTGATCGTGACGGGTCCCGAGCGCGTGATCGTCCCCTTCAGGCGACTGCCGCCCGCGGAGGTCATTCCGTTCGAGAACGCCATCTCGCTCTATACGCTCGAGGCGGCTGCCGGTGGGTTCAGCGAGGAGCAGACTCCGGAGCCGGAGGCTTGGGTGCTGCCCGCCGGGCGCATTCGTCCGGGCCCCGGCTTGTTTGTAGCTCGCGTGACGGGCGAGTCGATGAATCGGCGCATTCCGAACGGTTCGTACTGCCTGTTCCGCCATCCGGTCGTAGGCGCGCGCGATGGACGGGTGCTGTTGGTTGAGCAGGAATCAATCACCGATCCTGACCACGGCGGCCGATACACGGTGAAGGTCTATCGCAGCCGCCGCGAGGCTTTGGACGACGGTTCCTGGCGCCACGTCGAGATTCGCCTGGAACCAGATACGGATGCGCCTGGTTACCACGCGATCGCCCTGACCGAGATGCCCGAGGAGGCCGTTCGAGTGGTGGCCGAGCTGGTCGAGGTGTTGCCCCTGATCGTGGCTTCACCATGACAATGTTCGTTTCGGAGCTTGTCCGTCTCACGGGCCAAGAGGACTGGACCGCCTGGGGTGATGAGTGGTGGGATCACGTCCGGTTCATTGGGGAGCTGCCAGGGCCGCCGTCCGGGTGGAACCTCCTGGCGATATTCGAAGAACGAGGTCAGTCAGGCACTCGACTTGACTGGGGAGCACAGATGTTCCAGCTCAGCAAGGCCGAGCTCGCGATGATCTTCGGCGCACGGGCGCAGACATCTCCTCGAATGATGGGAGGTGGTGTCCGTAAACCCGTGCCGGTCGAGGCTCTCGATGCTGATGCCGAATACGGCGTCGTCGTTGTCGAGACCTCGTGAGTAGACTTCCGGCGTGAGCCACATCATCGAATCGGGCCGCGTCTTTCTGCGTCCGATCGAGCCAACCGATGCGGAGCTGTACCAACGCTGGCGATCGAACGCCGAGATGGCCGCTCTCGCCGGCTTCCCCCACCACCCGATGAGCCTCGCGGAGGTCGAGCAGCGCATTCAGCGGATGACCGAGAAGCAGGGTGATGACGGGTACAGCTTCCTCATCTGCCTGCTCGCGGACGAGCGACCGATCGGCGAGGCCATGCTCTTCGAGCTGGACCGAGGAAACGGCAGCGCGGAGCTCGGCATCTTCATCGGCGAGGTGGACGAGTGGGGCAAGGGATACGGCACCGACGCCGTGAACGCACTCGTGAGCCACGGCTTTGGCGTGCTGCGGCTGGAGCGCATCTGGCTCAACGTCTGGACCGAGAACGAGCGAGCTCGGCGCGCGTACGAGAAGGCCGGCTTCGTCCACGAGGGCACCCTGCGACACGACCGCTACGAGCGGGGTCGGTTCACCGACGGCCACGTCATGTCCATCCTGCGAGACGAATGGCTGAGCCGGTGCTCACCGCCCGCGCGCTGAACCGCGCGCTGCTCGCGCGGCAGCTCCTGCTCGAGCGCTCGCCGCTGACCATCACGCAGGTCATGGAGCGCATGGGCGGGATTCAGACGCAGTACGCGCCGGCAGGCTACATCGGCCTGTGGTCGCGCATGCGTGACTTCGACAGACCGACGCTGACTCGCGCCCTCGAGGAGCGCCAGGCGATCCAGGCCACCATGATGCGAGCGACCATCCACACCGTATCGGCGGCTGATTATTGGCCAATGACGGCCGGCATTCGTCGCATCCGTCGAGAATGGTTCGAGAAGGTCAGCCGCCGGCAGCTCGCCGGCACCGATATGGGCGCCGTGGCGGACGCCGTGCGCGAGGAGCTCGCCGATGGACCCCTGCCGATGCGCGAGCTCACCGCGCGGATCGAGGCACGAGGGTTTCCTCCACGGACGGCCGCATGGGCGGGCATGCGCGTGGATCTCGTCCGGGTCCCGCCTTCGGGGACGTGGGAGCGGCGCAGGGCCGATGTGTATGGCCTCGCAACCGCCTGGCTGGAACCGGTGGCCGTCAGCGAGGACGACGGCATGGAGCTGCTCATCCGGCGCTATCTCGGCGCGTTCGGCCCAGCGTCGCTCAAGGACATCGCGAGCTGGATGGGAGTCAGCGTCGGCCAGATGCGCCACGTCGCCGATCGGATGGAGCTGCGGGCGTTCCGTGACGAGGCCGGCAGCCCGCTGGTCGACCTCCAGGGCGCCTCTCTCCCCGATCCGGAGACGCCCGTCCCTCCGCGCTTTGTGGCCGTGTGGGACGCGCTGCTCCTGGTCCATGCCAGGCGGACCGAGGTGCTGCCCGAGGACTACCGACCCCAGGTGTTCAACACGAAGACGCCACACTCGGTGAACACATTCCTCCTCGATGGACAGGTTGCCGGCACCTGGCGTTTCGAGGCGGATGAGATCCAGCTGTCACCCCTGCGAAGGCTTTCCCCGACCGAGCGGGGGGAGCTGGAGGATGAGGCGCATCGGCTGGCGATCTTCCACAGATGACATCCGCGCGGCGTACGATGCTCGCCATGAATCAGGCTGATCTCCAGGCATGGCTCGACCGATACATCGACGCGTGGCGAGCCAACGACCGAGCGTCGATCGAGGCACTGTTCAGCGAGGACGCGACCTACCGCTGGCGACCGTATGGCGGCGACGATCGCTCGGCGACCGGCCGCGAGGCGATCGTCGAGGCGTGGCTGGACGATGTCGACGCGCCAGGGACGTGGGAGGCCGGCTACGTTCCCTATGCCGTCGACGCTGATCGTGCCGTGGCCACCGGCGTCAGTCGTTACTTCGCAACCGACGACGAGCCCGAGCGGATCTACCACAACGTCTTCCTGCTGCGCTTCGACCCCGACGGGCGATGCACCGATTTCACCGAGCTGTACATGCTCGAAGAGGGCGAGTGACGTCGGTCTGGCGCGAGGTGGGGGACCGGGTCTGGGTCCGCCGGTATCAATCGCTGGACCAGACGATCGGTGTCATCGGCGGGGCGGACGGGCTCGTCGTCATCGACACGCGAGCGAGCCACCGACTCGCCGATGAGCTGCGCGGCGAGCTCCAGCAGCTTCCGGGCGCCCTCGTCGCGGTGGTGAACACGCACGGACACTGGGACCATGCCTTCGGAAACGCCCGATTCCTCCCCGCCCCGATCTGGGGCCATGTCCGGTGCGCCAGCATGATCACCGAACGCGGCGCGGAGGTGCGCGAGCGCCTGATGCGCGATCAGCCGGGCGAGGCGTTCGGTGACGTGGAGCTCACCCCGCCGGATCAGCTGCTGGAGGACTCGGCAGTCCTGGAGATCGGCGACCGGCAGGTTCAGCTGTTGCACCTCGGACGTGGCCACACCGACAACGATGTCGTGATCACGGTCCCGGACGCGTCGGTCCTGTTCGCCGGCGATCTGCTCGAGAACGCTCCCGCGCCCGGCTTCGGTGACAGTTATCCCACCGCCTGGGTGGACACGGGCCGCGCACTGCTAAAGCTTGTCGACGGAGCGGTCGTTCCGGGCCACGGCGATCCGTTTGATCGGACCTTCGCGGCTGGCCAGGTGGAGGAGCTGGAGATGTTGGCGGATCTGGCGCGGGCTGCAGTCAGCGGAGCCATCGGCCTGGACGAGGCGATCCGTAGGTCGCCATTCCCTCCCGCACCAACGGCCACGGCGCTCGAGCGTGCACGGATTGAGCTGACGACCCCGGAAACGCATTAAGTCGGCGAGTCTGCGGCCAGCAACATTTGGCACCGGGGGGCTGCGCAATACTACTCAGACCACTGAGTAAATCTATTCATTCGAGTGAGTAAATGAGCCGCAAGCCCAAGGTCTATCGACGTCCGGTCTACGGCGAGATCCTCGAACGGGCCCACGAGCCGCGCGGATTCATCCAGGTTCTGGCGGGACCCCGGCAGGTGGGCAAGACCACGGTCGCGCGCCAGGTCATGGATGCCATCGGCATCCCGGGCCATTTCGCATCCGCTGACGCGCCCGATCCAGAGGACATCGGCTGGATCCATACGCAGTGGGCCATCGGCCGTCAGCAGGCGAGGATGGGCGGCCGGGCGGGTGGGCTGCTGATCCTCGACGAGGTCCAGAAGATCCGCGACTGGTCGGACGTCGTAAAGCAGCTCTGGGACGAGGACACGATCTCGGGCACTCCCCTGCGGGTGATGCTGCTGGGATCGGCTCCACTCCTCGTGCGCCGGGGGCTCAGCGACAGCCTCGCCGGCCGCTTCGAGGTGATTAGGGTCACGCACTGGACCTTTTCCGAGATGCGCGATGCCTTCGGCTGGGACCTCGACACATACCTGTACTACGGTGGCTATCCGGGTGCAGCGCGGCTCATCAGGAGCCACGGCAGGTGGGAGGAGTACATCCTCGATTCGATCGTGGAGACGAACCTGTCGCGCGACATCCTCATGCTGAACCGCGTCGAGAAGCCGGCGCTGCTGCGGCAGCTCTTCCGCCTGGCGTGCTCTTACTCCGGACAGGTATTGAGCTACACGAAGATGCTCGGCACCCTGACCGATGCGGGCAACACCGTCACCCTCGCCCACTACCTCGAGCTGCTGGGTGGGGCGGGCATGGTGACGGGGATCGGCAAGTACTCCGGGTCGGCGGTGCGCCGACGAGCCTCATCGCCGAAGCTGCTGGCCTTGAACACGGCGCTCATGACGGCCACGGCCCGCACCTCGTTCGACCGCGCCCGAGCCGATCGAGAACGGTGGAGTCGCCTGGTCGAAACGGCGGTCGGTGCGCACCTGTGGGCGCATGCCGATCCCGACGAGCTCGGCTACTGGCGCGAGGGCAATAACGAGGTCGACTGGGTCGTGCGTCCCGGCAAGCTGATGCGCTCGCGCGATACGCCGATCGCGATCGAGGTCAAGACCGGACATCCGCGCGGCACTCCGGGAACCGTCGCGTTCACGCACTCGCACCGCGGCGCACGATCGTTGGTGGTTGGCGCCGGAGGCATTCCGGTCGAGGACTTCCTCGCCGTGCACCCGCGCGAGTGGCTGGACAGCTGACCCTGCCGGGACGGGAGTGGATGCGTATCACGGCTTGACCCGCGCTGTGAAACTGGGACTCGACGTTCTTCGAGGTGCCGTGGTGTCCCGAGCCCGACAACATCTCGCGCTGGCCTGGTTGGCCGGCTTTACGCTGATCGATGCCAGCATCGTCAGCCTCGCGCTGCCGAATATCGCGAATGACTTCGACCGCAGCATCGGCGAGCTGGCGTGGGTTACGACCGGCTTTCTCCTCGCCCTCGCCGCGACGGTTCTCGCCGCAGGCCGTCTGAGCGATCGGTTCGGTGCGCGCCGCGTGCTGGCGCTGGGAGCCGTGGCGTTCTTCGTCACGACGCTGGCGAGCGGTCTGGCCCCGACCTTCGAGCTGCTCGTCGCCGCCCGTATCGCGCAGGGCATGGCGGGAGGCGTGCTCTACACCGTGTCGCTGGCCATAGCCGTCACCGCGTATCCGCCAGAACGCCGAGCGGCTGCCCTCGGCATCTATTTCACCTCCGGGGCGCTCGGCGCCGTCATCGGTCCGGTCCTCGGCGGCCTGCTGACCGACTTCGGGGGCTGGAGGCTGGTATTCCTGGCGCAACTGCCGCTGCCGCTGGTGGTCGCGGTCGCTGGCTGGCTCCTGCTGCCTGGCGCGGGTGCGGCTCGTGCGCGACGCTTCGACGTTGCCGGAATCGCCGCCGCATCCTTGTTCGTGGTGGCCGGCACGTTCGCCCTGCTCGAGCTGCCGGAGTCCGGTGCGAGCGTCCCGGTGGTGGTCGCCGCGCTGGTCGCCATCGGTGCATTGGCGGCATTCGTCGTCATCGAGCGTGGGGCCGATGAGCCGGCAGTGCGTCTCGAAATCTTCAGCAACCCGCGATTCGTGGTGGCCAGTGTCGCTGGAGCTGCTGCGTGGTTCGCGATCATGTCCTCCACGATCTACCCCGCCATCTA
Source organism: Chloroflexota bacterium (assembly GCA_030859955.1). Classification (GTDB taxonomy): domain Bacteria; phylum Chloroflexota; class Limnocylindria; order QHBO01; family QHBO01; genus JACDBZ01. The sequence goes on along the minus strand of JALZJE010000141.1, from coordinate 5,726 downwards.
TCTCCAGCTCGGGCGTGGGTACAGCGCCACCGATGCCGGCATCCTTCTGCTGGCCGCGCCCTTCGTTGGGCTCGTCTTCTTCCCGTTCGCGGGCCGCGTGGTCCGGGCGCTCGGTGTCGATCTCGCTCTCCTCGCTGGTCTTGGTCTCCTCCTCGGCTCCGCGCTGGTGATGACGACGTGGGGAGCGACGACAGGCGCATGGCTCATCGTGATCACCAACCTGGTCACCGGCGCGGGCATCGCCCTCACGCTCGTCGCCAGCGCGACCGAGGCGCTCTCGCAGTTCACGCCCGAGGAGGCGGGGACGGGGTCGGCACTGTTCAACAGCCTCCGCCAGATCGGTGCGGCGATGGGCGTGGCGCTTCCCGCCGTCGCGTTCGAGCTCGTGGCTGGCGGCAGCCGTGACCTCGATGCGACCCTGAACGGGAGCAGCGCCGCATTCGTCCTGCGGTTCGCAGTGCTCAGCATTCCGCTGATCCTCCTGCTGGTCGTCCGACGACGGTCAAACCCTGCCCGCTCCGCCGCCATGACGTGAGGGCCTCGCGTTGTACTCTGACCGCAGATGTCTGATACATCCACCGGCGACCGTCGCGATCGATTTCGCCGCCTCCACGAGCGTGGCCTGTTCCTCATGCCGAATCCGTGGGACATCGGGTCGGCCCGAATCCTGGTGGGTATGGGCTTCGAGGCGCTGGCCACGACGAGCCTCGGACACGCCGCGGGGCTCGGCAAGCTGGACCTCACGGTGACACGACAAGAGATGCTCGATCACGTCGCCGCATTGACCGCGGCTGTCGATCTCCCGCTCAACGTGGATTCCCAGCGCCTGTTCGCCGATGATCCGGCAGGCGCCGCCGAGACGGTGGAGGAGCTTGCCGCACGCGGTGCTGCCGGTTGCTCCATCGAGGATTACAATCCGGCCACCGGCCTGATCGATCCGCTTGACGTCTCCGTCGAGCGGGTGGCCGCCGCCGCCGAGGCGGCGCATCGGCTGGGCGTCGTCCTGACGGCCCGGGCGGAAAACCACGTCTACGATCTCGGGGACCTCGACGACACGATCCGGCGGCTGGTCGCCTACCGCGAGGCCGGAGCCGATGTCATCTATGCGCCTCGCCTCTCTGAAGCGGAGGACATTCGCCGCGTGGTGCAGGCGACCGACGCACCGGTGAACGTGCTGGCGGTGCGCCACGCCCCATCCATCGCCGAGCTCGCGGAGATGGGCGTGCGCCGCGTCTCGACCGGCGGTGCCCTGGCCCGCGCCGCCTATGGAGCTCTGGTCGCGGCCGCGGATGAGCTGCGCGGCGCCGGAACCTCGACATACCTGGACGCTGCGCTGACCGGCGCGGATCTCGACCGCTCGCTGGGCGAAAACGCCGTCGGGTAGACAGAGCAGAGCCGAATTCTCATCACATGGGGCGTACGACGGCAGGGCACTTGAGTGGTCGCCCCGATGGCCCGTCAACGTGGGCATCGCTCGTGGAGAGAGAGTTGGCGTCCGATCAGCTCCGATTCGTAGGTCGTCCCCCCGATAAGCCTCACCTGGTGAGAGATGTGCGGAGTCCCCGGCCGGCAGCCCCGCGTATCGTCTGCTGCCGAGCGAGCGGCACGCGGGATCTCGGCCGCGATCATCGAGTTCACCTCGTAGACTGCGAGAGGTCCATCATTGCCGAACGGGGGCGCCATTGAGCGAGGATCGCGAGACGCAGGCTGAGCGTGGGCGAACCGTTCACGGCGAGGCGGCGAACGCCGGCCACCGGGTTCTTGCGCCGGATGACGCGGAGGTTGAGGCGTACCTCGAGCAGGCGCTCCACGCGGCGCCACCGCAGCGCGTCGAGGCCGAGGTGCCCGAGCGGCTCGACACGGTCGCGGTGCTCGACTTCGGCAGCCAGTTCGCGCAGCTCATCGCGCGGCGCGTTCGCGAGCTGAACGTCTATTCGGAGCTCCTGCCGCACGACACGCCGATGGCGGAGCTCGAACGGCGGAACGTGAAGGCCGTGATCCTGTCGGGCGGTCCGTCATCGGTCTATGACGAAGGCGCTCCGAAGGCTGATCCCGCCCTGTGGTCCGGCCGCATTCCAGTGCTCGGCATCTGCTACGGGCTCCAGCTCATGGCGCTCGAGCTCGGCGGGGAGGTCATGGCATCCACCCGACGCGAGTACGGACCGGCGACCGTGAGTTTGACCGAGACCGATGGGCTCTTTGCCGGGCTCCGCGGCGAGCAGCCGGTCTGGATGAGCCACGGCGACTCGATCACTCGTCCGCCGCAGGGCTTCACGGCCACTGCACAAACGGACTCGACGCCGTATGCCGGCCTGGCCGATGCGTCACGCAACCTGTACGGCATCCAGTTCCATCCCGAGGTCGTGCACACGCCCATCGGTCACGACGTGCTGCGCAACTTCGTTGTCGAGATCGCCGGCGTGCAGCCGACCTGGACGGCCGGAAACCTGGTGGAAACGAGCGTCGACGAGATCCGCGAGCGGGTGGGAACAGGCCATGTCATCTGCGCGCTGTCGGGCGGCGTGGACTCGGCTGTGGCCGCGACGCTGGTGCATCGGGCTATCGGCGACCAACTGACCTGCATCTACGTCGACCACGGACTGATGCGCAAGCGCGAGTCCGAGCTGCTGCGCGTCACGTTCGAGCGGGACCTCGGCATGAAGCTGGTGATGGTCGATGCTCGGGATCGGTTCCTGGCGCGGCTGGCAGGGGTGGAGGATCCGGAGGAGAAGCGGCGCATCATCGGCGACGAGTTCATCAGGGTCTTCGAGGAGGAGGCGGCGAAGATCGGGCAGATCGACTTCCTGACGCAGGGAACGCTCTATCCTGACGTGATCGAGTCCAAGACCTCGGAAACGAAGACGTCGCAGAAGATCAAGACACACCACAACGTGGGCGGGCTGCCGGCCGACCTGCGCTTCAAGCTCATCGAGCCGCTGCGCTCGCTGTTCAAGGACGAGGTGCGCCGCGTGGGGCTGGAGCTGGGCCTGCCCGACGCGATGGTTCAGCGCCAGCCATTCCCCGGGCCGGGGCTGGCGATTCGGATCATCGGCGAGGTGACCGCGGAGCGGCTCGAGACGCTGCGGGACGCCGATTGGATCGTGATCGACGAGATCAAGGGCGCGGGTCTGTATCGGTCACTGTGGCAGAGCTTTGCCATCCTGACGCCGGTCCGCTCGGTGGGGGTCATGGGCGACGGGCGCACGTACGCCAACGTGGTGGCGGTGCGGGCCGTGACCTCGGATGACGGCATGACCGCCGACTGGGCACGCCTGCCGTATGACGTGCTGGCAAGGATCTCGTCGCGGATCGTCAACGAGGTTCCAGGGGTGAACCGCGTGGTCTACGACATCAGCTCCAAGCCGCCCGCCACCATCGAGTGGGAGTGATAGGCCGCCAGTGATGGCACGGCGCCGGATGGCTTTGGCGGTTCTCTGTGCCGGGTTGATGGCGGGTCGCGGCCCGGCGGCGTTCGAGGACGTGGGGATCGCGATCGAGAACCTCGAGCTTGAGCCGCGCCGGATAGAGCTGGCCGAGCTGGCCGATGGCGGTCGTGCGAAGGCGTTGATGGTGTCGCTCGACCCGGCAGGCATCGACGCACAGGGGTTCCTGATCTACCTGCCTAAAGGGGCAGAGGAGCGCTGGCTGGTTGCGATGGGCGCCGATGGGGTTGAGCTCTCGCGCTTGGAATTCCAACCGGCGCCATAGGAGCGGCCAACGTTCATCACGGTCTCGCCGGACCGCATCCGACGGTGCCGGCGTCCAGCCGGTAGCATGCGCCGCAGATGTCAGGCTGGTTCGACAAACTGCTCGAGGAGCTCCAGCGCCGCCAGGCGGAAGCCGATGCGCAGCGCGAGGGGCGCCCATTCGAGCGCCGTGATGTCCCGAAACCAGGCGAGCGCAACGTGACGCCGATCGACGAGGAGCGCCAGCAGCGTCGCGCCGGCCGCACGAACGGGGGCGGCGGTGGTCCCACGTTCCCGCCGGTCGCCGGCGGCGATGTGCCGTGGCGCCGCTACCTGCTGATCGGCGGCGGGATCATGGGCCTGCTCATCGTCCTCGGACTTCTCGGTGGGGTCGTCAACCTCATCACGGATGTCATGTGGTACGACGCCCTCGATCGGCGCGACGTCCTCCAGACCCGCCTGTGGTCCCAGGTGGCGCTGTTTGGGATCGGCTTCGTGGCCATGCTGCTGCCGGCATTGCTCAGCATCTGGCTGGCGGCGCGCATATCGCCGCAGGCGCCAGTGCGCCAGCTGGGTGGAATCGACATGCCGGATGCGTCGCGCGTCGTCGGCATCGTGCTGATCGTCGTGGCCGTCCTCCTGTCGCTGGGTTCCGCAGCGGCGTGGAGCGGCAACTGGGAAACCGCGCTGCTGTTCCTCAACGGTGCCGAATGGGGCGTGACCGACCCGACCCTGGGCCGCGACATCGGCTTCTACGTGTTCGACCTGCCGTTCTGGCGCTTCCTGCTCGGGTGGGCGTCTACGACGTTGATCGTGGTGGGGCTCCTGACCATCGGTGCCTATGCGGCCAGGGCGCTGCAGTGGCAGTTTCGCCTGTCGGCGCCGGTTCGGGCCCACCTGTCGGTCATCGGCGCGCTGCTGCTGGTGGTCATTGCCGGCGGGTACCAGCTGGACATCGCCGAGCTCACGTATTCGACTCGCGGGCTGGGCGGCAACGTGCAGGCCGCGCTGTACACCGACGTGAATGCGCAACTACCGGCGTCGGTGATCCTGACCGTGGTCGCGCTGGCGGCGGCCGCGCTGCTCCTGCTCAACACCTGGTTCCGCACCCTGTGGCTGCTCGGTTTGGCGGGCGGGGCGTGGCTCATTCTCTCGTTCGTGGTGGGCGGCCTTTATCCGAGCTTCGTGCAGACCGTCCAGGTCAATCCCAACGAGCTCAACGTGGAACGGCCCTACGTCGTCGACCACATCGAGTCCACGCGGGCGGCGTTCGACCTCGATGCGATCGAGCAGCGGCGCTTCACCGGTGAGGAGGAGCTGACGCGAGATGTGTTCGACGAGGACGCCACGACGATCGAGAACCTGCGGCTGTGGGACTACCGCCCCCTGCTCACCACCTTCGGGCAGCAGCAGATCCTGCGTCGCTACTACACGTTCAGCGACGTCGACATCGACCGCTACGAGGTCAGCGGCGAGCAGCGCCAGATCATGCTCAGCGCCCGCGAGCTCGACGTGGATCGTTTCGGCGACAGCCGCACCTGGACGAACGAGCGCCTGGTCTACACCCATGGCTACGGCATCACCGCCGTGCCCGTCGACGCCGTCACCGACCAGGGGACGCCGGACTACCTCGTCAGCGGCATCGACGACGACCCACAGCTGCCGGTGGGCGAGCCGCGGATCTATTTCGGCGAGGAGACCGATACCTACATCGTGCCCGGCACCACGACCGCCGAATTCGACTACCCGCTCGACACCGACGGCGGCGATGGCGAGGCCGGGGCGGAGACGGTCTGGAACGGTTCCACGGGCGTCGGGATCGGCAACCCGCTGGCGCGAGCGTTGTTCGCGTTGCGCTTCAGCGATTTCAACCTGCTGATCAGCAACCAGCTGACCGATCAGTCGCAGGTGCTGTTCCGTCGCTCCATCCAGGAACGGGTCCTCGAGATCGCGCCCTTCCTCGCGTACGACGGCGATCCGTACCTTGTGAGCGCCGACGATCGGCTCCTCTGGGTCTGGGACGCCTACACGGTGAGCAAC
>JALZJE010000211.1 GCA_030859955.1 Chloroflexota bacterium | reverse complement strand
GAGGCCGAGCGGCTCGGCTTCACGTCGGTCTGGACGACGGAGCACCACTTCGTCGATGACGGGTACATGCCCTCGCTGCTCGTGGTGAGCGCGGCGCTCGCCCAAGCAACGTCGCGGATAGAGATCGGGACGGGCGTCATCCTGGCGCCGATGCACCACCCGCTTCGGCTCGCCGAGGATGCCGCGACCGTCCAGCTGCTCAGCCACGGCCGGCTGGTCCTCGGCCTCGGGCTCGGCTGGTCGGAGACCGAGTACCTCGGCCTGGGGGCCGATCCGCGCCGACGAGGTGCAGCCATGGAGGAGATCCTCCAGATCCTTCCGCGGGCCTGGACCGGCGAGCCCTTCAGCCATCAGGGCTCCGTCTACCGTCTGCCGACGCTTGGCGTTCGGCCCGCACCACCCTCGCGTATCCCGGTCGTCATCGGCGGTGGCGCCGAACCCGCCATCCGTCGTGCCGCGCGCCTCGCTGACGGCGTGTTCTCGAATGCCCCGGCCGACAAGTTCGTCGAGCAGGTGCGCTGGATCCTCGACGAGTGCGAGCGGATCGACCGCGACCCGTCATCCATCCGGTTCATCCACTACTCCATCGTGCTGCCGGGCACCTCGCGCGAGGAGGCACTCGCCCGCTACCGCGACGCGGTCTGGGCCGTGAACTGGAAGTACTCCGACATGGAGGCATCGGCCACGCGGACGCTGCCACCGCCCGCTCCGCCTACATTCGAGCGACCGGACGAGGCGCTACTGAAGGGTCGGACGGCGCATGCAGGGACGCCAGACCAGATCGTTGATGCGCTGCTCGACATCCGGACGCAGGCGGCCGTGCCCGTAGAGTTCGTGGCGCGCAGCTACCTGCCTATGCTGGCGCACGACGCGCAACTGGAGCTCATGCGACAGCTGGCGGAGGACGTGGCGCCACACGTCTGAGACTTGGATCACCGCTTCGATACGGAAGCCGTCCCACTTGATCTCGAATCGCCACTTCGGATCTTTGGACGGGGCGGGTGCGGAGGTGGCCAGCATCGGCGGGATGAAGGTCGGCGGGGGCATCCGCGCAGGATACGCTCCGGCTCGCGACCGCCCGCCCTCGCCACATGGACCTGCTGTCAAGGTGGGTCTGGGCGCCCGCGAACGCGTCAGCCGGCGTTCGGGGTCACGTTGTGGTTCAGGCGGAAGAGGTTGTCCGGGTCCCAGACGCGCTTCAAGCGAGCCAGCCGGAGGACCTTCGCTTCGCCGTAGATGGCCCGCGTCTCTCGTGGGCCCGCATCCGCGTTCTCGTTCGCATACCGACCTTCGATGGCGTCGGGCTCCACGATCCGCATCGCATCGCGCACCCAGGCGCGGTTTCCGTCGTCCTCCGACGGGTCGTCCCAGGACGCGTCCGCGCTGAGGTCGAAGCGGGCAGCGCGACCGGCGAACGCCATCGCGTCCTCGTCGATGCGGGCGATGGCGCCGCCTTGGGCGGTCACCGAGAAGGAGCCGTCCGCCGGCGCAGAGGCCGCGTGCTCGACGAGCCGGTCGAGCGCCTCAGGTCGGATGTCGTTCGCGTAGACGCCCGCGATGAACGATCGCCGACCCCAACCGAGGACCAGATCGTGCGCGGTCTGCGCTTCCAGGTACGGCTGGCTGACGGCGGTCACGGACACTGGTTCCGGGCCCTGCCGCAGCCCGGCGGTGTCCCGCTCGACCTGATCGGGCCGACCGCTGTGGTTGAACGAGACCACGACGACCGGCTCCGCACTCGTGGTTACGGACGCGTCGGCGCCGTGCGCGGGCGCGATGCCGTAGATCATCGAGACGGACTCGGGCGCCTGGGCAGCGTACTCGCGGAAGACCTCCCACACCGCTCGAGCCTCGGAGGACGGGTAGATCCGGACGCCCCGATGCAGCTTCGGTCCGAAGGGATGGAGGCCGAACTCGAACGCCGTGACGATGCCGAAGTTCCAGCCGGCGCCGCGGATCCCCCAGAACAGCTCCGGCTCCTCGGTCTCACTCGCTCGGACATGGCGCCCGTCGGCCGTCACGAGCTCGACGGCGCGTAGGTTGTCGATGGTCAACCCGAACCGTCGCTGCAGCCGACCCACCCCGCCGCCGAGCGTGAGCCCGGCGACTCCCGTGTGGCCGACCACACCGACGGGACAGACGAGGCCGTGGGCCTGAGCCGCGACGTCCAGCTCGCCGAGCAGCGCGCCGCCTT
>JALZJE010000206.1 GCA_030859955.1 Chloroflexota bacterium | reverse complement strand
GTAGGGCTGGGGCTTGTTCGGGTCGAAGCTGGCGTCGACGAACGTGTGGGCGAGCGAGAGGCCGATGCCCAGCACCAGGCCCAGGACGATGCCCTCGCCGAGCTCATCGGTCCCGGTGGCCGTGGCGAGCAGGCCCACCGCGCTCGCCATGACGACGTAGGCGACCAGCGGGACGATGTAGGTCATCGGACTCTGCTCCGGCGGCGTTCGGGACTCGTCCCAGCCGATCGAGCGCTGCCACGCCTTCCCGAGGAAGATCGGCGAGTACCAGAGCGCACCGAGCGCGAAATAGACCAGGGCGCCGACGATGACGGCGAGCCAGTTCAACTGGCCGAAATCGAGTGTCACGGTGCTCGCACCTCCGGGCTGCTGGGCCGCCATACCCCCACTCAGATCCATCCTACCGCTCAGCACGCTCATCACGCGGCTTCCGAACGAGCGAAGCTGCCTTGGGGCGGCAAGCGGAATGCAGGGTGATGTGTGGTCATGAGGCGGCTCCGCCAGGACCTTGATTGGCTCGTCAGCGCCGGCCTGCTGCTCAGCGTGGCGGCGACCGCCGTGACCGGCGTTGTCGCCGACCTGTGGGACCTCAACGATTTCTGGTACCACACCGTGGCGGGCTATGTGATGGGTGGCTTCGCGATTGCCCATGTGCTCTTCAACTGGGACCGCCTGGTCAGCTATGCCCGGTTCCGGCTTCGCCCACCGGATCGGACGGGGGACCGACGAGTGCGTCGCCCTGCCCTGGCACCCAACCGAACGAATGTCCCGGATCCGGGGCCGGCCTCCTCGTCAGCGGCGGTCCTGAAGCGTGTCGTCCTCTCGCGCCGGGGCCTGTTCGGCGCTGCGGTCGGCGGCCTCGGCGGCTGGGCCGTCGGTCGCGGGCTTCGTCCGCCGCCGCAGATCGCCGCCGGCTCGGATGTCGGAGTGATGTATCACGAGTGGAGCAAGCCTGGAATCATCGACGCGTTCGGCTCCGTGGCCAACTGGGGCCAGTTCCCCGAGCTGTACAAGACCTATCCCGGCGCAACCCGGGTGCCGCTTCCCCAGCCCGGCACGCTGGAGGGTCCGACGGCGGCGCAGGCGATCATGGCTCGTCGGTCGACGCGCGCGTATTCCACGAGGACCATGACGCTTGCGGCTCTTTCGCAGGTGCTCTTCTTGACCACTGGCATCAGCGCCGATCGGTGGGGGAATGCTCGTCGCAGCGCGCCTTCGTCGGGTGCCCTGTACCCGATCGAGACCTATGCCGTCGTCCACAACGTCGAGGGCGTCGAGCGCGGCGTCTACCACTACGCCATTCGTGATCACGAGCTCGAGCTGGTGCGCCCCGGCGACATGCGTGAACGGGTGGTGGATCAGGCTATCGAACAGGAGTTCCTGGGCGAGTGCGGCGTCGTGCTCTACCTGACCCAGGTTCTCCAGCGGATGCGACCGAAGTACCAGGATCGCAGCTACCGCTACGGCCTCCTGGAGGCGGGGCACATCGGCGAGAACGGGTACCTCGCTGCCGTGTCCCAAGGGCTGGGTGCGTGTGGGGTCGGGGCATTCATGGACGACCAGATCAACGACATGCTCGGTGTCGATGGGGTGGAAGAGGCCGCGGTGTACATGCTCGCCATCGGCCACCCCGCATGAGGCCGCCGCGTTTCCGCCAAGACGCGGCGACGCTCTACTCGACGGCTCCTTGCGGCGCATGAGTAGGCTGGTGCCCGTACCGATGCGAACACCTTACCGAGAGGCGTATTTGCTGATGGAACCCTTCGTCATATTCAAGTACCTGCACGTGGTCTCGATGTTCTTTGCGGTCGCCCTGGCGCTCAGCACCGAACTCGTGGTCCGACGCGTGGCGGCAACGGGTGACGCCCGGACGATCCGAACCGTCGTCCCTCGCGTCCGGCCGCTCGGAAACTTCGCGACCGCCTTCTTCATGGGCGGTCTCGCCTTCGGAATCATTGCGGCGCTCGCCGGTCAGATGAACCTCCTCGCGCCGTGGCTGCTCATGGCGTACGCCGCGTTCATTGGCGCCACCCTGATCGGTGTGTTCGTCACCGATCCGTGGAGCGTCCGCCTCGAGGCCGCGGCCGTGGCGAACCAGGACGACGTTGCTTCCGACACGCTCGCCAGGGTCATCGCAGACCCAATCGCGCGTGCGGGCACATGGGCCCTGATGGTCCTGATCGCCGTCCTTGTCTTCCTCATGGTGGTGAAGCCCTTCGCCTGAACTGGCGCACGACGTTCCACTGAGGCTCTACGATCCGATGGCGGAGACGGAGGCGATTCAGATGCAGGATGGAGACGTGGAACGAGCAGCCCGGGAGCTCGGCGCGGGAATCTCCGGCGAGGTGCTGCTTCCCTCAGATGAGGGGTACGAGGCGGGGCGCAAGGTATGGAACGCGATGCACGACCGCCGGCCGGCCGTGATCGTGCGGCCCCGCGCCACCGACGACGTGGTCGCGGCGGTCGCATTCGCTCGCCGGCACGGACTGACGGTGGCCGTTCGGGGCGGCGGTCACAGTGTTGCCGGCTACGGGACCGTGGAGGACGGGCTGGTGATCGACCACGTTCTGATGCGAGGTGTCAGGGTGGATCCACAGACCCGGATCGTGCGCGCCGAGCCGGGTGCCACGCTGGCGGACGTCGACCGCGCCACCCAGGAGCACGGTCTCGCGGTGCCGATCGGTGTCATCTCGGCAACCGGCATCGCGGGTCTGACTTTGGGGGGTGGCATCGGCTGGCTGACCCGTCCCTATGGCCTGACCGTCGACAATCTCGTCGCTGCCGAGCTGGTGGCGGCGGACGGATCGGTTGTCCGCGCCAGCGAGGACGAAGAGCCGGAGCTGTTCTGGGGCCTTCGAGGCGGAGGCGGCAACTTCGGCATCGTCACATCCTTCGAGCTTCGGGCGTTCCCGCTCGGCCCCACGGTGTACGCCGGGAACCTCATCTACCACCGCCCCAGATGGACCGATGCGCTCCGCGCCTTCCGCGACTGGACCGCGGACCTGCCCGACCAGCTGACGGCCATCTGCACCTTTCTCACTCCGCCCGCGAGCTGGGAGTTCGGCGACGAAACCGTGATGATCATCGGGTTCGCATGGGCCGGGACCGATGACGAGGAGGCCCGTCGCCTCGTTGACCGCCTGCGCGGCGCCGTCGCGGCTGACGTCGAGGTGGTCGAGCCGGCTGCGTGGGTCGATTGGCAGTCCGCCGTAGATGAGCTCTTCCCCAGCGGAGTGCGCGCGTACTGGAAGAACCTGTCGCTAGATCGCCTGGACGACGGTGCCGTTGACGCCATCATCCGGGCCGCAGATGCAATGGCCCCGCGGTCCGTGGGGGTGGACGTCCATCACATGGGCGGCGCCGTCGAACGCGTCGCGGAGGAGGCGACCGCCTTCCCGAACCGGACCGCGGCGTACTGGGTCAATTTCTACGGGGTCTGGGATGCGCCGGCGGACGACGATGCCGGGCGGGCGTGGGCACGCGCCGCCCAGGACGGCTTGCGGCCCCATGCGGCGGCCGGGGAGTACGTCAATTTCCTGGGCGCTTCTCCGGGGGACGCAGACGTGGCGGCCGCGGCCCGCAGTGCCTACGGTGACGCCAAGCTGGAGCGGCTCGCGGCGCTGAAGCAGGGCTGGGATCCTGACAACGTCTTTCGGCTCAACCACAACATCGAGCCGTCACCCCGGCGCTGATCGCAGGAGCTGCCCTGGCCCTCCCCGCGACGGGTGATGCGGTGG
>JALZJE010000129.1 GCA_030859955.1 Chloroflexota bacterium | reverse complement strand
ATCATCCGATCGGAAATGGACAGATCTGCGGAGTCGGCCCTCGTCGCAGCAAGGTCCGAAAAACGCTTTGCCAGCGCCAGCGCGGACCGATACGCGCCGCTGTGCTGGCTATGGGCCCAAAGCCCCCAGAGCGCCCGCAATTGATACTCGACGTCGGCCATCCGCTCAGCAATCTCAAGGGCTTTGGTCAAGACTGGGCCGACTTCCGGCACAGGACCTCGGGTATACAACAACGCCGCGCCAAGCGCGGAATATAGTTTCATATCCCGGCGCGCATCCGATATCGATCCAGGCCCGAGACTGGAGAGCGCGCGCTCGACCCGCACGCGACACCGTTCCATCAGCGACAACTCGAACCAGAGCGGCACTGACGCAACCGTGAGGGCTACCCCGATCGCGGCATCCCCGCTGGGCGAAAAGGCCCAGTCGAGCGCTGCGCGGACGTTGTCGATCTCGCGGCCATATGCGACCAGCCATTCTGCGGTGGGCCGCGTTTCCCACTCGGCTTCGGCGCGTTCAAACAGATCCCGATAATATTCGGCGTGGCGTCGTTTGAACTGTTCGAGCTCACTGCTTTCCTGGAGTTTCTCGAGCGCGTACACCCGCGTCGTCTCAAGCAGCCGATAGTACACGACTGGACCGTTGACATCCGCCGAAATGAGCGACCTGGCGACCAGGTTCGCTACGGGAAAATCGACAACGGCCGGAAGGGCGCCCCTGGTAACAGCGCTTGCCGACTCCAGCGTAAAGCCCCCGGCGAAGACGGCCAATCTGCGCAGAATCACTCGCAACGAATCGCAGAGCAGCTCGTAGCTCCAGTCGAGCGTCGCCTGCATCGTCTGGTGGCGCGGAAGGGCCGTGCGGTTGCCGCCCGTGAGGAGTCTGAACCTGTCCTCGAGGCGGGCCGCGACTCCTTCGACCCCGAACGAAGCGACGCGTGTTGCGGCCAGCTCGATCGCAAGTGGAATACCGTCGAGATGCCGGCAAATCCCCGCCTTGACCGCTGCCAGGCGGATGTCCGGCACGTACCGCGGGTCCGCCGCATGCGCCCGAGCGATAAACAGCTTGACCGCTCCGTGCTCGAGCACGTCTTTCATATCAAGGTTGTCCTCCGCGGGCACATCGAGCGGCGGTATTTGATAAACGTGCTCCCCTTCTGCTCGCAGCGGCTCGCGGCTGGTAGCGAGCACGCGCGAGGCCGGGCTGGCGCGCAACAATGCCTCGGCCATGCGTGCCGCCTCCTCGATGACATGCTCGCAGTTGTCCAATACCAGCAGAACGCGCTTCGAGCCCAACGCGGCGGCGATGCTCTGGGGTGAAATCGATCCGGCGGCGAGCGACAGGCCGAGCGCGGTGGCGACCGTGACCGGCACCAACTCCGGATCGGACAAGGGTCCGAGCTCGGTGACCCACGCGCCGTCGGCAAATCTCGGCAACAGTTGCCGCGCAACCTCCAGCCCTAACCGCGTCTTGCCAATGCCTCCGACGCCGGCCAGCGTGACCAGGCGATGCGCCATCATCAGATCCGACACCTCGGCCATCGCGGTTTCCCGGCCGATCAGCTCGGAGATGGGCTCCGGAAGGTTGGACGCACGACGGGGCGAAGCGGTAACGCCCCGCATGCGCATTTCTCCGGTGAACTGGTAGCCGCGCCCGGCCACGGTCCGGATGAGATCGCGGTCGGCTCCCAGGGCCTTGCGCAGTGCCGAGACCTGGGCCTGAAGGCTGTTCTCCTCGACCACCCGGCCGGGCCACACGCGGCCCATCAACTCGTCCTTGGTCGGGACCGCCCCCAGGGCATCGATGAGCGCCAAGAGCATATCGAAAGCGCGGCCGCCGAGCTCGATGGGCTGGCCGTCTGCCAGCAGCTCGCGGCGATGACGAACGAGCGTGAAGCGGCCGAACTCGCTGATGGCAGCGCTGCCGGGTAGCGGATCCATGAGCGACGATTGTACACGATGCTTCAGGAGTCTTCAGAACGATTCAGTCCAGAGCCAGGACTTGCCAGCCGCGCCCGCGTATCGTCCTCCCTGGGCGTAAAAGCCCTATCGGCTTAAATCGTAAACTTAAATCGTAAACGAGGTATTGGTATGAGAAGCAAGATCACCGTAGCAATCATCGCAGCACTACTTTCCGGTGCAACGCTCGCTGCAGACGCGCTTCCGAGCGCTAGGTTCTCAGAACTGAATTGGCTTCCAGCGAGCCCCGCTCAACTGCAAGTGTTAGGACTGGGCAATCTACAGTGCGCTGAGCATGCCCGCTTCACGCCCGTCCCAGCAAGCTGGGTGGACACCTATAAGGGTGTGCCAGTGAGCCGCCATCAACTGGAGGTTCTTGGGTCACAGCACAAGCTGCTTGCGGTAGCAACGCCGGCTAGTGGAATAAGCCTTTGCTAAGGCATCTGGCCGGTCTGGGGTCTCAACAACCCGCCTGGGAGTTATCCCTAATCTCTTGGGATACCCCCAGGCGGGCGACTTGCAGTGCGGAACTCTCAGAAACTTAAAGACAAGAGAAGGAACCACGAGGGAACAGACCATGACCCTTTCAGACAGAACGCGTGCCGGCGTTGTGCTGACGCACGCAAAACCAACGGAGAAAAAATCATGAAAACACCAAATCCTATGAGCACTAGCCTTCCCGATATCGGCAAAATCGCCACTGCCCAGGTTGACGGGCTGGAGATCCGATACGCGCGCAGCGGCAAATCCGACGGCATACCCGTCCTCTTGACCAGCCCGTGGCCGGAAAGCATCTTCGCCTTTCGGGGGGTTTTGCCGGCAATCGAGGATCTCCATCCGCTGATCGCGGCCGACCTGCCGGGCTTTGGCCGATCCGACGGCCGTCCCGATTTGATGTCGCCCGAGGCGATGGGAGATTTCGTCATCAAGCTCGCGCAACATTTCGGTATCGCCCGCTTGCATGCGGTCGGACCCGATGTGGGGACGCTCGCGCTCTTGTTTGCGGCGGTCCGCAGCCCCGGACTGTTCGAGAGCATCGTCGCGGGGAGCGGCGCCACCAGCCCGGAACTGGCGGCCGGCGGGCTCAAGGACCTCATTGCAGCGCCGCCCGGCGCGTTCGACAATCTGGAGGGTGGCGAGGTCGCTGTGCAGTTCGTCACGCAGTCCGCGGCTATCCCGACGCCGGACGCCGTTCTCGAGGACTATAGGCTTTCCTCCGCCGGCCGCCGGTTCGCGGACGCCGCCAAATTTGTCCAAGCCTATCCGCGCGACCTTCCGCGCCTTAAGGCGCTTCTGCCAGGCATCGCGACCCCCGTGCTGGTTCTTGCCGGCCGGGATGATCCCATTGTTCCGCCGTCGAACGGCGAACTGCTCGCAGAGCACCTGCCCCATTGCCGTCATGAACTCCTCGAAGGTGGCCACCTCATCTGGGAAGACGCAGCGGATGCCTATGCCGTCCAGCTCGCCGATTGGCTCCGAGGCGGTTACCGTCGGTTTGACGGAAAGGCAAAATCCGACGTCGCGGCTTTGCCCACGGCACATCCACTCCCAAAACGATAGACAGCAGCGCCGAGGAGCAGATCCATGAACGATGTAGCATCCTTTCAGGAGTTTTCAGAACGATTCAGCTCAAGGCAAGGACTCGTCAGGCGCGGCCGCGTATCGTTTTTCAACGGGCAACCCGTCCGCCCCGACTGAAAGGAAGGTCGAAGCGACTTACGAGCTGCCTTTTAGCACCGGAGTGCGAATTCCAGTGCCAGTAACCGCAACCTAACTTAGAGGACATGAAGATGAAAGACTCGAAAGCTCTGCTGTTGGATTATCTCGCCTCGATCCGTGATCCGGAACGCGCTGCGTCGCTTTTTGCGGACGACGGGGCGTTCGAACTGCCGTTCCTGCGCTCGCTCGGGGTCGGACCTCGCTACACTGGCCGCCGCGAGATCACCGCGCTCCTTCACCGGTTGCTCGAACTCTATCCGAACTTCGCGTTCGCGCCGGACGACATCCATATCCTGATCGAGACGCCGGAAAAGACGTTCGCCGAGTATGTGGCGCACGCGCGCGCCGCTGCGACCGGCAGAACACTCCATCATCTGTTCACTGGGTACCTGGTGGCAGAGGCTGGTGAGATCAAGTTGCTGCGCGAAACCTTCAATCCGCTGGCGATGGCGCAGGCGCAACTGCCGAATGGAGTCGCCGATATCGGACCACCCGGCGACGAGGTGCACTCTTTCTGATTGAGTGCGAGCAACTGTCTCGCGAAGGTGGAGACCACCATGCGGGATGATCAGACCATCACCATGACAGGGGAACTAATATGCGTGCAATGAGAGCGGAAAACTTCAGTGGTTATGAAGGGTTGAAGCTCGTAGATCTTCCAAAACCAACGGTCTCGGACGGAAAAGTATTGCTGCGAATGACCGCAGTCGGCGTCACGCCCCTCGAGCATACGATTCTCTCCGGCCAATTCCCCCTCGCGAAGGCGCCGCTAGTCCTGGGCGGTGAAGGAGCGGGCGTGGTGGAGGAGGGAGGCGGAACGGACTTTCCTGTCGGTTCACGTGTGATGTTCACCGGGCCGTATGGCGTCTTTGAGGATGGAGCCTACAGTGAATGGCTCGCCGTACGGAAGGAAAGCCTTTGCCTGATACCTGAGGGTGTCGACGACGTGAGCGCCGCAGGTATTCCGGTCGCGTATCTCACCGCGCAGATGGCTCTCACCCTCGCTGGTTTCCACGCAGGCAAAACCGTGCTGGCGCCGGCGATCGGAGGATCGGTCGGCAACGCGGTGACACAATTGGCGCGTGCCTTGGGCGCAAAACACGCCATCTCAAGCACGACCAATCATGCGAAAGCCGAGCAGGCGAAGGCGCTCGGATTCGATGAGGTCATTGATACCTCTTTCGAGAAGCTGGGTGACGGCGTGCGTCGTATCACAGGCGGCTACGGCGCAGACATTGTGATCGACGGGATCGGTGGTGAAGTCTTGAGCGAGGCGCTCGGAGCGCTTGCGTTGGACGGAAGCCTCACAACACTGGGTTATTCGGGAGGCCGCAAGGCAACCATTGACGTCACAAATCTGATCTGGCAACGGGCCAGCATCAAGAGCTTCATACTGTTCGCTCAGCCGCAGGCGGCCTGGGCTGACGCCTGGAATGTTATTGTCCCTCTGCTTCAATCCGGCGCGATCAAACCGATCGTGGCTAAGACCTTCCCGCTGGCCGAAGCGGCTGATGCTCTGCGTTACCTGGTTGAGGGCCGCCCCTTCGGCAGGGTCGTCCTCACAATCTGACAGCTTTGATAAGAGGAGAGGAATACATGAACAAACTTGAAGGAAAAATTGCACTCATTACTGGTGGCAATAGCGGCATTGGCCTTGCGGCGGCGAAGCTCCACGGGCGTCCCGTGCCTGTGGTCGTGGACAGCGCGACGCGCGCCAGAATGCTCGAACACTTTGAATCCGCGACACGGCGAACGCATGCGTCTGCGCCCATGCCCGCGGGCTGAAGGAGGACCTTGATGCGCAAGAGCGGCTGGCGAGTGTGTGTCGGAGCGCTGATGGTGCTGGTGGCGCAGACCGCGGCGGCTGCCGGTCGCTTCACCGTCGATCAGGTGATGGCGGACCTCAACCTCCCCGCGGATGCCGCCGCGCGCCTCCGCCATGGCGAAATACTGCACTCCGATCCGCAGGAGTCGTCAGATCGTGAGCTGGGCGTGGACCTCACGTTTCTCGTCCAACAGCCACTTGCAGAAGTATTGAAGGCGTTCCGGACGTTGGTGGATCTGAAGGCCAACCCGCAGCTCTCAGCCTCGGTCCAGATTCGCGGCCCGGGAAACGCCGCCGACTTCGCGAGCCTCGTGCTCGAGCCGGGCGGGGCGGCAGAGGCGAATCGCTATCTCGCCGCCAGCCCCGGAGACACGCTCAACCTCTCTGCAGACGAGATCCAAGCGTTCAACGCCCTGGCCTCCGCCGGTGACGACCCGAAGCCGCAGGTTGAAGAGCAGCTCAAGCGGCTGCTGCTCGCGCGCTACCAAGCCTATCTGGCGCGTGGGCTCGGCGGCATGGCACCATACGAGCGCCGCAGCGAGCCCTGTGAAACGTCCGGGGAACTGCGGCGCGCCTCCCAAGCGGCGCGGCTCCTCAAGCAACACGCGCCGGCGCTGCAGCAGCTGCTGCTCTCGTATCCACAGGGAAAGCCTCCGGGGCTCGAAGAGCACTTCTACTGGCTGCGCTACGACCTCGACGGCCGCCCGAACTACACACTACGCCATCGGCTGGCAATGCCGGTGGGAGCGATCTTCGCTGTGGCGGACCGCGAGTTCTACGTGAGCCACGGCTACAACACGTCGCAAGCGTTCGCGGGATTGATTCCGGTACCAGAGGGAACGGTGGTCGCCTACCGCAGTCGCGTCTCCACGGAGCAGGTCGCGGGATCATCCATCAAGAAGGGCATCGGACGCAGCGTCATGGCGAAGCAGCTGACGGACATCTTTGAGCGCACGCGCGTCTCCTTCCAGCGGAACCGCTGAATTTCACCGTATACAGCGAAGGCGCGTAAACGTGCCTATGGATCCAGCATACCTTTCCGCCTTTGCAGCGCTGGCCGGATCGACGATCGGCGGTCTGACGTCCTTGGCGACATCGTGGCTGACTCAGCACGTGCAATTCAGAGCGCAGCTGTTTACACACGATATAACCAGGCGGGAAGAATTGTATAAGGACTTTATTGAAGAGGCCTCAAATTATACGCGGACGCCTATGGGGTGATCTGAAGGCCCGCTAGCGCTGCGGCCCTCGGCATGATACGGACAACGCTCCAGTCCAGAATGAGGAAGCTCGGCCTCTCTCGCCACCTTTGACGCCGACATGTCGGCACGGCGCCTTCGGCACGGCCGCGTTTCCCCACCAAAAATCGCCCTGACCTCAA
>JALZJE010000140.1 GCA_030859955.1 Chloroflexota bacterium | reverse complement strand
GGACGTGAGCGCGGGTTCGCCCTGTGGGTCAGTAGCGACAACCTGCGCAAGGGTGCGGCCCTCAACGCCATTCAATCGGCCGTCGCTGCGGATCCGGATCGCTTCGGACGCCTCCTTCCGCCTCCGCAGTGAGCGACGGCCCGGACGTCGCCGAGATGCTCGCGACGCTCGACCACCATGGTGTGGCGTACGTGGTGGGGTCGCGCACCTGGTCGACATCCTCGCCGGCATGACCGGTCCTCGGCGGCCGAAGGACGGTCCTCGCGTCCGTCATCTGCGCTCGATCGCAACGGTCCCGACCTGCGACTCCATGGTCGGCTTCATCGGCTTCCGGACGGATCGATTCGACGAGATGGTGACGCTGTTCCGCGACGTCATCGGTCTGTCGATCGTGCGAGAGGCGCCGCGGGCCACCTGGTTCCAGCTTGGAACGGACGCAGAGCTGCACGTCTACGCAGATGCGGATCCTGACCACGCGTTCTTCACGACCGGCCCGGTTATCGGCCTGCGCGTGGATGACGTGGACGCGACGCGCGCCCGGATGGAGGAGGCCGGCCTGGAGATCCTCACCGACATCGAGCGCACGGATGATGCCGCCTGGTGTCACTTCCGGGCCCCGGACGGCACGGTGCTGGAGATCATCGGTCCGGGCGCCGGTCCTCTCGTCGAGTAATCCGGTGACTCTTACGCACGTTCGCAGCTCACGATCCTCCGTAGGAGTCACCGTGTTGCTCGAACGGAGGATCCGCCCGCCCTGGTGAGCGTGGGTTCATTCTCGCGTGCAGGGCGCACCTGCGTACGAGTCATGCCACTGCTCAGCAGCAACTTCACGGACACCTCCCGCTAGAATGGAGGCTCCCCGGGCCGAACGAGGTTGAGTAGTGCCGTCCTTCGCCGAGCTGTCCAACGAGTTCCTCGATGCCGAGTTCGCCGATTCGCCGGTCCGAGCCAGCGGCCTTGGCCTGACCGAGTACGACGCGCAGCTCGACAATCTCTCGGAGGCCGCCTTCGAACGCCGACGCGCCACTGACAGCGACTGGCTCGAGCGCTTCCGCGCCGTCCCCGATGCGGAGCTTGGCTTCGACGAATTGATCGACCGCGACCTCGTCATCAGCATTCTTCGCGGCCGACAGATCCTCGAAGATTTCGAGGTCTGGCGGCGCCAGCCCGACACGTACCTCAATCCCGGCATGCAGGGCATCTTCAGCCTCTTCCTGCACCGATTACGCCCGATGGACGAGCTTGTCGACGCAGCCATTGCGCGCATGCAGCTCATCCCGCAGAACCTCGACGACGGCAAGGCGAACCTGCGGCGGGAGATGGTGCCCGCCATCTTCCTGGACCGCGCGGCCAACCAGGCACGGGCCGGCGCTCGATACGTGCGCGAGATACTCCCGGCGCAGATCGAGGACGGGGCATTGAGCGCCAGGCTTGCCGAGGCGGGGCAGGCGGCGGGATCGGCCTATGACGGCTACGTCGCGTTTTTGGACGAGATGCGCCCGAACGCGACCGGCGAGTGGATGCTGGGTGAGAAGCGCTACAGCGCCCTGCTTCGGGAGAAGGAGCTGCTCGCCTTCGGTGCGCGCGAGCTGCGAGACCGTGGTCAGGCGGCATACGACGAGCTGGCGGTCGATCTGACTCGATGCGCTCGCGAGCTGCGCGGCACCGACGACTGGAAGGCCGTCCTCGATGCGCTCAACGAGGACCACCCGCGCACCCCCGAGGAAATGCGCGTCGGCTACGAGGAGTGGACCGAGCGCGCGCGCGTGTACCTGCGGGAGCATCGGCTCGTGAGCTTTCCGGAAGGGGAGGAGTGCGCCGTCGTGCCGTCGCCGCCGTTCCAGCGTCCGGTCCTCGCGGTTGCGTCGTACATGTCGCCTCCACCGTTCAGCGACAGGATGCTCGGCCATTTCTTCGTTCCGTTTCCGCCGGACGGCGCGTCCGACGACGAGATCCAGAAGCGCCTTGCGTCCAACTCCTACCCCGGCATCCCGACAACCGCCGTGCACGAGGCCTATCCCGGACACCACTGGCACCTCGTCATGTCGAAGGGGAATCCGTCGCGCCTGCGCCAGGTCTTCCGCACGCCCTATTTCAGCGAGGGATGGGCGCTCTACGCCGAGCGGATGATGCGCGAGCAGGGCTTCTTCACCGACCTGCGCCACGAGATGAACCAGTACGAGGCAACCAACTTTCGAGCCGCGCGAATCGTGGTCGACACCTCGCTGCACATGGGCGAGATGACCTGGGACGAGGCGGTCACCTACATGACCACCAGGACGGGCCTGACGGAGCCGACCGCCCGGGCCGAGGTCACCCGTTACTGCGCCTGGCCGACACAGGCTTCGTCATACCTGACCGGCAGCCTGGAGATCCTGCGCATCCGTGAGGCCTTCTTCGCCGCCCACGGCTCCTCGGATACCGATGCGCTGCGCGCCTTCCACGACGGCATCACGTCCTCCGGCGGCCTGCCGATTGCCCTGGCCGAACGAGCCGTGCTCGCCATCGCCTGAGGGGTCTCGAGGAGCTGGCACGCTCAGCGAGCGAACGGACGATCGGGGTTGTGCGGATTCCGGATCGCGGTGTTCGTGCGAACGGTGGGAACGATCAGCGAGCGAACCGACCAGCGAACTCGGCGTGGCGTGCTGTCGAAAACCGACGAATGGCTGTCTCGCACGCTGAGCGAGCGAATCGGCCTGTGGGTGACGCTTCCTCGTGTCGGCGCCTGCTCGGTTTCCGCGTTCGCACGCTGAGAGAGCGAGCGAGGGTCGGGGTGTGCGATGGCCCACGTCCGTGAGGCGGGAACCGGATCACGACTCAGCGCACCAGGCGGTCGGTGATCTCGAAGAAGTCGTAGAAGTGGGATAGGTCCGTGTGGGCCCAGGTGCGATCGGGGAGCAGGGGGAGATCGGTGCCGAAACGGGCGTTGAAGATGATGCGGAACGTGTTGACCGGCGTGATCGCGTCGTGGAATCCCTCGGCGTCGAGATCGGCGCCGGGAACGCGCATGGCGAACAGGATTCCGAACTTCTCCTCGAGCTCATCGTCTCGAGCCTCATGCCAGTCGAAGCCCCATTCGTCGGCACGGTAGCGCTCCGGGAAAGGGCCTTCGTCCGCCTGGAGCATGATGACCGCATCCGGCCCGGACTCCTCGAGGATGCGGTCCACCATCTGGAGCATCCGATCGTTCGCGTAGCTCAGCTGCCGTCGGTAGCTTTCCTTCTGGCCGAGCCGCTCGACCTGTGCGCGGCCGGTGAAGCTGCCATCGGCGTTGAAGACGTATGGATCGTGCGGAATCAGGAGGTGCCCGAAGACGAACTTCGGACCCGGGAGCTCGGGAATCTCGTCGAGCCGGTCGAGTGCGTAACGGGTGTGCTCACGCAGGACGCGCCAGTCCCATGGGTCGGTGGGTGCTGATGCGGGCTCGGTGAAGGCACGCAGCAGCGTCGTTTGCGCCAGGACGCTCGAGAACTCGTCCTGCCCGTCGTAGTGGAACGTTCGGTCGGCATCGACATTGGTGGCTGATGGCGTCCACCAGTTGCCGACGTGGAGATACTCGTAGCCCAGCTCCTTGAGCGCGGTCGGCACGGCAAGGCGTTCGCGAAGGAGCCGATGGATGGGCTCGCGATCCTTGACGTTATCGGCCTCCGCCCTCAGGGCATCGGCGTCGATGTAGTCCAGGCTCAGTGAGCTGGCGAGCGAGAACGGAGTCTTGATGTAGTTGCTGTGAGCCTTGCGTGCGACCCGAAATCCGCGATCCTCGAGAGCGGTGAGGAAGGGCTCGTTGTCGAATTCGTACGTCTGAGTCAACGCTGTCGAGCCGGCATAGCGGTCCAGGATGATGTAGTAGACGTCCGGCAGCTCGCTCGCGTCCGCCGGCGACAGCTGGAGGTCGGTGAGATCCTCCCGGGGGTCGTCGACGGCGCCCAGCGCGACCATGCTGCCCGCCACGGTCCATGCGTTGAGGATCAACGCGATGGCGGCGACCAGGTTCAGGGCTCGGGTGGCGGTTCGTGCCCATCCGGCGGAACGCCAGGCGACGAACAGGCCGATGCCGACCAGCAGCAGCCACGCGCCGATGAGCGGCCACTGGCTGTTCAGCATCCCGGAAGCCGCATTCCAGGCGTGACCGTATCCGAAGAACCCCGCGACGAGGACCGTGGTCAATAGGGCGGCACGGTGCCAGTCGCGCAGGAGGAGCGTTGCCGCGGCCAGGAAGATCGCGGCTGCTCCGACGGCCAGGCCCAGAGGAGCCCACAGTGGCTGGAGCGTGACCTGCTCGGCGACGTTGGCGGCGAACAGGAAGACGATCGGGTAGGCCGCTGCCAGGAGCGGATGGATCGGGAGCGAGCTCCAGTCGATGTGCCTCCGGTGGCCTCCTCGCCGTTCTGCGTATAACATCCGCCTAACACTAACCGAGGCTCTCCACTCATGCCGTTTCTGGCCTATATCGATCCCGGCTCGGGCAGCATGCTGCTCCAGGTGATCCTGGCCGGCGTCCTGGCCGTTCCGTTCTTCTTCCGTCGCGTCATCAGCGACGGCCTGCACCGCATCCGCGGGAACCGCGCAGAACCGGACGAAGCCGCAGCCACCGAAGGCGGCAAGGACGCCACCACCGATCGCTGACCCGCCGGCGGTGGACCCGGCATCGTTCCGGGATCCGTCCGGCTTCGTCTTTCGTCGCGATGGAGTGCTGTACCGGCAGGTCCAGGCCTCAGCTGCCGCCGATTGGGCGGCATTCAACTCAACCGGCCTCTACGAGCGCCTGGCCGCTGATGGGCTGATCGTCGATCACGTGGTCGAGTCCGCGGACCTGGCCGCGCTGCCGGACAGCGCGGTCGTGATTCGACCGCGGATGATCGACGTCATTTCGTACCCGTACGAGTGGTCGTTCTCTCAGCTCAAGGAGGCGGCTCTCCTCACCCTCGAGCTCCAGTCGCGTGCCCTCGATGTCGGGATGCGACTCAAGGATGCGAGCGCCTACAACGTCCAGCTCGACGGGGGTCGCCCGATCCTGATCGACAGCCTCAGCTTCGAGGTGGCGGCAGCCACGGAGCCCTGGCCGGCGTACCGCCAATTCTGCGAGCATTTCCTTGCTCCGCTGGCGCTGATCGCGCACCGCGACGCTCGCTGTGGGTTGATGCTGCGCGAGTTCATCGACGGTATTCCGCTGGACCTGGCCGCCAGGATGCTGCCCGGGCGATCTCGCTTCAACCTCGGTCTGTCGGCCCATATCCACCTGCACGCTGGAGCGCAACGGCGTGCCGCCAATGAGCCGCCTCCGGCGGCCGGAGCGCCGAAGAAGGAACGCCGGATCAGCGCGACCGGGCAGCGCGCGCTGCTCGATTCGTTGCGTCGCACCGTCGAGGGCCTGCGATGGGAGCCGACCAGCCACTGGTCCGAGTACGCCTCCACCACCTCGTATTCCGATGCGGCCACCGAGAGCAAGGGCCGCCTCGTGGGTGACATGCTCGCCACCGTCGGCGGCAGATTCGCATGGGACCTGGGGGCCAACACCGGCGTCTACAGCGCCATCGCGGCCGACGCCGGCTACCGTGTCGTCGCCTGGGACCAGGACGCGGCCAGCGTCGAAGCCCATTGGCGCCGTGTCCGTGGGAACGGCGCGCCAACCATCCTGCCCCTCATCCTCGATCTCGCGAATCCCTCGCCCGCCATTGGCTGGGCGCTGGAGGAGCGAGCGTCGTTCCTGGGTCGCGGTGAGCCGGACGTGATCCTCGCGCTGGCGCTCGTTCATCACCTGGCCATCGGTAACAACGTACCGTTGCCCGGCGTCGCGCGTCTC
>JALZJE010000137.1 GCA_030859955.1 Chloroflexota bacterium | reverse complement strand
GGTGAAGACGTTCTCGAGCGCGCCCAGGTAGGAGGTCTGCGCCAGTTCGATCTCCAGTTCCTCCCGCCACTCTCGGCGTAGTGCCTCCTCGCTCGTCTCGCCGAACTCGATCCCGCCGCCCGGAGGCCGATAGAAGCGCTCGCCCTTGCGCGAGTCGGAGCCCTCGATGGCCAGGATGCGCTCATTCCGGATTGCCACGCCGATGACGATCGGTCGGACGCCGGGCACGGTCACGTCCATGAATCCGCATCCTCAGCGGATCGCATGAGGAATTCGAAATGGTTGCTCGCGAGTTGTTCGAGCTCGGCGAGCGCCTCCAGAGCCTTCGCGGCCGAGGTCGGATCGCTGTCTGCCAGCCCGCCCGCGGCGAACTCGTCCTCGTCGAGCCGGAGGATCGTGGTCCCATCGGCGGACGCCCACAGATCGAGATCCAGGTCCTCCGACAACACCAGGTTGTTCGTGATGCGAACCGGGCGGGCCACGTCGCAGTACCAACCCTTGCGGACGCCGGTCGGGCCGCACACCTCCTTGATCGAGTACCAGCGATCACGCCAGTAGTGCTCGGTGAAGATGTCGCCCGGCTCGAACCGGACGAAGCCGAGATCGCGCGGCTCTTTCTCCATCCATGGACCCCGCACGACCACGTGGCTTCCATCGTCGGCGATGACGGTCGCGCCATATCTGACATGCGGATGGGCTCGCTTCAGGAGCCTGACCTCGACGTTGGTGCCCGGTATGAGCGGCGTGTCCGGGATTGTCATCCGCCGACCTCTGCTTCGGTGGCGCGACGCCAGACAGCGCCGGCGGCTTCTTCGGCGGTTTGGTCCGACGTGTTAAGCCACAGGCCGATGCGGGGCGTCGCGCGCGAGAACGATGTCTCGGCAGGAGGGCGATCAGGCATCGGTATCGGCTCGCGAGATCGCACGCCGAAGAGCGTCGATATCGCCCGGCGAGCGGCGGCTTGGGGTGACGGAGTGCGGGTCGATCGGGCTGCGCTCGAACGGGTCGCCGCGGAAGCGCGGAAAGATGTGCAGGTGCAGGTGCGGGATCGTGTTGCCGTGGATCTCGTAGTTCACCTTCACCGGCCGCACGACCGATGCAACCGCTACGGCGGCCCGCATGGCATCGGCCCAGAACTGCGCCGATTCGTCCGCTGGCAGCTCGTACGGCTCGATGACGTGCCGCCGGCTTACGACGAGCACATAGCCGGGCAGGACCGCTTCGTCGGGGATCAGCACCCGCGAGGCTGGCAGCTCGACGGATGCGCTCCACGGCTCGGTTATGCAGAACGGGCAGGCCTCGGAGGTCAGCCGCTTCGCCCAGGTCTCGGGGTCGGTCCAGGCCTTGACCGGGGAAGAATAGGAGTCTCGGCTTAGTTCGGACTCCTTCGATCCCGCTGCTGGAGTTACCTCTCCGGGCGACACCGACTCCAGCAACACACGTTGCTCGAAGCCGCCGCGCTCTTCCGCCTTGGCCTGCCGCGCCAGCTCGACATCCTCAATCGAGTGCCCCAAGTCGCGAGCCAGTGCGCGGACCACCTCGAGCACATCGGCCAGCTCCTCAACCGTGGCCGCGCCGGCGAACTCCTCGGCCTCCTCGACGAGCTTGCCAGCTAGCGCATCGGCGAACTCCTCGTCGGACAGCCGTCGCGTCTTCGGCTCGCCTCCGTGGCGGCGGATCAGCTCCGGGATACGATCTCGCACCAGCTTGGGGTAGGTCGCCATGTCGCAGCACTGTAGCAACTACGCGGGTCTCGAGGCCTCCTGCCATCAGAGAGAATGGCACGGCGCGCCGGACGTCGATCAACCGCCAGGAAGGCCGAACGAGGAAACGCACGTGGCGATCCGTGAGATGCATGCTTCTGGACGCGACTACCTCGCGCGCGTCACGGAACTCCTGCAGCGAGTGCGCCTGGCCGATCCGCACGCAGGCCTTTGGGAAGCCGCCGACCTACAGTGGTGGTGGCGGACGCCACGGCGTTCCGACGCGATCGAGCAGCCCTTCTGGGCCGATGACGATGGCCCCGTCGCTGCCGCGATCCTCACCGACTGGGGGACGAGATGGGGCTGCGATCCGATCATCGTGCCCTGTGCCGTCCCATTGTCGGTCGTGTGGGAACGTGCAATGGAGTCCGTTTCCGAGCTGGGACTCGACCATGTCGAAGTCCTCGCGCGTGATGATGACGCCGCGCTGCTCGAGCTGCTCGCCCGATCCGGGTTCGTTCGCGATGACGATGAAGCCGGGAACTGCTGGAGGAGCGCCGACGATCCAATCCGCCAAGCGTCCCCTCCGCCCGGCTTGCAGATCATCGATCGTCAGCAGTTAGCGGTTGGCCCGCATCCGATGAGCCGCCGCAGCGGCCCGGCGGTCGAAGCGCGCCTGCGCGAGTGTTCCCTGTACGACCCGGCGCTCGATCTCGCGGCTTTGGCGCAGGACGGCACGGTCGCGGGCTATGCATTGTTCTGGGTCGACCCCGTAACCAGGGTCGGCCTCGTCGAACCGATGCGGGTCGAGGAAGCCTACCAGCGCCGCGGGCTCGCGCGAGCCCTGCTCACCGCCGGCCTCGACCGGCTCGTCCGTCGCGGAGCCGAGCGGCTGAAGGTCGGCTACGGAACCGATGCCGCTCGTCGGCTCTACCTCAGCGCCGGCTTTCGGCTGACGTCCACGGCGCGAACCTATCGATTGGTGAGGAGGCGGGCGAGGGAGGCCAGCTCTTCGGATGTGAGTCCGGTCTCCGCCAAGTAACCATCCACACCGCGGTGATGGCCGCGGAGGTGGTCGAGCAATTGCTCCGGGACCTCCCACTCCTCTGAATGGTGTGGACCCAGGCTGTCCCGGAAGTCGTCGACGATGGCCTCCGTCGCCACGCCAGTCAGCTCGAGCAGGACCACGGCCACCAGCCCGGTCCGTCCGGTGCCTGAGTGACAGTGCACGAGCGCCGGTGGGCGACCGGTCAGCAGCGCCCGCAGGACCGCATCCATCTGCGGCCGGGCGGTATCCATCGCCTCACGGTAGCCGCCGCGGATGACCGGCAGCGGAAAGTCGTCAGGCAGCAGCGGCAGGTGGTGGTACGTGACGTCCGGGGCATCGGCGAATGGGTTTGGCTGGGCTTCGGCCAATCGCTCCTCGCGCAGGTCGACCACGGTGTGGATCGGGTGCCGCAGCGCCTGCTCCAGGCCCGCCGCCGTGAGTCGCACCGGGGTATCGGAGCGGATGACGATCCCTCGCTGGGTGACGCCGCCATCGAGCAGCGGACGGCCACCGAGGTCGCGGGCGTTGCGCAAGCATTCCCAGCCGATGGGGATGCGTTTGGCGTCGTGATCGGTCATGTCGATTTTGCTTCGCACTAAGGATAGTCGCGGGTTCAGGCCGTCCCGCTGCCCCTGCGGGCCATCACTCGCCGACGCTCACGCGTGCTTCCGGGAGCCTTCTCGTTGTAGCGGCGGTATTCTCACGAGCGAAGCGCGCGCTCGATGAAGTCGCTCTTCATCCGCGTGTACGCGTCGCGGTCAGTGCCGGCCGCACGTGCAGCTGTCAGCTTGAGTTCGGCGTAGGCGCGCCTGGCGGCGGCATCGCTGCGCAGGTGGTCGCGAAATTGACGATGTCGGACGTACTCGTGGCTACCCTGAGGACACACGTAGAGGTGGTGATCGGGAGTGTCTTCTGGACTGCGGAAGGCCTCTCTGCCGGGAATGCCGAGATCGCCCTGGTGCCGATAGCCGAGGCCGCCCAGACGTTCGATCGCTTCGTCGGCGCGATCGGGCGACACGATCACGTCGATATCGATGATCGGCTTCGCAACGAGGCCCGGGACAGCGGTGCTGCCAACGTGCTCGATGGCGATGGCGAGATCGCCTAACGCCGCAGCGATCGGCTGCCTCAGCGCATCAAAGGTCAGCCGCCAGGCGGGATCGTATGGCACCAGCCGAATCATGCAGCTGAGTTTGCTAGGCGGCGAGGATTGCGTCGAGCAGATCGGCGACGCCGTCCTCATCGTTCGAGGCCACGGTCTCGCGCGCCGCTGCCAGAACGTCCGGGTGGGCATTCGCCACAGCCACGCCGCGGTCAGCCCAAGCCAGCATCGGCAGGTCGATGGGCATGTCGCCGATGGCCACGACCGTGTCTCGGTCAATGCCGAGGTCCTCGCACAGCTCCGCCGGGGCCGATGCCTTGTCGATGCCCGGAGCGGTGATCTCGACGAACGAATCGGACGAGTAATGCGCGCTGGCTAGCGTCCCGCAGATCGTCTTCACGCGCTCGAACAGCTCGGCGATCAGCAGGTCCCGGTGCTGTATGAGCAGCTTGGTGGGCGCACGCGCGGCGAGTGCCAGCGCCTCCTCGACCAGCGCGTCGGCTGGAACCTCGTGCATCGGCACATAGTCGACCTCGTGTTCGAATCGGGCGCGGATCTCGACTGCGAACGCGCATCCCGGCACGACTCGCCGCAGACGGCGCACAAGATCCACGGCAAGCTCGGCGGCCAGCGGGAAGGTTCGAACGAGCCGGCCCGTCTTGAGGTCCACGAGCAGCGACCCGTTACCGCAGATCGCCAGGCCCCCGATGTCGTGCTGCGCGACCAGGGGGAGCAACGTTCGCGGCGCGCGGGCGGTGGCGATCACGAACCGGGTCCCTCGCGCCTCGATGGCCTTGATGGCAGCCACCGTGCGGGACGAGAGCGTGCCGTCTGACCGAAGCAGCGTGCCGTCAAGGTCGCAGGCGACCAGCCGAACGCCAGGAACGGACTCAGCAGTCGAAGCCTGGATCGCCAATTGAGGAACTCATCTGACGTCTTGCTCGCTCTCGAACCACGTGCGCTCGGCGATGAGGGCCGGCAGCAGCGGCGCGTTGGCCATTGCGTCGGTGATGCGGCGGACCGTGAAGTCGGAGATCGGCCGCGGCAGCGTCGCGGGCTCCACCCAGGCGAAGTCGATGATCTCGTCGGACGTGATCCGCGGCT
>JALZJE010000111.1 GCA_030859955.1 Chloroflexota bacterium | reverse complement strand
GAGAAGAACCGCGGCGGACAGGACAACGTCGATCTCGAGTACGAGAAGCTCTTCGAGTACAGCTGCTTCGACCCCACGGGGCGGGTCACGGCCGAGAAGCTGATCGAAGAGCGGCTCTACAACGACTGACGGCCTCGCAGGACCGATGTCGCCCGCTGCCGCCTTCGACGCGTACGGGATCCTCCAGGTGGTTCCGACCGCCGAGCATGAGGTGATCACCGGCGCGTTCAAGGCGCTGGCATTCAAGTACCACCCCGACCGAGATCCATCGCGACGTGCCGCGGAAAAGATGGCCGAGCTCAACCGCGCCTACGCGATGTTGCGTGACCCCGGGGCACGCGCCGCCCATGACCGCACGCGCCGCAGCACCATCGCCGGCATCTCCGTCGCGGATACCGCTCGGTCGCACTCGTCACCACCGCCCGTTGCCGCCACGGGTAGCGTGCTGAACTTCGGACGGTATCTCGGCTGGAGCCTGCGGGACCTCGCTCGCCAGGATCCCGACTACGTCCTGTGGCT
This sequence comes from Chloroflexota bacterium, assembly GCA_030859955.1. Taxonomy (GTDB): domain Bacteria; phylum Chloroflexota; class Limnocylindria; order QHBO01; family QHBO01; genus JACDBZ01. The sequence continues at coordinate 7,181 of JALZJE010000111.1, read as the reverse complement.
CTCGCGCCATTCCTCCGGGATCCGCTACCGGACCGAGATCTACGGCATCCTGCGCACCATGGGCCTCTCCGCAGCCTGACTGGCGCTAGGCTTGGCCGGAAATGAGCCAAGCCCCACTGCGCGCCGTCTTCCTGGACATCGGCGATACCGTCATGCGCCCGAACCCGTCCTGGGAGCACGTCTACGCCATGGCGTTCGGTGAGTTCGGGTTCCAGGTGGACATGGATGACCTGCACGCCGCGCTGCGGCGGGCCTATCACCATGGCGGGTGGGGGATGGACGGCGGATTCGATCCGACCGAGGAGACGAGCTTCCAGCGCACGGTCGAGATCGATGCCGCCGCCATTGCCGAGCTCGGCTTGGAGCCGATGCCGGAGGCGTTCTATCGGCGGCTGAACGAGCTGTTCATGGTGACGAGCCACTGGCACATCTTCCCCGATGCGTACCCGGCGCTCATCGCGCTCAAGGAGCGCGGCCTGATCGTCGGTGCGGTGAGCAATTGGGTCTGGAATCTGCCGGAGCTGCTCCACGCGCTTGATCTCGTGAGCCATTTCGACTTCATTGCCGCCAGCGCCCGCATCGGCTTCGAGAAGCCCCATCCGCGCATTTTCCAGTGGGCACTCGATCAGGCTGACGTGCCAGCTGACACCGTGATTCACGTGGGCGACCACCTGGACGCCGATGTGGCAGGCGCTCGGGACGTGGGAATCGAGGGCGTGCTGATCGACCGTGCGGCCCGCTACCTACCCGAGGAGATCCCCGATGGCACGCCGGTCATCCGCTCGCTCGATGAGCTACTCCCGATCGTGGATGCCCGCCTCTCGGACCGATGAGCGACGAGCGCTGGCGCTGCTTCGTCGCCGTGCCGATCTCCGAGCCGTTGCGCGCCACCTTCAGAACCGCGACATCTACAGTCGTGGCTGGCGACGCATCGGCGCCCGAAGGGGGTGTTGACGGGAGATCAGCCTAATCGAGTCGATGCGAAGCTCTTGGCGCGTCGAGTCCGAACATCGCCCCGCCGGCGCCGGTTCACCGGGCTCGCGATCCCTCGCGAAGCCGTCGCGATGGCTCTCATGCTTGCGAAGGAGCACCGGTTTCAGCACGCATAGACGAACCGGCGCCTGCCATTGAGTCGTCGCGCACCTGCACTGGCCAAGCGAGGACCACGGCCACTGAGACCGCCACTAACAGCGGGCCGAAATCGATCAAACCAAGAAGATGATGCCCGATCGAGCCCCACGTGGACATCGCCATCGCCCAAACGCCGGCCACCAGCAGGCGTCGAGTCCAGCTGCGGTTCTTCATGCATAGGATCGTGACCTTGGGAACGATCCTATGCAAGAGTGACGAAGGTCCTAACGATTGGTCCTGTGTTTACGGATTGCACACGCTGACATTCGGGGAACATGCCGCGTCAATCCGGAGGACGCCAGTAGCCGCCGGCTTTTGGCTCGACAGGTTGAAGTTGGTCCCGCCATTGAACGTCATGGTCCAGGCCCAGAACGCTCCGACATCAGAGTCTTGGCCTGACCCGCCAGTCAGCACCGCGTTGTCGCTCGGCGCGTACTGCACGCCGGCGAGGAAGATAGCGCCGCCTCCACTCAGCTTCAGGGTCTTGTTGTTAGCCTCATTGCACGCTGCAGGTGGCGGCGACTCCACGACGCAATTCGCATCGGGTACCACGATGAGCGTCATCAACGTGGATTGCGGCGCTGGCGTCTGCACGAGTGTCCCGTCCGGTGCAACCGCCGGTTTGGCTGGTTTCGGACTTGGCGGACAGGCGATATCCGGGCAATAGGCATTGCCGAAATTGAGCGCAAGTATCGAATCAGGGTTAGTGGTCTCAAGCTGGCCGGGCTCCCCGCTTGTGTTCTTCGCCTCCTTCATGACCAGCGCGACGCCCGGCTGATCGGGAACGTAACCGCCTATCAGCGATGCTGCGGTCCTGCCGCCGTAGTCGAGGAAGTACACCCCCGGCTCCAACAGCACGGCCTCCATATTCGTGATGCTGTCGAGACGGAAGCGGTACACCCCGGGCCGGTAGCAGCGGGCCGTCACCTGCGTCGGATCGTTGATGCGCTGGTTGTTCCGATGCTCGATGTACGAACTGGGCACCAAGGCCTGCTGGGCGGCGCAACGCGTTGCGTAATTCGGATCCTGGTGCGGACCACTCGCCACGGTGCCCATAGCCTCTGCGGGCGTGGCATAGATCGGAGCACCGGTGCGCACCGGAATTGGGTAGCCGGGATCTTCGACGAGCGACGTGACCTGGAATCCGGGCGGCGGGTTGAGGCAATCGCCCGGCGGTGCAGTCCAGCGTGCTCCGGCACCGAAATGGTGGATATCAAAGCCGCTCGCGGTGTCGATTACGATTTCAGACCCGCTTCCGGAGCAGGTGGCGTTGGAGTTCGTCGCGATGTCGGAGTTGCCGACAATGACTTTGCTACCGCCTGTGACGACGATGTCGTCATAGTTGGCGTCGCTGAGGTTTGGGCGCAGCTGTGACGGACGCAGGGCTACGATCCCGTACTGCGGCGCGATCACCATGCCGGCAACCGAGGTGGAACGAACCTCCCAACTCAAGGCACCAAGGATGCGCCCGAACGTTAGACCGAACTGCGGCTGCCAGATGCTGACCATCATGGACCGGGCTGATGAGCAATCGACACAACTCGGCGACGGTGTTTGAACCGAAACCCTGTATGCCGTGCCCGTCATCGCGCATCCTGCCGAGCTGTAGCAGCCACTCGCGCCAGCCGTGCCTCCCAGCTGGTCCTCAAGGATGTGGATTGCGTTAGCCCGCGCCTCAACGCGTTCTGGCTCCCCGGGCAGCTCGCGCGTGCCGGGTTTTTGCAGGCTTTGGGCACCGGACAGAGCAGCCGCGTCAGCAACGCTCCGCTCCCATCGCTGCGTGAGGTATGCCGCGCTGACGTCGATGGCAAGCGCCGTCATGCCGATGAGAACGACCATCATCGCGGCGCTGATCACGAGGATCTGCCCCGACTCGACCGGACGGTCGATAAGCTTGCGTAGGTCAATCATTCCGGCCTCTTGGGTTCCATGCGGAGCTCCGCTGAAGATGAGATGCAGAAACCCGGCGCGCCGCATGCGGGGGCGATGAACTGGAGACCCGGCATGAAGATCGGCACGGAGTGGTTGACGCGGACCTCGATGACCCACACTAGCCGGTTGTCGGAAGGCGGACAATCGGTGGGAAGGGGGGTGAACAAAGGCGGGGGGTCCACGGCGCTCCAGCCGACGCCAATGCCATTAGGACCGGCGGCATCGACGCCCGGCGCCGTTGCCCACGCCGAGTGCCCCATCAACGATGATTTCGTGGCCAGGGCGTTTGCGGTAGCTGTCAGCGGCCCGCGCATGTTTGGATCGCACGGGCTTGCCGACTGCGTTGCCGCCCAGCGCGCCGTGTCGCGCGCCACCTGACTGATCGTGTTCTGGCTCCACACGATCGCGGCGAACTGGAACACCCCGCCGACGACGAGTATGAAGAGCCCTATCGTCAGGGCGAACTCCACGACCGCCTGGCCGCGGCTCACTCGACGGGCGCGATGCCATGGCACTTTCATGGGGTCTCTTCCGCCTGCGGTTCCATCCGAAACTTTGCTGTCGTGGTGATGAGCAGCGTGCCGTCGCTACCTAGGCCCGGCAAGTTCGCCAGAACAAGGTCCAGTGCGGGGATGAGCACCGGCGCTTCGTGCGCCAGCCTCACCGTCACAAACGCTGCCTGGGTACTGTCAAGCGTCGGGCACGGGGCGCCGCCGAGCGCTTCCCAGGACACCTCAACCTTCGGCCCCGTTGGCGGAGTAGCGGGCATCGGCGCCATGCCCCACGATTTAAAGTTCGCCGGCACTAACCACTCGCCTCCATATCCCATGAGCCGCGACTCCACGGCGACTTCGTGCGCGCGCGTGGCCGGTTCGTCGGCGTCGGCAAGTGTCGGACACGGATCCGCATCCTGCGTTGCGGCCCACCGGCCGACGTCGCGACCGATCTGGGTCAGTGTGTGATGGGTCGCGATGACCGTCCCGAGCTGAACGATTCCCCCGACCAAAACCAGGAGGATCGGTAGTACGAGAGCGAGTTCTACCATGGACTGGCCGCGTCGCGAGCGCGATGCGGGATCCGTGAGCGATGGTGAAACGTTTCGATCCGACATGACGTGGGCACGATGTCGGGCGGTCCGGGCGCCGATGGTGGCGTCGAAAAGGGCCCCCTGGAAAGTGCTTCTTGCTCCCTGCGTAGGCGGTACGTTAGTACCAGCGCCTCCCCGTGACTACCGAATGCGATCTCACTCGGTGCCACCATGCACCGGACTTCCGAGGCATTCGGGGGGTCCGGTGTGGACCGGTGCTGACTTGTGAGAAGCCCACTGTATCCAGAGCACCTTGCCGCTGACCTTACGCGCGGCGAATAGACTCGATCGATGACCGAGCGAGTCCTGGTACTGCCTCGTGCCGATGTTCCCGGTGGCTGCGACTTTCGCGGCGTGCGCCGAGCCGATTCGGACGCGCTGCACGAGCTGCGTTCAGCCATCGCGATACACGGCCGCTACATGGACCGTCCGATCGCGGAGCATGACCCGCGCTTCAAGCAGCTCATCCCCTATGTCGTCGTCCAGGATGGCGAACGCGTCTTCCTCATGGCCCGGACCGATGCGGGCGGCGACTCACGACTGCACGGCAGGGCAAGCATCGGCGTGGGCGGCCACCTGAACCCCGTGGACGCCGGCGACGACGCGCTGATGGATGGCATGCGTCGCGAGTGGGCGGAGGAGCTGGACGTTGATTGGGAGCCCGAGTTCGAGCTCATCGGCTTCCTGAATGACGATGCGAACTCGGTGGGGTCGGTTCATCTCGGCATCGTCTTCAGTGTCGAAGCGGCCGGTCGCGCCGTCCACGTGCGCGAGCGGGACAAGCTCGAAGGAGCATTCGTCGGACGGGATGAGATAGCGGCGAGCTGGGACCGCCTTGAGACGTGGTCGAAACTCCTCGTGGATGCCCTGAGCCTGGGTCGGTAGCCGGCGGTCGAGCCATGGGGATGAGCCCCGCACTCGGCGAGGCTCATCCCCATGGTCAGGCGTTGACGGGGTTCAGGGAGCCGGTATCGGAAAGATCCCGAACAGGGCGAGGAACTCGAGGTCGTCCTGCGTATCGACCCGGTAGGCGCCACCGGTTCCGGTGCAGTTGGGGCTGACGCCGAAGGAGGTCACGGCCACGATGATCCTGGTGTCCTCATCGAAGATCGGCCCGCCAGAGTCACCGAAACAGGTGCCGCCCTGGGCTGACTTCCCGTTGTTGTTCGAGAACACGACCGATGTACCAGAAGGCACCCCGAAACCGCTGTTGAGGTTCACCAGGCGCAGTGTCGACTGACGGCGCGTGTCTCCGCCCTCGACAGTGAACGGCAACACCTTCTCGAGGCCGTACCCGACCGCCGTGAAGCGCTGCTCATTTCGCGGCTGGCGCGCGAACTGGTCGAGGTAGCCCTCGTAGGCGATCTGCCCGAACTCGGTCACGCCCACGACCGGATCACTCAACACGACCACGCCCAGGTCGAACAGGAAGAAGGCGTTGTCGTTGTAGCGGGTATGCGGGAACGAACCATCGGCTTCCAGCCAGTTGGGATCCGCATCGAGCGCCGTCGACCAGTCGATGTAGCGATCGTCGTTCTCGTCCCGGCCGTACGTCGAGCTCGGCGGAAGGATGTCGTAGTTCGGGGCTTCGTCGAGGTTGAACCAGACGTCCGTTCCACCCGATCCGGTCCCGCCATTGGTCGTGGTCGACTCGCCCTCGAGTCCGACGGCATACGTGCAGTGGCCGGCGGTCAGGACCACGGTCGGGCTCACGAGCGTTCCGGAGCAGTTGAACCAGGCGCCAGGGTCATCGAAGCGAGAGTCCTGGACGTCCGGCACGTAGAACAACAGCTGCCCGACATACGGATGCTCACCGTTGTCCGGTTGCCCGTTTGTGATCGCCGCTACCGGCGCGGCGAGCGCAAAGGTCGCCACCAGTGCGACCAGGATGCTGAATCGTTTGAACATGTGTCTCCCCAATTGGCCGAGATGGACGCGAGGCTACCGGTCGCGCGCGGTGTCCGCTCTCCCGTGCATGGGTCATGCCGTCGATCTACCCGTCCTGCGTGGCTAACGGCGAACGGGCGGTGGAAACGGCCGATCTTAGCCGCAATTTGACCCGCGCCACGGGCAGATGACCACGGAGTCCCGTTCCGTTCGCCGATAGCCCCGCAGTACGGGTGGACGTGCGGGCCGGTGGTCGCGTACCGCACCGATATACTCAGGCACATGCTTCGTCGTGCGCTCGCTGCCCTGAGCCTGGCGTTGGGCGTGATCAGCCTGGCGGCACCCGCGGTCGCCGACGGCGAGCAGGTGGCGCGCCTGGAGCTGAACGGGGTGATCGACCAGATCAACGCCGCCTTCGTGGAGGAGGGTCTCGCCGTTGCGGCGGAGGAGGGGTCGGCGGCCGTGATCATCCAGATCGACTCGCCTGGCGGCTCTTTGACCAGCATGGATCAGATCATCAAGGCGATCCTGGCCAGCGAGATTCCGGTGATCGTTTGGGTGGCGCCGGAGGGCGCTCGGGCCGGCTCGGCCGCGACCTTCATCACGCTCGCCGCGGATGTCGCCGCGATGGCGCCGAACACGAATATCGGCGCCGCATCCGTCGTCGGCAGCGGCGGCGAGGAGCTTCCGGAAACCTTGGCCGCTAAGATCACCAACGATGCGGTCGCCCGGATTCGGGAGCTCGCCGAAGCGCACGATCGCAACGCTGACTGGGCGGAGTCGGCGGTCCGCGACGCGGCCAGCATCGGCGCTGCGGAGGCGGTCGCCCTGGATCCTCCGGTGGCTGACTTCATCGCCGGCGACGTCGAGGCGCTGCTGGCTGCGATCGATACGGGCGAGCGCGCGGACGGACGGGCATTCGAGTTTGACGGTGAGCCGATCCCGACGCTGAGCGGCCTTCCGCTGCGGGAGCTCGAGATGAATTTCGGCCAGCAGTTCCTACAGCTGTTGAGCGACCCGAACATCGCCTTCATCCTGTTCTCGCTCGGCTTCTTCGGCATCATCGCGGAGCTCTTCCAGCCGAATTTCTTCTCGGGGATCCTCGGTGCGATCGCGCTGGTCCTGGCCTTCATCGGCTCGAATG
>JALZJE010000075.1 GCA_030859955.1 Chloroflexota bacterium | reverse complement strand
CCCGGGGCCGGACGGAGGCGACTGCCACGGCACCCAAAGTAAGGAGGTCCTGAGGCAGGACTGAGGTAGGAATCGGCTCCGACGCGAGGTTCGGCGTCGCTTCGGTGACCGGAGGCTCAGAGGCCGGATCGCCGACGAGCTTGCTCGACTGGCCAGGAACGGCGCGCTGCTTAGTCACGCCAGAACCGACGCAACTGTTGCCTTGGATGGGAACGCTTCGCGAACCAACCACCGACCCCGGTCGTCCTGGCTGAAGTGATCGATACAGAGCGCGCGGACCACTTCGTAGTCGCCGATGTGCAGGCCGATGTCGCCGTTGAAGTGGTGCTGAACGAGGAGGGAGTGTAGATACGGGAGAGTCCGCTTGCGGTCGGCGTCGCTGTCAGATCCGAGGAGAGGCAAGGCTGACAGGTGTGCGTTCAAGATCGAGATGGCGCGGTCTTTGCGCGCCGCTACCTGGGCTCGGGCCTCACGGGAAGAGGGGCGGCGGTTACGCATGGCGAGCACCACGTCGTAAGACGCCACGTCTTCCGTGCCACTGCGTCCCCGGTAGCCCTTGTGAGAGAGCTGGGTCTTGTCGAGGTATGTCGCCCCCGCCACGGTGAGGCCGGCGTCTCGAGCGGCCTCCTCGATCTCGCGCCAGACGCCTGCGTCCGTGCTGTGGAACACCAAGGTTGCCCAGGCGTCGCGCCGGAGCACTCGAGCCATCTCGGCAAAGCTCGCCTGCATCAGTCCGCGATAGTCTTCGAGGGTCTTGCCGCCGGCGGCGCGCTTCAGCGACTTGTTGACGACTGCCTCTGAACGAACATCGGTCAGTGACCCGAGCCACGACTCCCAGATGAGATTACAGTCGGCGTAGAAGATGTTGGAGCCGAAGGGCGGGTCTGTAAACACATAGTCCACGGAGCGGTCGGGCACGTCGCTAAGATCGGTCGCGGAGCCGACCGCAACCTCAACGTCTGCGACGCCCTTCTCGGTCCGGTAGAACGTGGCGAGTTGCTTGATCTTGTGGGCGAACACGTTCCCAACGTTCACCTCCGAGGAGAGGTGCGGGATGTAGAGGGTGCCAGTCAGAGGTCTCTGGCCGCCGTGCGCGTTGTACCTGCGCATGATGGTCCCATGCCAGGCGGTGTTCGTGAAGGCGAGTGCCAACGCCTGGCGCACGCGAGAATCCTCGACTTGACCGATCGCCTTCCAGAGCAGGGAGAGCGCGGCGAGGTTGCGTGGCGTGTACAGGTCAGCCAACGACGTGATGCCTCGCGTGCCTAGCGCTGAGCGTATGTACATTTCCCGGTCGGCACGGAGGGCCGTTGTCGGATACCAGCTCGTGATGTCTTCCCTCCGGAAGGAGAGGCCGCTCTCCGCTTCGGAGTCCGTGGCGTCGTGGCTTAGCCGTCCGCAGTCGCCGCAGTCAACGGCCAAGGACGCCGGAACCGAGTCAATGCGTCGCGCCCCACGACGCCGGATGACGGTCCGACACGACGGGCACCGAAAGCTGGCGTCAACGCGGCCCGTGGCAGGGTCCGTCGCTGACTGCCAAACGGAGACCGCAGCGGCGCAGCCGGGACAGGCCAAGCGGTCGGTCCAGATGGTGTAGGCGATGGTAGCCCTGTCGCCGCAGCCCCAGCAGGCGGTTCCGTACAGTTCGTCGAAATCCCGTGCCATCTCCGCAAGGACGCCTTGAGCGGCTGCCTGGAAGCGGACCGGGTCACAGGCATGAGTGAGGTTCCAGGCGATGTGGGCAGCAGCTGGGGACAGGTCACTCAGCTTGGCTAGGCGGCCCAGGCGGCTTGCTGCGACGCCGGTCATGCCGGAACCCGCGAAGGGATCCAAGACCACGGCTCCCGGCTCCGTGTGGTGCGCGATGAACGGCTCGATCGCTTCCGGTGGCACCTTCGTGTGATAGCTGTGGGCGTTGTAGACGGGGGTCGAGCGCGAGCCATGACTCGGCGCGAGCAACATCTCGGCCCCGGTGGTATCGCGACGCGCCCGCCGGTTCGCGGTCAGGCCGAGATTCGGGT
>JALZJE010000072.1 GCA_030859955.1 Chloroflexota bacterium | reverse complement strand
CGTCCAGGTTCAGCCAGCCAGGAGGCTCTCAAGCTCGAGGTCCACGGCGGACGGGATGACGCGATAGGCTGGGGCGTGTGAGCGGCTCAGTAGCCGGACCAGCGGGGCAGGGTTCCGGGCGGGCGGTCCGTGGTCGGCCCGAAGTGCTCCCGCACGAACGTGACGAACGGCGCCATCTCGGCAGCCAGCAGATCGGTGTCGCCGGCGGCGTGCTGGCCGTCGTACGTGCGCAAGGCCGCGCCGAGGGCGGCGTGCCAGCGGGTGGGGAGGTGCTCGAGGGCCCAGGTGCCGGCCGCTCGCTTGGAGATGGCAACGTCCTGCGTCGCGAGCGCGTGGAGGATCCGGCTACCGTTCAGGACGGCATAGGTCGCCTCGTACGGATCCGTGTCGCCTTCGACAACGTGACGCTCGACGTGTTCGAGCTCGCGGTCGAGCTCAGCCAGGAGCTGGACCCATGTCGGGGGCGGAACGATGTCCGCTGGCTCGGCACCGTGCAGGTTGACGTAGCGACCAGCGAGCCAGTGCGCCCGGTGGATCGCCCAGGTCGTGTCTCGCCTGCCCTGGGTCCATGCGTGCGGCGGAGGAACGGAGCGCCGGGCATCATCGGCGAGGACGTACCAGGCGTCCCACTCGACGCCATGCGCGTCGGCGATCGCGACGTGCGCGTCCTCGATCCGCCGTGCGGTCGCCTCGTTGGGCCGCCGCGAGATGATGACGTACGTGTCGAGATCGCCGGCATGGGCCGGGTCGTCCACGCTCGTCGTTCCACCGTGCGCCCAGATGGCGAGGAGACCATCTCCCAGCACCGCTCGCAGCCGATCGCGCAAGTCCGACCAGGCGGCCTGCGCCGTCGGAGGAAGATCGCGGAGCGAGACACCCACCATCGACGGAGGATACCGCCGGGCGTCGTACGTGGCGTTTCGTCCGACCCCCGTCGGCTTATCGCGTGATCACAACCCTACGTCGCCATCCGAACTGCGTAGAGCTGGCGCGGGCTGCTGATGCCCTTCAGCTGGTGGTTGCCGCGGTCCTCGAACGCGAGGTCGGGCGCGTCGGTCATCTCGCGCACCGTGGAACTGACCATGGTCTCGCCAGGCGCGGCAGCTGCGGCGATGCGAGCGGCAAGATGCACCGTCAGGCCGCGCACGTTGCCAGGCAGCGGCTCGACCTCACCGGTGTGGACTCCCGCGCGAATCTGGATCCCGAGGCGCTCCGCACCCAGGTGAATCTCGGCGGCGGCTCGCATGGCGCGCGCCGCGCTGTCGAATGTCGTCAGCACGCCATCCCCGGTCGTCGTCACCTCCACGCCGCGGTGGCGGTCAAGGATCCTGCGGATCTGCTCGTAGTGCGCAGCCTGGATGCGCCGCCACTCCGATCCGCCCAGCCGCTCGAGCATGGCCGTGGAATCCACGACATCGGTGATGAGGACGCTGGCGACATACGTGTCCCCTGCCACTGGCCTGCCGAACCCGTAGATGCCCGCGATCTCGATCGACTCGAACGGCTCGTCGCCGGCGACCCAGGCATCGTGGCCAGGAGGGATATCGAAGACGTCGTCGGGCTGGGCCTCCAGCTCGCGGCCGTCTTCCATGAGCACGTGGAAGCGGCCGCTGAGGACGACGCCGACGTGCCGGAACGTGCACCACGGTGTGCCGACCGTCGGCTTGACGTCGACCGACCATCTCCAGCCGGGCTGGACGGTCGAGCGGCCGATGGTCTGCTCGCCGATCTGGACGCTTCTTTCGAGGATCTTTTCTGCCTGGTAGATGTCGTCCGGCGAGCGAAGGCTCTTCAGCTGCGGGTCCGTCACGAGCGAGTTGTACTCCGTATAGTCGGTAATGGCTAGACCCCTCAAACCGTGCAGTGGCCCCGATGTCCTGGCGGATCCCGACCCGACCATCCGTCGGTCGAACAGATCCTTGCCGACGATAATGCCGGTATGAGCACCAGACCGCCGGAAGCACCATTCGTCGGCCGAGAAGCGGAGCTTGGGGTCATGGCCGATGCACTGGCCGCGGCCGAGGACGGTCGCGGCAGCCTGATCCTCGTCGCTGGTGAGGCGGGCATCGGCAAGACCCGCCTGGCGGAGGAGGCGGCAACCCAGGCGATGCGGCGCGGCGCGTTGGTGCTGTGGGGAAGGGCGGGCGACACCGCTGCCGCGCCGCCGTTCTTGCCGTGGCTGCAGGCCATCCGGATGTCGGTTGCCACGCTGAACCCGAGCGAGCAACAGGCGCAACTCGCGGCGGCTGCACCGCTGGCGCAGCTGCTGCCCGAGCTCCGCGAGCTGCTTCCGCCCGGAACGTCCCCTCCCGCTTCGACAGACGAGGAGGGTACTCGCGCGCGCGTGTTCGAGGCCGTCGTGACGATCCTGCGACAGGTGGCCCAGCGAGAGCCGGTCCTGGTCATCCTCGACGACCTCCATGAGATGGACGTGTCCTCCGTCCTCCTCCTTCGTCATGTGGCCGGGCAGCTGGCCGGCTCGCGGGTCGTCGTACTCGGTACCTACCGAAGTGACGAGCTGAAGGCCGGGACCGTCGGACGGGCTGTGGTCCGCGAGGTGCTCCGCCAGCCACATGCGCGCGAGGTGCTCGTGGGAGGGCTGCGGGGCTCCGATGTCGAAAGCTACATCCGGCGCAGCACCGGTGCGCCGCCCTCGACCGCGCTGGTCGGAAGGCTGATCGACGAAACGGACGGGAACGCCCTGTTCATCACTGAGCTTGTCCGACACCTGGATCTCGAGGGCCGCCTGGTGGCGAAAAGCGGCAGCAATGACCGCCTTGTCCTGCCCGAGACGGTCCGCGAGGTGATCCAGCAGCGCGTCGGCGGCCTGCCGCCGGCCTGCCAGGAGCTGCTCCGAACAGCGTCGGTGCTGGGTCGCGAGGTGGACCTGTCTGTTCTCCAGAAGATGACGGACCATTCGCCGGACGAACTGCTCGAGCATTTGGAAGAGGCGCTTCAGGTGGGCGTCCTGGCCCAGAGCGATGCGCCCCACGTGTATCGATTCGGCCATGGGCTGATCCGTGACGTGATCCACGACGGACTGCCGAGCCGAAGCCGACTCGATCTGCACCGCAGGGCGGCTGACGTGTTGGAAGCATCCGCCGGGGCGTTGGTCGATGAACGGGCGAGTGAGATTGCACACCACCTGCTCTCCGCGGGCACGCTGGCCGAGCCGTCGCGAGTGGTCCGTTTCGCGGAGCTCGGAGGCGAGCATGCGTTCGCTCGTCTCGCGTACGAGGAGGCCGCGCGCCTCTTCGCAGCGGCGCTGGCGGTCCTTGACCGCTCCCCCGACGACCGCCGACGCGTTGAGCTGCTCCTCCGGCTCGGTGATGCCTCGGCCAGGTCGGGTGAAGCAGCGGCCGCGAAGGACCAATTTTTCCAGGCCGCCGCCCTCGCGCGTCGCCTGGGGCTGCCCGAGCAGCTGGCGCGGGCGGCCCTCGGGTATGGAGGCCGGTTCGTGTGGGAGGCCTCACGGGGTGATCCGCATCTCACGACGCTGCTCAGCGATGCGCTTGCCGAGATGGAGGGACGGCGTGACGCGCTGCACGCCCGTCTGCTGGCGCGTCTCGCGGCTGGCCCGCTGCGAGACGACGCGGATCGGTTCCGGCGAGACGAGCTGAGCGCCGAGGCGGTCGAGATTGCGGAGCGCTTGGTGATCTGCCAACCCTGGCCTACGTGCTCGACGGCCGCTACGCCGCCATCTGGGGCCCTGATGCGCTGGAAGAGCGGATGCGTATCGCGCGCTGGTTGATCGACATCTCACGACGAGTCGGAGACCGCGAGCGAGAGCTCCAGGGCCATCACTACCTGTGCCTCGCCTACCTCGAGGCCGCCGACCTGGGTGGTGCCGAGCGCGAGGCCACCGAGCAGCGCGTGCTCGCCGGCGCGCTCAAGCAGCCGGCGCAGCTGCTCTACTCGATGACGGTCGATACCACGCTCGCGGTGCTCCAGGGCCGCTATGACGAGGCCGTGGCGCTCATCCCCGAGGCGATTGCGGTCGGGCGACGGGCCGAGCAGGCGATGAGCGTCATCTACTCACTTATCGAGCGCTACATGATTGCCCGCGACCAGGGTGAGGCCCAACTCCTGCTCGGCGAGCTTGTTGAGTCGGCGGCCACTTTCCCTAGCTACGTCGTGCTCCGGGCCCTGATCGCCGACGCCTACGTTAGGGCCGGCCGCCATGCCGATGCCCGGCCGACCCTCCTGCGGCTTGCGCGCAACGAGTTCGCCGAGATCCCGCGCAACGACGAATGGTTGTTCGCGACGTGCATCCTCGCCGACGTCGCCGCCGACCTCGGAGAAGCGTCGCCGGCAGGGGCTCTGTATGAGCTCCTGCTTCCGTTCGAGGATCGTGCGGCGGTCAGCGCTCCCGACGCCTGCGCGGGAGCCGTGGCTCGCTCGTTGGGGAGGGTCGCGCTCCTTCTCGATCGCTCCGGTGAGGCGCAGGCGCACTTCGAGCGCGCGCTGGAGACCAACGCGCGCCTGAACGCGCGGCCGTGGCTGGCTCGGACCAGGTATCAGCTGGCCGAGTTGCTCATGCGTAACGGATCGGAGGAGCGCGCCGCCGAGCTGCTGGAGCAGTGCGCGGCGGCCGCGGGGGAGCTGGGGATGTCATGGCTGGCGCGCGACGCTCGCAATCTGTTGGGTGGCCGCGCGACGTCCCAGGAGGTACAGCGCACGTTTCTCTTCACCGACATCGTCCGGTCCACCGAGCTCGTCGACGCCATCGGGGATGCGGCTTGGGAGAACGTGCTGCGCTGGCACGACGCTGCGCTGCGCGAGCTGTTCGCGACACATTTCGGCGAGGAGATCGACCACGCCGGTGACGGGTTCTTCGTCGCATTCGCTGCGCCGGCGTCCGCACTGGACTGCGCGGTCGCGATCCAGCGGCGGCTGGCCGAGCACAGGCGCATGGCCGGCTTCGCGCCGGAGGTCAGGATCGGCGTTCATGCCGACCAGGCACGCAGCCGCGACGGCAGCTACAAGGGGAGCGGGGTGCATCGGGCCGCACGCATCGCCGGCGCAGCGGCGGGCGGGGAGATCGTCGTGAGCCGCCAGACGCTCGACATCGCTGGACAGCCGGATCTCTTCGAGGAGCGCATGCTCCGCCTCAAGGGTTTTCCCGACCCTGTGGCCGTGGGTGTCGTGGCCTGGCAGGCGCGGCCACCCAGGTAACGCCCCGCGCGGATCGGCTGGGCAACCGCGGGTCTCTACTCCTCGCCAATGTCCTCGTTCCAGATCTCCGGATGCGCGGCGATGAACTCGTTCATGAGCTCAACGCACTCCTCCGAATCGAGGTTGATCACCTCGACGCCCCGGGCTCGGAGATAGTCCTCGCCGCCCACGAACGTTCGGTTCTCGCCGATCACGAC
>JALZJE010000118.1 GCA_030859955.1 Chloroflexota bacterium | reverse complement strand
GATCAGGTCAACGAAGTCGGCAAGCTTGGCGCCGAAGCGCATGGCCATCGCGGCTTCATGGATGACCTCGGGCGCTGATTCGCCGATAACGTGCACGCCCAGCACCCGCTCGTCGATCGTCGACGCGATGATCTTGACCAGCCCGCTCGTCCTATGGACCGCGCCCGCGCGCGGGACGTACTCCAGCGGCGTCGTCGCGCTCACCGCCGGCACATGCCGCCGGGTGGCCTCGGCCTCGCTCAGTCCGACGACCGCGATCGGCGGGTCGGTGAAGATCGCTCGCGGGATGACACTGCCGTCGAACACGCGCTTCGCGGCGGCGAACGCATTGTCGGCCACGATGCGACCCTGGCGTGCCCCGACCGGGGTCGCCATGTGCGAGCCGTGCTGGCCGCCGATCACGTCGCCCGCCGCCCAGACATGGGGCTGGCTCGTGCGCAACTGCGCGTCGACCGTGACGAAGCCGGCAGCATCGGCCGCGATCCCGGCCTGCTCGAGGCCGAGCGTCTCGGTATTCGGCGTGCGACCGGTGGCGACCAGAAGCCGGTTGGCCTGAACGACGCCGGCGTGGTCCGTCTCTCCCAGGACGAGCTCCATGCTTCGCGCGTCGCCGCGCACCTGGCTGAGGTTCGCCGCGCCGAGGACCTGGATGCCTTCCGCTTCGAAGGCCTCCGCGAGCGTGCGCCCCAGCTCGGGCTCGTAACCGGAGAGCAGCCCGGAACGCGCCACTACCGTGACGCGGCTGCCGAGGCGGGCGAACATCTGCGCCAGCTCGACCGCCACGTAGCCGCCGCCGAGGACGATGAGCGATTCTGGCAACTCGGCGAGACGGTCGGTGTCGTCGGCATCGAGCAGGTCGCTGGTGAGGTATGGGACCAGGTCGAGGCCGGGGATCGGCGGAATCGCTGGCCGGCTCCCGGTGGCGACGAGGACCCGGTCCCCCGAAACATGACGGTCGCCGACCCGGACGGTATGCGGATCGACGAACGCGGCGTCTCCCTCGAGCAGCTCAAGGTTGGCGAGGCCATCCGCGACGCTGGCGTACTTCTTGGCCCGATATTGGCGGACGACGTCGTCCTTCTGCGCGATGAGGGCACCGAAGTCGACTCCGATGGCCGCGGGCGTCAGCCCCGCATAGCGCGGGTGCGCCGCCTCGTGGACGATCCGCGCGGCCTCGATCAGGTTCTTCGACGGCAGGCAGCCGCGGTTGGCGCAGGTCCCGCCGAGGGTGCGGCGCTCGACCATCGCGACGCGTGCCCCCAGGTCTGTGGCGCGGATAGCGGCAGCGAAGGCGGTCGAGCCCGACCCGAGGATCAGCAGGTCGAAATCACTCACCTGCCCGCCGCCGCCGCTCGAAGGCGTTGTACTGGCCGCTGAATCGCACGGCGGAGACCAGCGCGTCGGGCGCGACATCCGGCGCCGCCGTCACGGTGGCGCTGCGCGAGGTGAGGTTGACGGTCGCGGATGTGACGCCCGGCACTGACTCCAGGGCCTCGGTGACGTGGACGACACAGTCGTCACACGTCATGCCGCCGATCCCGAGGTCGATGTACACGATGGATTCTGTCACGGTCGAGTTTCCTGTTATGGAGTATTTCTATATGTATACCAAACCGCGTATGTAACGCGTGTCACGTTGGATCCTGTCGTGCTGCCTCCACGGGCGGAATCGCAATGCCGTCGGAGGGTAGAGCTCGCTCTGCACGCGGACTCGCCCCTGCTAGCGTGGGCCCGCTCGTCGTCGGGCAGATCCGGGCCAGCGAGGTCGCTCGCCGCGTCGTCGACACGACCAAGCAGGCGCCAGGCAGTGCCTCCAGCAGCATTACAGCAGCCTCGCGTCGCGACGGCATCGGGTCGGTCGCCCGAGCGTGGCGCTCGAGGTCGCCGTCCCGTTCAGCCGCATCACGATGCTCGCGCCCTGATCGGCGAGCCCGCATCCGTTCCTGCCTCTCATCTGGCTGCAGCATGCGGAGCGTGCCACGTGCCGACCGGACTTATCAGCTGCTCCGCTGCGGCCGGACCCCACGACCCAGGCGCGTACTCGCGCACCTTCCGCGTCGGCCGGAGCGCGGGCTCGACGATGCGCCAGCATTCCTCGACGCCGTCCTGGTGGGCGAAGAGCGCTTGACGTCCCTGCACGGCGTCGAAGAGGAGTCGCTCATAGGCCTCAGTCTGCTCGGCGAGCTCCTCTTCATAGGAGAACGCGAGGGGCACGGGACGCGTCTGCATCGTTTCGCCGGGGACCTTCGCCTCAAGCGACAGCTCGATCCCTTCGTGGCCACCGCCCAGTCGAAGGCGAAGGTGGTTGGGGTGGGGCGTCGACGTTCCCGGCTCGGCGAACAGGAGCCGAGGTGGCTCCTTGAACTCGATCACGGCTTCGAGAGCGGTCTCGTGCAGGCGTTTCCCGGCTCGGAGGAAGAAAGGGACGCCGGACCAGCGCCACGAGTCAATCTCGAGCCGGAGCGCGATGTAGGTCTCGACATCTGAGTCAGGCCTCACGCCGGCTTCGGTCCGGTATCCCCGGTACTGCCCACGCACGAGGGAAGCAGGGTCGAGCGACCTTGTCGCGCGGAAGACTTTGACCTTCTCGTCGCGCAGTGCGTCCGCATCGGCTGCGACGGGCGGCTCCATGGCGAGCAAGGCCGCCACCTGGAGCAGATGATTCTGGACGACATCGCGCAGCGCGCCGACCTCCTCGTAGAAAGCGCCACGCCCTTCCACCCCGAACGATTCGGCCATCGTGATCTGCACGCTTGAGACGTAACGCCGGTTTCAGACGGGCTCGAGCAGGGTGTTTGCAAAGCGGAAGGCGAGCAGGTTCTGGACCGTTTCCTTGCCAAGAAAGTGATCGATCCGGTAGATATCGCCCTCATCGATCGCTTGGTGCAGGCAGGCGTTCAACTCTCGAGCGGAGCCGAGGTCGCGCCCGAACGGCTTCTCGACAACCACGCGGGCGCCTGCATGTAGGCCGGCGGCTACGAGGCCGCTGATCACCGCGTCGAACATGCTCGGGGGGATCGCGAGGTAGAAGATGGGTTGACGGGCGGCGCTGAGCCGATCCCGCAGGCGTTCGTAGGTCGCCGGATCGCCGTAGTCGCCACTCACGTATGACAGTCGGTCGGCGAACGCATCGAGTTCGGGCTCGGACACCGTCTGGTAGCGGGTGCGAACCGCGTCGCGGGCGTAGGCGCGAAGCTGCTCGTCGGTCCAGTCCGACCGGGCTACGCCGACGACCGGTATCGTCAGCCGACCGCGTGTCGCGAGACGGTAGAGGGCCGGGTGGAGCTCCTTGCGGGCGAGGTCGCCCGTCGCCCCGAACATGACGAGCACGTCGGCGAATCCGCTCGTGTCGGTATCCAACGGGGTGGTCAGTCGAGTATCCCTCGACGACTGACGTACCGGCTTCGTGATGATGGGCATTCAAGTCAGCCGGACAAGGGCGCCTTGTGTGAACCATCCATCGTCGCGGATGCCGAGCGCCTCGAAGATCGAGGCCGGCAGGCCGATGTCGGCCACGAATCCGATCCCCGAGAAGCGGCGGCCCTCTGCGAGCGTCATCCCGCGCTTCGGCAGGGCGAGCGCCAGCGTGGCATCGGCGCGAACGGCGGAACCCGGTCGCGCGCCGGTGCTGGCGTCGATACCCGACGGGATGTCCAGGCTGATGACCGCCCCCGTGCCGAGGGTCGCCACGCCGATGAGGGGCTGGTAGGCGCCATCCGGCGCGCCATGCAGGCTGTAGCCGATGAGCGCGTCGATGACGGCATCGGCCCGCATGACCTCGCTGGCGATCTGCGAATGGGAGCGATCGTGCCCCGCCACCGCCGCGCGAACCCCGGCCGCGAGCAGCGGCTCGACCTGGGCGCAGGGACCTGGCCGGAGGCGAAGCAGGGGGCGCGCGAAGATCACGCATACGTCGGCGCCCCAGCCGGCGAGGCGCCGGGCCGCGACCATTCCGCCGCCGGCGTTGTTGCCCGTCCCCGCCAGCACGACGATACTTCGACCGCTGACGACGCCGCCCAGCGTCAGCCGGGTCAGCTCGGCCAGCTGGTAGCCGGCGTTCTCCATCATCTGCAGCAGGCTGATGCCGATGCGATCGGTGGCGGCGCCATCGGCGGCGAGCATGGTCGCTTGGTCGACGAATGGCATCACCCCTTCGGGGGTAGACGGCAGGTCAGGCAGCCGCCAACGGCCGGGATGGATGCGGACGGGGTCGGCCATGGGCGGTAGCGTGAGGCCCGATATCCGGGGGCGCTGTAATGGAGCCGACAGGCTCCGCGCTAGCTGCCGGCGAGCTCGCGGAGGCGATCCGTGTCCAGCACGACCACCCGCTGGCTCTGCATATGGAGCAAGCCTCGCTTCCGAAACGAGGTGACGGTGGTTGCCAGCGTCTCGCGCGACGTGCCGATCATGTCAGCGAGCTCCTGCTGGGTCAGCCGCGCGTCGATCGCCGTTCCGTCGTCCTGCGGTTGGCCGAAGCGCTGGACGAGCTCGAGAAGGCGCGCGGCGAGCCGCTGCTCGACGGATCGAAAGGCCATGACCTCGCGCTCGCGCTCGGATGCAGCCAGCCGGTCGGACAGGTAACGGATGATGTTGACTCCGACGCCTGGAAAGCGATCGATCAGACGCTGGAGCTCGGGCGGTGTGAAGCTGCAGATTAGCGCGTCCTCGACCGCCTCGGCATAGGCATCCGTCAACTGCTGGCCAAGCCACGACATGCGGCCCACGATCCGCCCCTTGTCGAGAATCTCGAGGGTGAGCTGCTTTCCATCCGGCGTGAGCCGATAGAGCCGCACGCGTCCGCGCTTGACGACGTACAGCCGCTCGTCGTCGTCGTCGGGTGACGTCACCAGACCGCCGACGTGGCAGGTCCGCATCGGCAGCGCCTGGCTGATCTCCGTGAGCTCGGCCGAGGTGAGGCCGGCGAAGAGGTCCACCTCGCGCAGCAGACCGGTCTTCAGCTCGGCTTCGGTCAGCGGTGGACCGGTGGGGGGCTCGATGGCCGGACCTGGCTGCCGATCGAGGAATCGCTTCAACATTGCCTCATGATGCACCCCTGCGCAGGCGCTTTGGATGCTCGAACTCGTAGCGTTCCGAATCCAGCATCTCCAGCGTCTCCGCGATGGTCGGCCGGTCTCCCCAGAACGTACCGCGATACGCGAATTGGACCGTGCCAGCCGAATCGATGACGAAGGTCGACGGGCGATTGATCCACTCCGCGTGCACGACGAACTCGAGCGGGTCAACCCCATACATGGCGCCCACCGCGCCGGCGGGATCGGAGAGGTGCGGCCACCAGATACGACCTCGATAGCCGCCTGCGGCTGAAGGGCCGCGAGATTGCCACCACGGTAGCTCGGTGGCCGCTCCTGCCCGGTCATGACTCGGCAGCGAAACAGGTCGTGGCACTCGATGGTGACCACCGTGATGCCGCGCGACTCGAACTCCGCGCGCAGGCCGATCAGGTCGCGAAACTCATGGTGGCAGACCGGACACCAGTCAGCGAACACCCAGATGAGGACCACCGGCCCATGACCCAGAACATCGGCGAGCCGCCAGGGATTGCCATACGTGTCGGCGAGCTCGAACTCGAGCGCTGGCCGTCCGACCTCGATGACGCCGAACGATCGCTCATTCATCGCGGCATAGGCTTCGGTGACCTCGGTCGATCCGCGTCCAGCCTGCAGCTGGATGATGGCGAGCTCGATGCGGTGTCGCACGTCGGAGTCAGGCTCGTGGTCAAGGCGACCGGCCAGCGTCTCTGCGAGTGGCTCGAGTTCGAGCTGTCCCAGCGATACGGCGGCCTGAGCGCGGACGACCGCATCGGTGTCGTTGAGGAGCCGATCTTCGAGCGCATCGGCAGCGCCCCGAGCCCGCAGGATGCCGAGCACGGTGGCTGCGACGTGGCGCACGTGCGGATCGTCGTCGCCCAGCACCGCCGGGAGTGCCGCCGTGGCGTCCCCGCCGAGCCGGACGAGGTCGCGGATGGCCATCAGCCGCACCATCCACGAGCGGTCAGTCAGATCGGAGATGCCCTCCTGGCCGGTTTGAGGATCGATCGTACGACCAGCCCGGATCTCGGCGAAGGGATGCTGACGCACCCGTTCGACGATTTGTGACAGCGTCGGGGTTTCCACGGTGCTCATCGGCTCCGGGCCGCGCCGGATTCGGGAGCTATGCCGCCTCCTCCGCGTCGGCTGATGACTTGCCGGCCGTCGGCCATGTGACGCCGGCCGCGATGTTGAAGCGGGTTACCTCCGACCACAGTGCGATCGTTCCGAGAATCTCAGCGATCCCGGCGTCGTCGTAGCCGTACCTGCCTCGCAGATTGCCCGCGTGCGCGTGCAGGCAGAAGTCACAGTTGTTGATGGCCGCCACGACCAGAGCGATCACCTCCTTGGTCTTGGCGTCCACCTTGCGCGGCTTCAGCACGCGCGCCATGTGGTCGTTGATCGAAGCGAGATATTCGGGATCGTTCGCAAACGCCTTGTAGATGTCGGGCAGGAATCCGCCGTAGCGGGACTTGACCTGCTCGTACACCGTATGGACATGCCCGTCGGCGTCGTGCTCATCGATCTTGGGAAGAATAGCCATGTTGCTCCTCGTGGCGCGTGTCTCGATCGCCTGCTCGGCTGGCAGGTCGAGGCATGACGCTATCCGCTGCCGGGCGACTTGCGCTGTGACGCAAACTACATCAGCTCACTCGGAAGTCATCTCGATCGGGAACGTCGGCCTTCCGGTCGGCGCTGTCGCCACCAGGCAGCCCGAACCCTCCGCGGCGCCACGGGCGCGACGTGGCGCCCCTTACAGCGAGCCCCCGAGGAACTGTCAACACTGACGTGAGCGACCCCTGAGCAACAGGAGGCGCATGAAGCTGCCGGCCAACGACAGCTCCGTGGTCGGGCTCGACTAATTCGGTTGAACTGGCGGCCGGCCATCTCGCCAAGCAGGAGGATCATGTGCGCAGTCACGAGCTCGTACCGACCGGTGAGGCACACGTCAGACCCGAGGGGGAGATCTTCCACGATCTGACGCGCTCGATCTGCCCCGAGTGCCGGCAGGTGATCGATGCGCAGGTCCTGCTGCGCGACGACAAGGTCTACCTGCGCAAGCGCTGTCCCGAGCACGGCTGGTTCGAGGGCCTCGTGTACGCCGATGCCACCGCCTACGTGGAGCACGCCCGCTACAACAAGCCCGGCCAGGCGCCTGCACGAATCTCGACGCAGGTGGTCAACGGCTGCCCGCTCGACTGCGGTCTGTGTCCCGAGCACCGGCAGCACACCTGCCTGGCCCTGGTCGAGGTCAACACCGCCTGTAACCTCGACTGCCCGGTCTGCTTCGCCAACGCCGGTGCCGGCTTCAACCTGAGGCTGGATGAGGTGGAGGCGATGCTCGACCGCTTCGTCGAGCTCGAGGGTCATCCCGAGGTGGTGCAGTTTTCGGGTGGCGAGCCGACCATCCATCCGCAGCTGCTGCCGATGCTGGACGCCGCCAAGCGGCGCGACATCGGCTTCGTGATGGTCAACACCAACGGCGTGCGCATCGCCGACGACGAAGCGTGGTTCGCGGAGTTCGCCGAGCGCCGCCCGCTCGTCTACCTTCAGTTCGACGGCCTGAGCGATGACACTTACCGGGTCATCCGCGGTCAGCCGCTGCTCGAGACGAAGCTGCGCGCCCTCGACCGGTTGGCCGAGGCCGATCTCCACGTCATGCTCGTGGCTGCCGTCGAGCGTGGCGTGAACGAGCACGAGGTAGGACCGATCGTCGACTTCGGCCTGAAGCACCCCGCCGTGCGCGGCGTGATGTTCCAGCCGGTGACCCATACCGGGCGGCACCCCGACCACGATTCGATGCAGCGCATGACGATCCCCGACGTGCTGCGCGCCATCGACGGCCAAATGGACGGCGTCTTCCGGCAAAGCGACTTCGTGCCGGTGCCATGCTGCTTCCCGAGCTGCAGCTCGGTGACCTACGCCTACCTCGGCGACGAGGGCGAGGTGATCCCGCTGCCACGCGTGATCGAGGTCGACCGCTACCTCGACTACATCACCAACCGCGCGCAGCCCGACGTGCAGCCGGAGATCCTGCACGCACTCGAGGGACTGTGGTCAGCCAGTTCCGTCCCTGGCGACAGGGCGGCGGATCACTTCGCCTGCGCGGCCTGCGACCTGGACCTGCCGGCGCTCACCCAGCTGGCGCGGCGTATCTTCCAGATCCAGCTGCGCGACTTCCTCGATCCGTGGACCTTCGACGTCAAGCGCGCCATGAAGTGCTGCATCGGCGTGCTCCAGACCGATGGCCGGATGATCCCGTTCTGCACCTACAACACGGTGGGCTACCGCGAGGAGACGCGGGACCGACTCTTCAAAAACCGGCGGAAATGACCCTCGACAGCTCGGCGACTGCCTGCTGCCGCGTCTTGTACGGCCATCCGCTGGTCGAGCTCGTGCTGGGGGAGTCCCTGCATCCGGGCGGGATCGACGGGACCCGGCGCCTCCTCGCCGCCGCGTCCCTGGCGCGCGCAGCCCGTCTGCTCGATGCCGGCTGTGGCTCCGGCGCCACCGCGCGCCTCGCGGCGGACGAGTTCGGGCTGGTCGTCGAAGGCATCGACGTCAGCGACGCGGCGATCCGACGCGCCCGAGAGCGCACCTTGGGCGACCGAGGAGCGGTGCGGTTCCGCACGGGCGATCTGAGGAACCTGTCCTACGAGGCGGCGACCTTCGATGCCGTCCTCGCCGAGTGCGTCCTCTCGACCCTCCCGAAGCGCGCGGCGCTCCTCGAGCTTCGCCGAGTGCTGCGTCCGGACGGACGGCTCCTCCTCAGCGACGTGCGGGCGGAGGCCGATCGAGCGGCGACCGATGAGATGCCGGCGGAGCTCGCCGCCGCCCTCTGCCTGGGCGGCGCCTGGCGCCCTGGCGAGGCCGATCAATTGCTGGGCGAGGCGGGCTTCCGGGTGGAGCGCCAATGGGACGACGGGCAGCTGCTCGAGACCTTCGTCGAGCGGGCGGTGGCGCATGTGGAACTGCTGCGGGTCGCGGGCCGGGATCTCGAGCTCGACCTGGCGACGATCACGAGTGCCCTGGGAGCACGCATCGGCGCCCACGCTCGAGCCGTGGACTGGCGCGCCGGGCTGGCCGAGATCGGACGGGCGGTTGCCGGCGGATCGATGGGCTACTTTTCGCTGGTGGCGCGCGCCGTTTGAGCCGCGGTGTACCGCGGCTCACAGCCACAAGCGACAGCGTTCGGCAGGATGGAGCGGTAACGAGACACCAAACGGAAGGAACTCCTGATGTCGAACGCTCGAGAAGGAACCGACGCCAACTTCAGGCAGCTGGTGTTGCAAAACGACAAGCCGGTTGTCGTCGATTTCTGGGCTGCGTGGTGCGGCCCGTGCAAGATGGTTGCGCCTGAGATAGACAAGCTCGCCAAGAAGTACGAGGGCGTGGTCGACGTCGTGAAGGTCGACGTCGACGCCAATCCGCGCACTGCCTCGGAGTACGGGATCATGAGCATCCCGACGGTCGCGCTCTTCACGCCGGGGGAGCAGCCGCGTACCGCCACCGGCTTCCGACCAATGGAGCAGCTCGAGGCGACTTTCGGCCTCGAGAGTCTGGCCAAGACGGCCTGATCCACGTCGGCGCAGAGGCGTTTCCGGAGATGTTGGCCGGTGGCACATCGGTTCTCCCACAGGCTCCGTCGTGCGAAGGCACGGCGCACGGAGCGTGCCAAGGACAGGAGGACCCTCGCGCTCACGATCGCAGCGGTCGGGGGCTCCTCTGGCTGCGAAAGCACCGCCTAACTTCGAGGGTCAGCCCCGTCACAGCCCGACGAGCTGAACCGCGATAGCCTGCCGACATGCGGATGATCGAGCTCAGGCCGCTGGCCGTGGAGATCGCCGCGCCACGCGGCCTCCTCTTCGAGATGATGTCGGCCTTCGGAGGGGGGTCGCTGCCGGGCGAGCCGCCGCACAGCAGCGAGATTCTCGAGCG
>JALZJE010000019.1 GCA_030859955.1 Chloroflexota bacterium | reverse complement strand
CGGGGGACGCTTCGGTTGCAGCTCTGGACAACGATCGACGACAGAGAACACGAACTCCGGGCGGACTTTCCTGCGTCGTACCCCTATCTCCGTCTGGAGGTAAGCGCACCACACCTCGAACTGAATCACCATCAGAACCCGTACCGCGGCAACCTCTGCCTCTTTGGTCGCGATTCTGGCGAATGGCACCCGAGTGATACTTTGGCCTCAGTCCTTTTCGAGCGCATCCCATTGGCGCTGGCTGCCGGCAGCGCGACGGACCCTACGGCTGTGGCGGAGCTTGAGGAGCGGCAGGCCGAGCCGCTCAGCTATTACCTGGAATACACCGCAGGGGGCGTTGTCCTCGTGGACAGCGAGTGGCAGCTCGGCGATACACGTGCCGGACGTCTGGTGCTTACCCTCGAGCCGGGAGCCTGGCCGCTGCGGGGGGCGGTCGCCGAGGTGTGGACCGATGCCACAAAGATCGCCGTGGCGCACCAGGCGGTCCTCGGGTCTTTCGGACCGCAAGCGCAACCGCTCCAGGGGCGATGGGCACGCCTTTCGAAAGCTCCTCCGGGCGCGGATGCGACTGCAGTCCTTGCTGCTGTAACCGGCGAACACGCCGACCTGGTTCGGCCCGTTTGGAAACAGATGGGCCAGCAGCTCGTCGATGTTGTCGGCGTGGTACTCGCGGAAGAGGTTGGGTGGCGAACATCGGGCGAGGGCTGGCTCTTCCTGATCCGGTATCAGGACCGAGCCGTTCGTCCGCCGCGAACGCGCGTACAGATGATCCGCGGCGGGCGTGCGGGATTGAGCGATCTGACTCCTCGGATTCCCGAGTTGCGTGCATTGGGGACCAAGGCGATCGCTGTCGCCGGCCTCGGCGCGCTCGGAGCACCGGCGGCAATCGAGTTTGCGAAGGCGGGACTAGGTCGCCTGCACCTCCTCGACTTTGATCATGTGGAGGCTGGGACGACCCCTAGGTGGCCCCTCGGTCTACAAGCTGTGGGACACCAGAAGGTACAAGCACTCGGTGGCTTCCTAGCTGCACAGCACCCATACACGACGACGCTGGTGTGGCAACACCAGATAGGTGCACCGAGTGCGGGAGATCACGAACTGGAGCTGATCGACGGATTCTTGGACGGAGTGAGCCTTCTTTACGACGCGTCGGCGGAGATCGGTGTCCAGCAGTTCCTTTCAGACATCGCTCGGGCCCGGGGCCTGCCCTACCTATGTGTCTCGGCGACGCACGGAGCGTGGGGAGGCATCGTTGCACGCATCGATCCCGACAGCGGTGGATGCTGGAACTGCCTCCAACTCGCACTCGACGACGGGACGATCCCGGTGCCACCAAGGGATCCTGCCGACTTGGTTCAGCCCGCCGGTTGTGCGAGTCCCACGTTCACGGGCTCTGGTCTTGAATTGGGCTTCGTCGCGCTCGCGGGGGTTCGGGCCGCAGCCGGTTGCCTGGCCGTGGAGTCGGGCTTCGGCTGGAGCGAACATGCCGTCACTGTGGTCTCCCTCCGCGATGGGGTCGGCAACCTCATCGCACCGTCCTTCCAGACCTATCCCCTCGCGCGTCACGCAAAGTGCGAGCAGCACGACTGACGAAGGTGTGGGTCGAACAACGCGTGATGGACGCGATGATGGCTCACGCCCTTGCGCATCGGCCCTACGAGACTGGTGGTGTTCTGTTGGGCTACTGGGCTGACAGGCAGCTCGTTATTCGGGCAGCGACGCAAGCAGGCCCGGTCGCAGTGCATGAACGAAAGAGCTATGTGCCGGATTCGGCTCACGACCGCAAACGCATCGACGCGATCTATCGAGCCTCCGGCCGCTATTGGACCTACCTTGGCGACTGGCATTCACACCCGTCCGGCGGAGGGAGACCAAGCCTGCTAGATCGGCGTACGTTGCGGGCAATAGCGGACGAGCCTGCTGCGCGAGCATCGACGCCAGTCATGGTCATTGTCACGCTCGATCCCGCCAACCCAATTGGCATCTGGGCATTCCGGCGACGGTGGATGTCATCCTGCTTCGTCCGAAGCGCGCGCCTTGCCGCTTACGATGACGACGCTGATGCGTAGTCCAAGTCCACAGCTCTCACAGCGCGCTGACCGCGACTGACGGCCACCGCAGTCGCAACGGGTGCGCGACCTCGGCTGGGTTCAGCCCGATCGCACGGGATCGCAGCGCTTTGGCGATCGGGTGATGTCAGCTAAGGGCCCGATCGGCCGCGCCACCACGACATCTAGCTGCCGAGGGCAGACGTACGCCACATCTGGTACCCCTCGTTATGATCTGAGAGCCCAGACCCGGGCCATGCCAAGTGCATAGGGGTGCTGATAAGGGTGCTTCAGCCCGTGGTGAAACCGCCGAAATCTGGCAGGTTGAGCACGAATTGGGGCGCTAAGACGAGTGCTGGTACCGCATACCGGATTCGCGACACGCGGCCGACTACCCGCCACGATGAGTCCCAACGGGCGCGCGTCACTACGCGCAGCTAAGGGGTCACCCGTCGAGGGCAAAGCCATCGAAAACGACTGGCTCTCTCTTCGTTGCGACTGTGACTGAGTTCCGGTCTCTCAGTTGGCTAACCCTTCGCGATCTTGCGGCGGAGGCTGTCCCTCATCCCGGAGCTCAAACTCATCGAACCACACGCGCCCCCCACACCGAGCATTTAAGCGAGGGGCCGCGCGACTTCATCATTGTGGGCGAGGAACACGTCGCAGCGGTACTCGACGTCGTTCATGTCCCACCCACCCTTTCCAGCCCGCGAGCACGAAAGACGCGGAGGCCAATACACCGTGGATGAAATGCGCCACTATCCTCGGACCACTATCTCGCCCATCTTCATCCCGTATCTGTCTGTCACCCACCAGATTGCGAGAGCTGCACGCGGTGTCGTCCGCCTACCCGTCCGTTGAGAACAGAGAACGCTGGCATAAGGACGCATCGGTTGTCCACTAATCCGCCCGCGTACCGCCCGAAGCCAGGCGCCGCAGAGTTCTACGGCGCTACGCGAGACTTCCGCAGCCAGCACACGGCCCTCTACGATTTTGTGCATCCGATGACCGCGGCCGTGTGGAACCTGAGGTGGCAGGTTCGGGGCTACACAATCGAGCGACCTGAGGTCACTGAAGCTGAACTTTGGGCTCGTTTCGTTCAAGGCACCGGCATCGAGTATTGGAGGAACCTGCGTCGGGTCTTTCTCCAGAGCACTTGGGAGGCACACGAGGCGGAAATTGCCAAGTTTGTGCTGCTTGGGATGACGGCCCTGTTTGAAGGCTGGGCTGAGGAGTTGGTGGGTGTGTTTCCCGGCAATAGAGCGAGCCGGCGAGACCGCATCAAGGGCCTGCAGTTCCCAAAGGGCTGGGTCGGTCCCAACCCCCGGAGCGGAGCCTATCCGGCTCCCGGGGCGAAATCAGTCGTCGCTACCCTAGCCGGCTCGCGCGATCCGGACATGGGCGGATTTCGGGGCATTCTACAGCGTCGTCGGAAGGCCAACGCGGTGTCGGAGAAATATTCCTTGGCCGAGCTGGACGCCCTCCTTTCCGTATTCCGATATTTCAAAGAGGTCCGGAACGCAATTAGCCATCAGAACGGGAGAGCAACCTCCGAGTTGGTTTACGCACAGCAGCAGGCTGCGGCGCTGACCGCAACTGACCTTCGCCTATCCCGCATACCTTCGATGCCTGCCGTGGCCGTTGGGGCTCCTGTGTCGGTTTCACCGAAGGCGACCCTGGAATACAGCGAGGTCGTGCTTCGAATTGTCTTGACGGTGGACGCTGAGCTGTCCGACGCAACCGGCGCCGCACGCGCGGAACTTTTCAGACTGTGGCGGGACCAGTGGGGCGCAAAGCCGCCGAGACTCCACCCAAACAGTGCACGGTGGCCACGGCAAGTCGAGCAATGGTTAATTCGAGCGAGGCTCCCGGTGCCGCAACCCATCGAACCCGTCATTAGGCTGCTCCGCTCTGAGGGTCTCGTTCGGATGCCCACGGAGGCCAAGGTGCGCGACCTCGCGAAGCGACTCGGAGCCACGGGTCGTCCTAGCGCTCCCTGGAGCCGTTAGAGTTTATTCGTTCGCGAAGGGGGCAACCATTCTGGACGGCGCACGGGCAGCAATCGGCAGTTCAGGTCCAAAGAGGCCCATAGGATCGTCGAGGCCTCACAGGCGCGCGTCGCCTTCTGACGGGGGCGGGTGGTTCTATCACGTGCGTGGCGGCGGACGATGAGTGTCCGCCCACGACCCGCAGCTCGAGTTGGCCGAGCAGTAGTGCGCGCATACTTGAACGTCCGCACGGTTCCGTTGACGCCGGCGACGGTCGTCTTCGATGCCACGCGACGAGCCGGAATGGCGATGGATCTGGCGCTTCGGATTCGTCGCCACGGGAGCCTCACGTACGGCGCGGTCGCTCAATTTGCCGCGCTTGCCGCAATCCCGGAAACCGACCTCCGACTCCTGATTCTCCCGGCACTGAGCAATGCGCAAATGATTGAGCTCCTCACGGACGACGCGGGGCGTGTCGTTGAAATCGAGGAGGCCGTCGGCGTCAGCCGACCGATCTTGGAGCAAGCCTCGCAAGTCTGGGAAATCTTCGGACCGAGCGACCACGAACGCTGCCTGATTGCGAGCTCGGATCTGCTGTCTTACCTGCCGCTCACGGAGAGTGCGCACCGCGACGTTCTCCAAAGCGAGGGGCATCGCGAAGAACTCCACGTGCCCGCCTTCAAGGCTCTGCGGGCCGTTGGCATGCTGAGGTCGGAACAGTCTCAGCGCCTGGGTGAACCGGTTCTTTACAGCCCTTACGTCTGGGGGTCCGAGGCGATTCGGATCGGCGAATTCATGCAGTCGCTGCCGCCTGCCGAGCGCGAGGTGCTCGGTGGTTTGTCGCGGACCGTGGCAGATCGCCCGGGGAGCAGTGTCGACGAGCTAGCGCCCTCCCACGCGCTATTGAGTGCGGCGAGAAAGGTGGGATTGATCGACGCGACTCGGGTCGTAACGACCGGTGGGCTGGACAAAGCATTCGCGTTTTCGCCCGCAATGGAGACTAGACTGACCACCGGCGCAGCTGACACCGTCCACGCACGAAAACTGTTCGTCGCCCACATCCTCTATGGCCACCGTTATGGCCATCCCGGGACGGGAAGAATTGTGGCGCCAACGGTTCTGGTTGGGAGCCTGATCCGGAACGGATCAGTGGGGCCAGCGACGGCGATCAGAACCGACTATCCATTGCTCGAGGCTCAGGGGATAGTCCGAGTTCGTGAGGAGCGCACAGGTAGGGCGTACCTGGAACTCGTCCAAGAAGATGTGGCGCGCGATGCACTGGAGCTTCTGACAATGGCCTTGGGCGAGGATGTAAGCGGCAAGACTGAGAGCGCGATTGAGGCCCTCTGGGTTCCCGGCGCATTCGTTACTCCAGAAATGGATCGAGCGCGTCTGCCGGAGGTGCCCGCCGGTGCGGAGGCTGAGGTACTCGGGTCAGCGATCGCGCGGCTGCGTGAGGAGACGGCGCGTCGAATGCGTGCCGAGGAGATATAGCTGTGGCGCCAGACAGACCAGGCGATAAGGGAGCCGTGCTGGAGTCGCGGTTGGCGCGGTTGTTGTATTGGGAGGGAGGTTCGGTCCGTCGTCGCGTCAACCTGGAGTCGCACTTTCGGGAAAAGTTCACGATCACGGATGTTGACGTGCTGTCCTTCTCGTTTGGCCCCGATCTCCGGCTCAGCACGACCGCGGCGGAGGCCAAGTCAACGGAGGCGAAGAACTCGCCGAATGCAGCGGATCGGCTGCTCTGGCTGACCGGGATTCGGCAGCTCACAGGTGCCGACCACGCAGTCCTTTGCACATCCCGGCACGCAAGCGCAGCGATCAGGGACCTGGCGGAACGGCTAGCCGTCGAAGTCATTGACGAACGCGACCTCTCCCGTCGAGAGTCGCTCCTCGGGCTCAGCGAGCCTTCAACGTTCCTCATCCATGACCCACGACGCATTGGGCTCGAGCGCGAAGTCTTCGAGACCGCAAAGCGAGACGAAGACCTCAGGCGGGTCTACTGGTTCTCGCGATCGGAGCTTTGGCTCGCAGCGCCGGTCCCCGCCCTGAAGAAGGCGCTGGGTGCTGCACGCGTCCTTAGCAACAGGTGGTCCGATCGGCTTCCAGACGTCGAACAAAGATGCGTCAAGCATCTGGCCCATGAAGTGTTGGTCGGTTGCCTAATCTCGCTTACCAGGCTCGCCGGCGTGGCCTATCGGCAACCGGAAGACGTATTCGCGGAGTGGATGAGTCAGCGGTTAGCAGAAGGTCTCGCGGAATACCATGCCCTAGAGGCCATGTCCGCGGAATTCGACAAGCTCCTGCTTGCGAGCCTCCGTGACGCTGGCTTGGATCCTTCCCGCGCTGTTCGGTCGTTGGGCGCCTTGGCGCCGCAACCGCCTGCGTACACGGAGAGCCTAGTAGAGGTACTCCTCCGGCTCGCTGCGGCGCCAGGCAGCACGCGCCAGATTGCCCGGCTGGCTGACTGGAACTACGCCCCTCGAGTGGATCGCGACCGCACCCCGGATGCTTTTCTGGATGCGTCCGATGCCAATCGCCTTCTCCGACTTGTCGGCACGTTTCTCGAAGGCCAAGTCCACGTCACGCCTAACATCTTTGCCGCTCTCTCGCCCGCGCCATCCAAATCCGCAATCGATCGAAATGGATCCGCGCCGGTCGTACCGCAGGACGGCGACTTGGCGGCAGGTGAGATTCCTCACCAACTCACAATCGATCGGGACAGTGCGACAGCCGCAGCGGAAGAACCCGCCAGCAAGCCGTCCGCGAGCGCCAAAGAGTGACCGCGACGGATTCGGCTGGGCATCAGAGCAGACGCCTAACCCTCGAATGACTCGCTCGATCTGCCCCGCACGCAGGTCGTTCAGTAACAAGAGGCTGCTCGGCACAGGCTGATCCGTAGCGTCGACGGGCCAGCGCAGCCACGTTGGGCGCTCGTTGTACAGCTTTTGTGAGCGTCCGCACTTCGTCTGTTCTGCATCGACACTGGCGCGGCATTCATCGCTTGGTCACGGCAGCTCGAGGACCGTGACGACACGGCTGCCCTCGATCAAGCCCCCGCCGGAGCACTCCTCCTCCGCATCAGCCTCCGTCGCCGTCGTGACGACGTCACCAATGCCATCCGGATACTCGCAGATCGCGACGAGCTCTCCGGAGCACACCTCAGCTGCGGTCCTCAGCGAGGCGCTGCAGTTGCCGTACGTCGTCTGGGCGCAGATGGCTGCGATGTCGAGGCCCGCGACAGACGGCACGGCAGCGGCTTCGGACGCGGGTGCGCTCGACGGAGTGTCGGATTCGGCTGCTGGGGACGAGCAGCCGGCCGTGAGAATCAGCGCGAGGAAAAGAATGCCTCGTGTCGCGATCGCCTTGGCGGCATCGAGTCGAGTCACACGTATTCCTGCATCCGCACGCCGGACCGCTGACGCGCTTCACGAGCGGCCTTTCGGATCTGCTCCGCGAGCTGGTCCGGATCCTTCACCGAGGACAGGGTGAGCTCAGGCGTAGTCTTGTCGGAGCTGACGACCTCAAGGTCCCCGCAGCCCCGTGCACGCTGACGGAGGTTGCGAGTGACC
Organism: Chloroflexota bacterium; assembly: GCA_030859955.1. GTDB lineage: Bacteria > Chloroflexota > Limnocylindria > QHBO01 > QHBO01 > JACDBZ01. The sequence continues at coordinate 83 of JALZJE010000019.1, read as the reverse complement.
TTGACATCCTTGACGCGGAAGAGCTCGAGCTGCTCGGCCTTCTTACCGATCATGCCGGTCTGAACGCGGATGCGCTCGGACGT
>JALZJE010000014.1 GCA_030859955.1 Chloroflexota bacterium | reverse complement strand
CGAGCGCTCGACGTGGTCGATCGTCATCAACACTTCCCCGGCACGCCCGGGACGAACGACGATCCGGCCGTGCGGCACCGCATCCGCATCGTAGGCGTGCATCGGCTGACCGAGCTCGTGCATGACGTAGTTGGTGACGTCGACAATGGTGCTGATCGGCCGCATGCCGGCCGCGATGAGCCGGCGCTGCATCCATTCCGGCGATTGGCCGTTCGCGACCCCGCTGAACCAGCGGGCCGTGAATCGCGGATTGAGATCCGGCTCGTCGATGCGCACCGAAACGTGGTCGCCGGTGGCCGCCCCGGTCTCCGCGACGCTGACCGGGGGCATTCGCAGCTTCGCGCCGGTGAACGCGGCGACCTCGCGCGCCAGGCCGACCATGGAGAGCGCGTCGCCCCGGTTCGGTTTCACATCCACGTCGAGCACGGTCTCGCCGACGAGGTCGGCCAGCGGAGTGCCCAGCGCGATCTCATCGCCGTGTCCCAGGATGTGGATCCCATCCGCATCGGTGCCCAGGCCCAGCTCGATCGCGCTGCACAACATGCCGCTGCTGACCACGCCGCGAATCTTGCTCCGCTCGATGCGTCGGTCCCCGGGCAGGACGGCGCCGACCAGGGCCGTCGGGACCAACTGCCCTACGTCAAGGTTCTGAGCGCCGCACACGATCTCGAGCTCGCCCCCGGCGGCGCCGACGTCAACCTTCGTGACCCACAGCGTATCGGCGTTGGGGTGGCGATTCACCTCCAGCAGGCGGCCGACCACGACATCGGTCCAGTCCGCGCCGGAAACCTCGATGCCGCTGACCTCCATCCCGCGCATGGTCAGCTCCTCGGCCAGGTCGCGCGGCGAAAGGTCGAACGAGACGTACTCGCGGAGCCAGGAGAGCGGGACGCGCACTTAGCGGCCCTCCGCGAACTGGGTGGCGAAGCGCGCATCGGCACTGAAGAAGAGTCGGATGTCGCCGATGCCATGGCGCAGCATGGTCATCCGGTCCGGGCCCATCCCGAACGCATACCCCTGGTACTCCGCAGGGTCGAAGCCGCCGTTGCGCAGCACCACTGGATGAACCATGCCCGCCCCCAGGATCGTCATCCATCCACTGCGCTTGCATGCTGGACAACCTGAGCCGCCGCATACCAGGCAACCGATGTCGAAGGCCACGCTGGGCTCGGTGAACGGGTAATAGCCAGGGCGGAACCGGGTGCGAACGTCGCGGCCATAGAGTGCGCGGGCTATCTCCTCGAGCAGGCCCTTGAGGTCGGCCAGGCTGGTGTCCCGGTCGACGACCAGGCCTTCCACCTGGAAGAACTCGAAGGCGTGGCTGGCGTCGACCGCCTCGTACCGAAAGCAGCGGCCCGGCATCAGCACCCGGATCGGCGCGTCGAGGGCTTCCATAGCGCGGACCTGGACCGGGCTGGTGTGGGTGCGCAGAATGGTGCCATCGGTCGCCGGCATCGGGGATCCGGCCTCCACGCTCCCGGGCTCCGCGATGAACAGGGTGTCCCACAGGTCGCGCGCCGGATGGTCGGGCGGGATGTTGAGGAGCTCGAAGTTGTACTCCTCCGTTTCGATCTCCGGACCCTCGAAGACCTCGAAGCCGAACGCATGGAAGATCTCGCGCAGATCTCGCATCAGCGTCTGGACCGGATGCAGGTGGCCGACTGACACCGGACGCCCGGGGGCGCTCATGTCAAGGGCCTCCGATGCGAGCTGCTGCTCCAGGTCGCCGCGCCGCAGCTCCTCCAACTGATGGGCGATGGCCGACTCGAGCTCGCGTCTCACCTCGTTCGCGCGCTGACCGATGGCCGGACGGTCTTCTGCCGGCACCGACCCGAGCTGGCGCAGGAGACCCGTCAAGCGCCCGGTCCGGCCGAGCAGCTCGTGCCGAAGCGCATCGACCGCCGCTGCCGTCTCAGCGCCGGCGAGACGGGAATTGGCGGATGTGCTGAGGTCATCGAGATCCGCGCGCAGGTCGCTCATGACCGCCAAGCTCGACTGGTGGCCGTGGCGGGCGCCGGATTGGTATGCGGCAAGTGATGCATCGGTCCGTCGTGAATCATCGGTGAAATCGAACGACCCCGGCCCGGAATGCGGGACAGGGTCGTGAGGGCGGCTGAAGGATGCCGCCGGTCAGCTGGTAAAGGAGCTCTTCGAGGTTTCGACCATCGCGGCGAAGGCGGCAGGCTCCCGGACGGCCATGTCGGCCAGGATCTTCCGGTCGACCTCGACGCCCGCGGCCTTGAGCCCCGCGATGAAGCGACCATATGGGACACCCTGCAGTCGAGCCGCGGCGTTGATCCGCTCGATCCACAGGCGCCGCATGTCGCGCTTGCGGTTCCGTCGGTCCCGGTAGGCGTACACGAGCGCATGAATCAGTGCCTCGCGGGCCGGTCGAATGAGCTTCGAGCGCGTGCCCCGACGACCCTCAGCCCGATTGAGAAGCTTCTTGTGGCGCTGGTGGGCAGCGACGCCGCGCTTGACTCGGCTCATGCCTTACTTCCCCTTGCCGGCGTACGGCATGAGGCGCTCGAGCTGCGCGGTGTGCGTCTCGGACACCGGCGCCACTCCAGCGTAGCGGCGCGTCCTGCGGCTCGACTTGATCTCGAGGTGATGGCCGCGCATCGCCTTGGCCCGGACCCATTTTCCGGATCCGGTCTTCCGGTAGCGCTTTGCCGTGCCCTTGTGAGTCTTCATTTTCGGCATATCGTTACGATCCCTGCTGTGCCGGCGCCTCGCCCGCTGCCGTGGCCGCTGGCTCTCGCGGTGGAGCCGGGCTCTTGGCGGCGATCGCGTCACCGATGGTTTCGGCGGCCTCCGCGGAACTGCCCGCGTCGCCGTTCTCGCTCTTCTTTTCAGGCCGCTTCTCGACCGGCGCCATGACGATGTACATGCTCCGACCCTCGAGCAGCGGCTGCCGCTCGACGATCCCGTGCTCGGCCAGAACCTCGGCCGTGCGCATCAGCAGATCTCGACCGAGATTCGAGTGGCTGATCTCTCGTCCGCGGAAACGAACGGTGACCTTGACCCGGTCCCCCTTGTCGAGAAACTCCGCCGCCCGTCGTGCCTTCGTCTTGAGGTCATGGACGTCGATCTTGACGGCCAGACGAACCTCTTTGAAGGTCTGCGATTTCTGCTTCTTCTTCTGTTCGCGCTCGCGCTTCTGGAGCTCGTACTTGTACTGGCCGTAATCCAGAATGCGGCATACCGGCGGGACCGCGGTGGGAGCCACCTCCACGAGGTCCAACCCCTTCTCCTGGGCCAGGGCGAGGGCTTCAGATGTGGGCATCACACCCAGTTGTTGCCCTTCATCGTCGATGATCCTCACCTCTCGGATGCGGATCATCTCATTGATGCGGAGATCCTTGGCCAGCTTCCTTGCTCTCTTTCAACAACAAGGCCACCTCACCGATCACCGACGGGTGGCCCTGCAACGTACGCGAAATGCCGCCGGATGATACACCGATCAGGAGTGGGTGGTCAACGCGGGTAGTCGAAAAAGACGGCCACCTGGCGCCCGTCCGGATCAGCGACGCGGAAACTGCGGCTTCCCTCCCAGCGATCGCCCGAGGGTGGAGCCACGAGCGCGAATCCACGGCGGCCGAGCTCCTGGGCCCAGGCGTCCACCTCCGCGGCAGTATCGACCTTGAAGCCGATCTGAAGGCCATCGCGCGTCGGCGTCGCACCGTGTCTGAAGCTGAGCTCGAATCCGGCCGACTCGAGGTCGACGGCACCGTCAGCTGAGGCAATCCTCCGGAAGCCGAAGGCCGATTCGTAGAACTCCGCGACCCTGGCCGGGTCCGTGGAGAGCAGCGCCAGCTGGCCGATGCCGCGCATCTTCCTCATGAGGGCGTCAGGCCGGTGCCATTCGTAACCAATCCCGTTACGAATTGGTCGCGGATGCATCTGCTTCAGCGGCGGCCGGCCACAGCTCGCGTGACGCGTCGCGCGACCCCAGATCCGCCACGAACTCGTCCAGGGGCACGCTCGCCTCACCCTTTCCCCGAGAACGCAGGCGTGGCGAAACAGCGCCTGCTTCGGCGTCCCGATCCCCCACCACCACCATGACCGGGATCTTCTGTTCCTGCGCGTCGCGCAGCTTGAGCTGCATGCGCTCGGACCGATCGTCGACGGAGGCCCTGAGGCCGGCGACCGCCAATGCGGCACGGACCGATTCGGCGTACTCGAGGTGCCGGTCCGCGATCGGCACGATCATCACCTGCATCGGGGCAAGCCAGAACGGGAACGCGCCGGTGTAGTGCTCGGTGATGATGCCGATGAAGCGCTCGAACGAGCCGTAGATCGCGTAGTGGATGACCACCGGACGCTCGAACCCGCCATCGGCAGATCGATACTCCAGGTCGAAGCGCTGCGGAAGCTGGTAGTCGGCCTGGATGGTTGCCATCTGCCACTCTCGACCCAGAGCATCCTCGATGAAGATATCAATCTTGGGGGCGTAGAAGGCGCCGCCGCCCTCATCGAGCGCGTATGACATGCCATCCTCGTCAAGGCGCTCGCGCAGCCGCCCCTCGGCACGCTCCCAAAACTCATCGGATCCAAGCCGCTTCTCAGGACGCGTCGCGAGCTTCGCGCGAGGTTCGAAACCGAACGGGGCGTACTGCCTGCGGACGAGAGAGAGGGCAAGGCGCAGCTCGTCGTCGACCTGGTCGTCGCGGCAGAAGACGTGCGAGTCGTCCTGGGTCAGCTGGCGCACGCGGAACATCCCGGCGAGAACGCCGGTGCGCTCCTTGCGGAAGAGGGTCGAGTAGTCGGCGAAGCGCATCGGCAGCTCGCGATACGAGTGCGAGCGGGTCTTGTAGATGAGGATCTCTTCCGGGCAGTTCATCGGCTTGAGGCCGGACACGTGGTCGTAGTCGTCGAGCACGAACATGTTGTCCTGGTAGTTGCCCCAGTGGCCGGAGGTTTCCCACAGCTCCTTGCGGACGAGGCTCGGCGTGCGAACCTCGTCGAAGCCGGCCTCGCGGCGCACCTGGCGCGACCACGATTCCAGGGCTCGCCAGAGCGCCATGCCGCGCGGATGGAGGAATGGTGCCGCCGGCGACTCCGGATGGAACGTGAAGAGGTCGAGCTCCCGGCCGAGCTTGCGGTGATCACGCTTCTTCGCCTCCTCGAGGCGCCACAGGTGCTGATCCAGCTCCTCCTGCGTGTCCCACGCCGTTCCGTAGATGCGCTGAAGCATCGGGCGCGTCTCGTCGCCACGCCAGTAGGCGCCGGCCGTGTTCAGCAGCTTGAAGGCACCCAGCTCCTTCGTGGACGCGAGGTGCCCGCCGCGGCAAAGATCCTCGAAGGAGCCGTGGCGGTAAAAGGAAACCGTCTCCCCCTCCGACTCAGGGAGGTCGTCGATGATCTCGACCTTGAACGGCTGGATGCGCTCGCCGAGAAGCGCGATCGCATCGGCGCGCGCCAGGTCCTGCGAGTGCTCGAAGGGTAGGTCCGCCGCCTGCTGCTCCCGCATCTTGAGCTCGATCTGGTCGAGGTCGCCGGGCGTCAGCGGGCGGGGCAGGTCGAAGTCGTAATAGAAGCCGTTCTTGATGGCCGGGCCGATACCCAGCTTGGCCTCAGGGAAGACCTCCATGACGGCCGCGGCCATCATGTGGGCCGCGCTGTGGCGCATCGCAGCGAGGCGGTCCTCCGTACCCGATGCGAGTGCCGCGCCCACGTCCGGGGCAGTCTCGTCAGCGTCGATTGCCATGCCTCGAAGGGTAGCGCATGCCGGTTGTCAGGTCCGCGGGTCCTCGTCCGCTTCGGGCGGGGGCGGACCGCCCGGCATGCCGGTCTCCGGTACCGGGTCATCCATGTCGCCGGTCGGCGGGGTCAGGGTCCCTCCGCCCGGATATGCGTCGTCCCCGATCGGATCGCCTGCGTCGCGCTCCGGCTGGTCGAGGGGGCCCTGGCCGGGACCCTGCGGGTCGTCTCGATTGATCATGACCGCCGTGATGCAATACCCGCGCCAGCGGGGGTCACACGCGCTTGAACTGCTCGAACGGTTGACGACAGGCCGTGCAGTGGTAGATGGCGCGGCAGAGGGTCGGGCCGAACGGATTGTCGAGCGTCGTGCTGCGGGAGCCGCAGAACGGGCATTCGGCGACCGGCAACACCGCCAGCTCGTCCAGTCCTGCGATCTCGGTCATCACCGGCGGCGCAAATCCGCTGAGCCGCAGGCGTTCGCGACCCGCGGGCGTGATGCGATCACTGGTCCATGGCGGCTCGAAGGAAACCTTGACCTCGATCGTGTCGGCCACCTCGAGCAGGCTGAGCCGCTCGATGATCCGCTCCTGCATGACGCCGATGGCCGGGCAGCCGATGAACGTCGGCAGCAGCTCCACCGTCAATCGCTCGGCATCGAGCTGCACGCGGCCGATGACCCCCAGGTCGACGAGGCTGATCGCCGGGATCTCCGGGTCCGCGATCTGGGCCAGCTCGGACCAGATGCGCTTCTCGTCGATTTCCAGCGCCGGCGCGTTCACCATGTCGCGCCCGCCTCCGAGCCAGCCACGGCGGTGAACTCAGCGTGCAGCCAGATGAAGTCGTCCGTCCGGCGCTCGCGTCCGTCACGCGTCGGTGCCGCGGGCGGAAGCTCGCCGACGATCAGCGTCAGGATCGGTGAGACCTGGCTCTGCCACCTGGCATGCAGCGCGAGCATCGGCTCAGCGAGCAGCCCCTCGCGGAGAAGTGGTTCCTCATCGTGGAGTGGCGCAAAGACCTGCTGGGCGTCCGGCCAAAGGCATTCGATTGAGCCCGCAAGACGATCACGTCCGTCCCGCGAGCCGTCGCTCAGGCGACGCAGCCAGGCATCGGCGTGCATGCGGTGATACGTCTCTTCTCGCTGCATCTTGCCGGCGAGTGCGGCCAGCGGTCCATGGCGCGAGTGAGCCAGCGCGCTCAGTCGCACCGCATCGGCCGACTCGTACAGGTAGCGCCGCGCGACGCTGAATGCCCAGTCTCCGCGCGCGTGATTGAGCAACGCGGCGTGTCGATATTCTCCTGGCTCTCGACCGAACGCGATGCGGTCGGCGTCATCATCGGTCAGCTCAGCGATCAGCTCGTAGAGGGCGCGAGCATGCCCGATCTCGTCCTGGGCGATCGAGCTGGTCGCGACGTCCTCTTCGAGCATTGGCGCAATGCCCGTCCATTCCGAGTCCCAGAAGCCGATGACGAACTCATCATCGGCGACGCTGGTGAGCAGCTCGGCAAGCGCACGGCGCGAATCAATTCCGAGCTCGAAGGTGGTCTGCGTCACTCGCCCGGCTCCGTGGCCCGCGCCCGTGCAGCCTCGAGCTTGTGCTTGATGACGTACCCGCCCGGCTTCTTGTGCGAGCGATCCATTGGCGGTCGCAGCATGTCGGGCTCATCCAGCTCGGTGATCGCCTCGCGAGCTACGATCCATAGCCGGTGCGACTCCCCGCGCCGCCCGTACATCTCCCGCGCATAGTGCATCGCCAGCTCCTCGTCAGGAGCATTCACGTTTCCGGAGTGGACCATCGGGTCACCCTCGGCCTCCTGCCGAAAGACCTCCCAGATGCGTTCGGTGGATGGCGCGCTCATCGCTCCAAGCGTACCCGGCTCCGGCTCGGACCGCCATGCGGTGCGGAGCGGGTGGTGATGATTGACGGTTTGCCCGGTGATGCAGCATCCATGCACGCCGGTCTGCGCTGCTTGTCGCCACATGATTCGTGCAGCGAGTCACTGACGTGCAACCGTGGCGTTCCGCCGTCATCCAGTCCTCTCGTGCATCCCTTCGAGGCTGATCGACTGGTTGAGGCCGTCAAAGCGCCGACTTCGAGTCACCCGACGAATGTTCTACGGCGACCGGCCTCGTGGCATCGGCAGTGAACCATCCAGTGCATTCATGACGGTGAAGATCGTCATCTCGCTCCGACCGACCGGGAAGGCGCGCCATCCCGTCGAAACGTGCAGTCGCACTCACGTCATGCATGGATGTTGGGGTGGCGGGAAGGCTGCAACGCGAATGATTCGTGTGGCGAATCGAAGGACGACGAGCTGGCCGGCGTCACCGACGATCAGGCGGCTGTCGCGTCCCCGAGCAGCGCGTCGCGGACCCACTGGGTTTCGGCGAAGCTCACGCGCCGGAACTCCAAACGTTCCTGGGAGGCCGGTCCATGACCGGTGACCACGGACTTCAGCTCCGCCCAATCCGGCTCGGTGTATGTCCAGCGACCCGTTGCTTCCTCGTGGCGAAGCGCCGGATCGGGAATGGTCAGGCCCAGCTCAAGGATCCGTGGCACGTAGATGGACAGGAACTCCTGGCGCAGCTGCTCGTTGTTCTTGGCCTTGATGCCCCAGTGGAGGTCCTTGTCCTTCGCCGGGTCGGTCGGCGGGCCGTGCATCTGCATGAGCGGTCCCCACCATCGGTCCAGGGCCTCCTGGACCATGGCGCGCTGCGAATCGCTCCCGTTCATGAGGGTCAGGACGACATCCCGTCCGTGCATGATATGGACCGATTCCTCCCAGCAGATCTTCTTCATCGTGCGCGCGTACGGTGCATAGGATGAGTCGCGCAGCGCCTGCTGGCTGACAATCGCCGCCGCGTCCACCAGCCAGGCGATGATGCCGACATCGGCCCACGAACGCGTCGGGTAATGGAAGACGTTGTGGAACTTGGTCCTGCCATCCATGAGGTCGGCCAGCATCTGCGACCGCGGCTTGCCAAGGTCCTCAGCCACCCGATAGAGCAGCTGGGCGTGTCCGACCTCGTCCTGGATCTTGCTGGTGAGGGCGAGCTTTCGGCGCAGGGTCGGGGCTCGCATGATCCAGTCTCGCTCGGGCAGAACGCCCATCAGCTCGGAGTTGGCATGCATCTCGACGAACTTGAGAACCGCGGCGCGATAGTCGTCGGGCATCCAGTCATCGGCCTCGACCTTGCCGCCTTCCCCGACGTGGGCATAGAAGCCCTCGGCATCGCCCGGCGCATACGGCGGCCGGGAGCTCAATGGCTGGATCGTATCGGCATCGTTCATGGCGTTCACAGGGTACCGCAAGACCGATCCGCGAGCGACCGTCACGACCTTGGGCGCTGGACGACCATGGGCACGCAACTTGCAACTTGCGGCGTCACCCTGCAGAGTGGTGGCGATAAGTGGCGGCGCCCCATGTCCGCCACGTCATTCACGGAGGATGGTGTGCACCGAACCGCTGTCGTGCCCATGTCAAGGGGCTTCTCGACGATCGTATCCATCGTCCTGGCCGCGGCCCTCGCCGCGACCGCCATGATCCTTTCGGGCGCTCCCGTCAAGGCCCAGGAGAGCGCGGCCGAGCGCTACATCGTCGTCCTCGCCGGGACGTACGCCCTCGACGGCACGTATGCCCTCGGGGGCAACTACGCGCTGAATCACGAGTACGCGCTGCAGATCGTCAAGGCGTCCGGCGGAACGGTCACGAACGACCTGTCGGAGCAGATCGGCGTCTTGCTGGTCGAGTCGTCAAGCGAAACCTTTTACGCACTGCTGTCTCAATACGCCCTGGTCGAGTCGATCGGTCGCGACTTCGGGGTCAAGGCGGTTCCTTCCGCGGCAGAGATGAGCCAATACGCCCTGGTCGATTCGTCATCGGGCGGCGGCGGGTCTGAGCCGTCGGCCGATCCATTCGAATCGCAGCAGTGGGACATGCAGCAGATCCGCACGGAACAGGCGCATGCGGTTCAGGCGGGCTGGCGAGCCGTTGACGTCGGCATTCTCGATACCGGCATCGACGCCGCACACGCTGACTTCCAGGATCCCCTGGGCGGCGGCACGAACGTCGACTGTGCCCGCGGGCGAAACTCCATCGCGTTCGTTCCCGACGGTCCGGGAGCTGGCACGCCGGTGGCATGCAGCGACAACGGCTTTCACGGGACGCACGTGGCCGGCACGGTTGCGGCTCAGGCCAACGGGGTCGGCATCGTCGGTGTTGCTCCGAACGTCACGCTGGTTCCGGTCAAGGTCTGCGACTCCAGCGGCTACTGCTATGCCAGCGCAGTCGTCGATGGCATCACCTACTCCGGTGATCAGAAGTTCGACGTGATCAATATGAGCTTCTTCGTCGACGATAACGAGTTCCAGCAGTCGACTGAATTCAAGTGCATGGACGACGAGGTCCAGCGCACCTTCCGCAAGGCCGTCGAGCGAGCGGTTCAATATGCTCGGAACCAGGGCGTAACTCCGGTGGCCGCGCTGGGCAACTCAGATGAGGATCTGGCCAACCCCTCGGAACCGTACGAGAACAACTGCGACGTGGTACCCGCCGAGACGCAGGGCGTCATCGGTACGGGTGCGCTGGGGCGGCTCAGCCAGAAGGCCGGTTATTCGAACTACGGCACCGGAGCCGTGGACATCGTGGCGCCGGGCGGCACCAGCACCGGCAATCCGCAGACGGGCGTCTTCTCGACGTTCCCAGGCAACACGTATGCAGCCATCTCGGGCACGTCGATGGCCTCCCCGCACGCTGCCGGGGTCGCCGCGCTCATCGTCAGCCAATACGGCACGCTCGGAACGGACGGCGACGTGAAACTGTCCCCGACGAAGGTGGAGGCCTACCTCCAGAACACGGCGATCGATATCGGGCTGCCGGGATACGACGAGTGTTTCGGAAACGGCAGAATCGATGCCTTCCGGGCTGTCACCGGCGACTCCTCGAAGGCGTACGACGGCACGGCTCCGCATTGCCCGGAATACAACGAGTAGCGCCCTAACGGAAGAACCGGGGCCCC